>JBOHRE010000139.1:0-6660 GCA_050732635.1 Longimicrobiales bacterium | reverse complement strand
CGCAGGCGCGGCGGGCGCGACCGCCGGCTCGACGGCTACGGGTGCGGCCGGCAGTGCGGCCGGCGCCGCCCGCTGGGCGTGGGAATGGACCAAATCGATCGGCGGCGCCGTGCTGCTGTTCCTCGTCATCCGCACGTTCCTGATCCAGACCTTCGTCATCACGTCCGGCTCGATGGAGGACACGCTGCTGGTCGGCGACTTTCTCGTGTTGAACAAGGCCGTATACGGCGCCGAGGTGCCCTGGGTCGGCGCCCAGATGCCCGGCTACGACACGCCGGAACGAGGCGACATCATTGTGTTCCGCGCCGCACACGCACCAGGCCTCGATCTGGTGAAGCGCCTGGTCGGACTCCCCGGCGATACGCTCGACATGCGCGATGGCGTGTTGCACCTGAACGGCGTGCCGCAGGGCGAGGCGTACGTCCAGCATCGCGCACCGGAAGCCAACCAGTATCATCCCTGGATGGCGTGGCAGCACGACTACCTCGCGCCGGGCGTCGACGCGCAGACTTATCGTCCGACGCTCAACGACTGGGGCCCGATCATCGTGCCTCATGACCGTTTCTTTGCCATGGGTGACAACCGCGACCTGAGCCTGGACTCGCGCTACTGGGGCTTTGTCGAGCGGGACAAGGTGAAGGGTCGCGTCCTCGGCATCTACTTCTCGTTCGATCCCGGGTCGGCCAAGGCGATGCCCTGGCTTCAGGACATCCGTTGGGAGCGGTTGTTCTCCGGCGTGGATTGATCCGGCGGCTCATCGCTGCCGAACCGTAACGGAGCGCCTGCGCGCGGCGGTCGCAGCAGCGACAGCATGACAGCCACGGCGAGGATCGTCACCACGACGCCGAGCGCGAGCGTCGTCGGGATCTCGACCCACGATTCGAGCAGCATCTTCACGCCGACGAAGATCAGCACGAGCGCAAGACCGTATTCGAGCAGGTGGAACCGGTCGAGCGCGCCACGTAGCGCGAAGTAGAGTGAGCGCAGACCGAGGATCGCGAATACGTTCGATGTGTAGACGATGAACGGGTCTCGCGTAATCGCGAATATCGCCGGGATGGAATCCAGCGCGAAGACGACGTCGGTCGCCTCGACCACCACCAGCACCAGCAGTAATGGCGTCGCGTAGCGGCGCCCGGCGCGGGTCACGAAGAAACGGTCGCCATGATAGCGCTTCAGGATCGGGAAAAGCCGGCGCGTCAGGCGCACCGCCGGATTCCGGCCGGGCTCCATCTGCGCATCGCGCCGCAGTGCCATCCGGATCCCGGTATAGATCAGGAAGGCGCCGAAGATGTAGATGATCCAGTGGAACCGAGCGATCAGCGCGGTGCCCAGCAAGATCATGATGCCGCGCATCACCAGCGCACCCAGAATTCCCCAGAACAGGACCTTGTGCTGAAACCGTGACGGAACCGAGAAGTACGAGAAGATGACCGCGAAGACGAAGATGTTGTCGACACTGAGCGAATACTCGATGACGTAGCCCGTGAGATACTCGAGCGCGCGCTCCCGCCCGTACACGAAGTAGATGCCGGCATTGAAGATGAGCGACAGCGTGATCCAGACGCCGACCCAGATGCTCGCCTCGCGCACGGTGATCCGGTGCGGCGTGCGGTGAAAGACGCCGAGGTCCAACGCCAGCATCGCGAGAACGAAGGCGTTGAAGACCACCCAGAACCAGATCGAATCCGCCAATGCACTCCCATCATCGACCGACCGGCGCCGCCGCCGCAGAAGTGGGCACTCCTGCGGCACATGACGCCGGCCGTCGAACGATCGTCCCCGCAGTGATCGGGCTGCTGCTCGCGGGCGCAGGGATTCTCGCGCTCGGACTGTGGGCCGGCAACCGGGACTCTACGGCCGCCGTGGCCGGCCCGCTGCAGCTCGAGCTGCTCGCACCTCGCGCCAGCGAGCTGATCCGCGGCGACAGCGTGGACGTCGTCTTCCGCACCACCGCCCCTCTGAGTCTCACCCCCCGCGGCTGGATGGCGGGGCGTCTGCACCTGCACGCCTATGTGGACGACACGGAGTACATGCCCGCCGCGGCGGACATCCGGACCCTGGACGAGGGCCGCTTCCTCTGGCGGCTGCCGGTTTCACCGGGCGACCGGTTGATCCGTCTGGCCTGGTCCGGTGCGGATCACCGCCCGCTGAGGCCGGGCATGTCGCCGGCGGTCCGGATCCGTGTTGCGCCGGCGGCGGACCTCTGACGATGAAGTGGTGTAGTTATATGGTTCATGTGGATCGCCAACAGACGGGAGGGGTCTTGAGTCAGAAGTCGAACCGACCTCCGCGCAGCGACATGGATCGCGCGCGGGACGAGTTGATGAGCCTGGTGCATCAGTGCGACGTGTTGCAGGCGGAGGAGGCCGAGCGCAACGAGTGGTTGAAGGAGACGATCGAGTTCCTGGGTCAACGCTACAGCTCGCTGTCGAAGCTGGATCGTGCGCAGCTCGAGCTGATCGGGCGACGCTTCTGTGCACCGGTGATCGGGCATGGAACGGCGCGGGCGGGTGTGGAGCACGAGGAAGCGGCGACGCAGGCCGCCTGAGGGGACGTGAGCGGCGCGAGTGCGCCGCTCTTTTCGTTAGTACGGCGACCGTCAGCCATCGCTACAGCCGCGGACGGGGATGGCGCGGAGCAATCTCACCGCGGACGGCGAGAGCCTTTAAGCAACAGAACATGGGCTCGTCTGTTCGTGACGCTGAGGAGCGGAGGCGGCCGAAGATCGATTCTATCCCCGAATGAGCGCGCCGGTTGGCCGCGGCATGCCGGCGAACCCTCTGCGTTCTCGGCGCGCTCAGCGGTTTGAACGCACGATCGGGCGCAGGTATGCGAGCGCCGCGTCCAGCTCGCGGGTGTCGTCTGCCCGCACGGTCAGGTGACCGAGCTTGCGGCCGGGCCGTGGCGTCTTGCCGTACAGGTGGAGGTGCGCGCCTGGCATGGCGAGCAGCGTGTCGGCCGCAGGCAGCTCGCCGATCAGGTTGAGCATGAGGCTCGCGCCTCGCGGACTCGTAGCGCCGAGCGACAGGTCCAGGATCGCGCGCAGGTGGTTCTCGAACTGGCTGGTCTCGGCACCCTCGATCGTCCAGTGACCGGAGTTGTGGACGCGCGGCGCCATCTCATTGGCGAGCAACTGGCCCGCCACCTCGAACAGCTCGATGGCGAGCACGCCGACATAGTCGAGGTGGTCGAGCGCGGCGCGGGCGATTTGCTCGGCTTCGTGCTGCAGCTGGGCTGCAGTACCGGGCGCAGGTGCGCGGCACACGCGCAGGATGCCGTCGGCGTGCGTGTTCTCGACGAGCGGGTAGCAGGCGACGGCGCCGCGGCAGGCACGCACGGCGAGGACGGACAGCTCACGGTCGAAGTGAACGAAGCCCTCGAGGATGAGCGGCACGCCGCCGAGGCGCTGCCAGGCTGCAGCAGCCTGCCCGACGCGATCGATGACGAGCTGACCTTTGCCATCGTAGCCCCAGCGCCGAGTCTTGAGGATGGCAGGCGTGCCGAGCTGCGCGAGGGCTCCGTCGAGCTGGTCTCGCGAATCGACGGGCAGGAAGGGCGCCGTCGGCACGCCGAGCCGTTGGAAGAACTCCTTTTCTGCGAGTCGATCCTGAGCGATCTCGAGCGCCCGCGGCGGCGGCCAGACGGGCAGGTCGCGGGCCAGCCGGCGCACGGCATCGACGGGGACGTTCTCGAACTCGAAGGTGATCACGTCCAGGCCATGGGCGAAGCGGTCCAGCGCGTTGGCGTCGTCGTAATCCGCATCGATGTGCTGGGCGACACCGACGACCGGCGGGTCGTCACCGGGCGAAAGGGTTCGAAAGCGGAGCCCGAGTGGGATGCCAGCCAGAGCGAGCATGCGCCCGAGCTGACCCGCGCCGAGAATACCGACGTTCACCGCGGCGCGGCTGGATCCGGGTCGTCGAGCACGGTGCGAGTCTGGTCCTCGCGGAAGCGGCGGAGCGCGTCGGCCACGGCGGGCGAGGTCTGGGCGACGATGGCGGCAGCGAGCAGCGCGGCGTTGACGGCGCCGGCCCGGCCGATCGCGAGGGTGCCAACCGGCACGCCGGCCGGCATCTGCACGATCGAGAGCAACGAATCCAGACCGCGCAGCGCTTGGCTCTGGACGGGGACGCCGAGGACGGGCACAATGGTCTTGGCGGCGGCCATGCCGGGTAGGTGCGCCGCGCCGCCGGCGCCGGCAATGATCGCGCGCAGTCCACGCCGCTCGGCGGAGGCGGCGTACTCAAACAGCAGATCGGGTGTGCGGTGCGCGGAGATCACGCGGCTCTCGAAGGGCACGTCGAGCTCGCGCAGGGCCGCGGCAGCGTGTTGCATCGTCTCCCAGTCGGAGCGGGAGCCCATGATCACGCCCACGAGCGGTGCCGCCATTGCGCCTCCCGGCAGGGTCACGACATCAGCGGAAGAACCGCCGCGGCGCTATCTTGGCACCCGCTTCCAACACCGTCAATGTCGGCCGACTCGCGTGGCGGACGGCGTGATGGTGCAACGCGGTGACGATGCCGGCAGCGCAGTGGCACAGCCAGTGCTAAGGTTTCCGGGACACCTTCAGCAAGGCACGACTCGACATGCGCGACAGGGACGAAGCAGAGATGAACCTGAATGAGCCAGAGCGCTACGCCTCGGTGATCTTCGGCGGCATGCTCACGCTGTTGGGCCTGCAGCGCCGGGGCCTGAGCGGACTGCTGGCTGCCGCGGCCGGCAGCGCACTGTTATACCGGGGGGTGACCGGCCACTGCCGGGTCTACGACACGCTCGGGCTGGACTCGAGGCATGGCGATGCCCAGCTCGACGCACCCGACGCCCGGCCGTACGAGGCGGTCGATGAGGCGATCGACGAGTCGTTTCCTGCGAGTGACCCGCCGTCGTGGTCACCGACGAGTCTCGGCCCGCCCGAAGATTGAACGCGGGGATGCCCCGCGTTCACAACGCCATCACGCAGCTAGAAGAACGGTTCGGCCACGACCGGATCGAGCGAGACGTACCGCTCGCACCGTGGACGACATTCAAGATCGGCGGCCCGGCAGATTTCCTTTTTCGGCCGTCGACGGCGGAGGAGCTCGCTGATGCGATCCGGATCGCGCGCGACAGTGAACTGCCGCACTTCCTCCTGGGTGCCGGCGCGAACATCCTGATCGGTGATGGCGGGTTCCGCGGCCTGGTGATCCGCAACAGAGCTGCCGGTATCGAGTTCCTGGACGAGCGCCGCGTGCGGGTCGGCAGCGGCGCGGCGATGTACCACGACGTCATTCAGGCGACTGTATCGCACGGCCTGGGAGGCCTGCATCACTTCGTCGGCATCCCGAGCAGCGTGGGCGGCGCGATCTGGCAGAACCTGCATTTCCTGTCGCCCGCGCCCGAGCGGGAGCGCACCGTGTTCATCCAAGAAGTGATCGAATCGTGCGACCTGCTCAGCGCGGAAGGCGAGCTGTGTACGGTCGGTCTCGATTATCTGAAGTTCGGTTACGACTACAGCATCCTGCATGAGCGGCCCGATGTCGTGCTCAGCGTGACCTTCATTCTGGATCCGACGCCCGAGCCCGAGTTGCGGACCGTGATCCGCGAGAATCTGCAGTGGCGTGACGATCGCCACCCCGATCTCTGGCTCTACCCTAGCGCTGGATCGATCTTCCAGAAGATCGAAGGCATCGGCGCCGGCCGGCTGATCGACCAGTGCGGCTTGAAGGGTCATGTGCACGGCAATGCGCAGATCTTTCACAAACACGCGAACATCATCGTCAATCTCGGCGGCGCCACTGCGCGCCAGATTCGCGAGCTGATCGACCTCGCTCAGTCCACCGTCCAGCGTGAGCTGGGGTACTCGTTGGTACCCGAGATCGGCTTCATCGGCGAGTTCTGAGCGGTCAGCGTGAACGCTCGAGCAGCGCGCGGAGCGAGTCGGCCATGATCGGCGCACGGCCCACGATCAGGAACGGTCCGACACGTATCGCCGCCTGGGCCGCGCTCGCCATTGTGGCGCCGAAGGCCGCCTGCGCCAACGCCTCCGCCTGACGCAGCATCGAATCCGGTTCGGCCTCCGCTGCGGCATCCGCGTGCCGCGTCACGACGCCGGCCCGCAATGCCTCTCGGCTCTCGCGCGGTGCCAGCACATTCGGCGTCACGAGCCGCCTGCCGATGAGCGGTAGCGAATCGAGCTCGATTCCGCCGCGCGCTACGACGCCGTCCGCGCCGCCCAGCGAATCCAGTCGCTGCTGCACCAGCTCGAGCACGATGCCCGGCTCGAGACGCTGCTCGGTGCGGACCAGAGGCGCGTCACCGGTCGCCAGCACGGCGATCCGAAGCACGTCGAGACCGGGCACGGTCACCAGGCGGCCGCCCAGCACGCGCTCTGCCGCGGCGCGGTCGATCGGCTGCCAGGACGGCGCCGCGAACGCAGCCTGCTCGTCGCGCGCCCGGCGGTTCACCAGCGGCGCCGCGGCCGTTGGCGACACCGTGATGATCTCCTCCTCGGCTTGCACCTCGGCCGTCTTCCTTGTCTGCAGACTCTGCGCACGGCCGGCCGTGGGCGGCGGCACCGGTGCAGCCAGCACGGGCGGCTCCGTTTCGCGCAGGGGATCCAGGCGAGCCGGCGGCTCCGCGCGCTGCGGCTCGGCAGGCTGCGACTCCGCGCGCTGCGAC
>JBOHRE010000138.1:0-6665 GCA_050732635.1 Longimicrobiales bacterium | reverse complement strand
CGCTGGGCCCGGGGCGCGCGGCGGCGGCGTCGCCTAGCCGCGCCGCTTGAAGTACTGCACGGCGCGCTCGCGCCGCTGCGCGGCTGCCCGCGTCTTGAACGTGCCCAGGTTTTTCCGCTTGCCCGTCTTCGGGTCCTTCTTGCGCGAGTACAGCCGATACTCGCCCGACTTCAGCTTGCGGATCATTTCGAGGCCTCCTGCAGCGGTCCGGTCGCTGCTTCGCGCTTCAAGCGCCGTTCCGCCGGCCGCGGCCGGCGTCCACGAGGCTTCGGGCAGCGTCCGGTGGCCGGTCCGCGGCGGCCGGCCCGGGTCCACGGGACCCTCTGCGTTTTGGTACAACTTGTACAGCCCCGTGCCTGCCGTCACGCGGATGGGACGACCACGAGGCGCCCGGGCTGGCTACGCTGACGGCCGCTCGAGCGATGAGGACGGGGACGGGTACGGCGACGCGGCGCGCCGAGCCGGGTCGCGGGCCATCAGATTCTGACGAACCGGTAGAGCAGGCGGATCAGGCGGTAGGCAGCGGCCATGGTCGGCGACTCGAACTCGACGGTGTAGCCGTCGACCTGGCGCACGCCGGGCACTGCCTCGAGGATCTGCGGCGTGGTCACGTCGGCGAAGCGCAGCCGGACGCGCACCGGCTCCTCGACCGGCAGCGGTGCGGCACTGCCGATGTTCGCGAGCGCGCGCCGCGTCGCCGCGGCCAGCCGCTCGCGCACCAGCTCGGGGTGCCGCAGCGCCGCCGACTGCGGGCTGACCGCGACCTTCGTCGTCACCATCTCGGCGTCGAGCGAGGTCGCGAGCTGCTCGACGGTGGCGGAGTCGCCACTCACCAGCACGACCGGCACGCCCAGCGAGCCGGCAAACGCCGCGTTCATGTCGCCCTCACCCGCCTCGCGCTCGTTCAGCCACAAGCCTTTCACCGCGCCCGAGCCCGTGTGCGCCAGGAAGCCGCCGGCCGTGCCCGCGCGCGCGTGGTAGCCCAGGAAGATCACGCCGTCGAACGTCGCATCGAGCCCCTCGACCATGCCGTACGGCTTGATGCTGCCCTGGATGTAGGTCACCCGCGGATCCAGCTCGGTGTGCAGCAGGTTCTGCATGTCACCGTGCGAGTCGTTGATCACGATCTCGGCCGGGCCATGCTCGAGGATCGCCGCGACGACCGCGTTCACCTCCCCCGTCATCAGCCGACGCCCGGTCTCGTAGTCCTTGCCACCCGCGCTCGTCATCGCGCCGGTGCCGATGCCGCCGATCCCCTCCATGTCGACGGAGATGAACAGCTTCAGCGGCTGCTGCGCCGCGGCGCCCTGCGTCATGACGATTCCCAGCAGTGCGGTGGCGACGACGGCGATCCAACCCTGCGATCCGTAGAACCGATCGTTCAGAGCGTTCACCGGCGGTTCGGCTCGTGGACCGCGGAGGCGGAGCCGTAGACGCGCTGCCGAACAGCGCCGATGTCGCGGATCTCCCGCACCTCGACGCAACCCGTAGCCACCCACGGAAACTCCGACGCGATGCGAATGGCCTCGTCCATGTCCTCGGCCTCGATCACGTTGAAGCCCCCGAGCAGCTCCTTGGTTTCAGAGAACGGCCCGTCCGTGATCGTCCGGCGGCCGTGGCGAACACGAACCGCTCTGGCCGAACTCGCGTCCTCGAGCATCTGCGAATCGAGCAACCGTCCGTTGGCGCGCAGCTCGTCGGCGTGCTCGAGGCAGCCGCGCATCGTCGCGTCGAACTCTGCGGCAGGCAGCGCGTCGAGAAGTGCGCTGTCGTTGTAGATCAGGAGCGCGAATTTCTTCATGGGCGGTGGCCTCGATGGTGGACTGTTATGCGCGGCGAAATGTCGTCCCGTGCCTCAGGATAAGCTTCCCGGTCGCGTGGGTACAGCCGGCGAGCTCCGGTGCGAATGCAGCAGCGGGCGAGAGCCGTGAGTCATCCGGCGCGCGAGGGCGGCGTGCCCGGGGCTCGTGCACCTGGAGCAGACGGAGCTCCCGCTGGATGTTCCCGCCTGCCGAATCGGTCAGCCTCGGCGTGATCGTCTCGACGGCGCGCCAGCGTGCTCGTTGACCTTCTGGATCTGCGGTCCTAGCGTGGAGTCGCCATGCCTTCCGACCGTTCTCACGCGACCATCCTCTTCACCGACATCGTTGGCTCCACCGCGCGGGCGGCCGAGCTCGGCGACCAGGCGTGGCGCGATCTGCTGCGCCGTCACGACGTGGCGATCCGGGCCTGTCTACGCCGCTATCTCGGCAGAGAGCTGAACGCGGCGGGCGACGGCTTCGTCGCGAGGTTCGACGATCCGGTGCGGGCGCTGCTGTGTGCGGCGGAGCTGCGCGACTCCGTGCAGCGACTCGGATTGTCCGTCCGGTGCGGTGTCCACCTCGGCCAGATCGAGGGCGCGGGCAGCGACACGAGCGGGATCGCGGTGCACATCGGGGCGCGCGTCGCGGCGCAGGCCGGGCGCGACGAGATCCTCGTGTCGCGCGGCGTGCGCGACTCGGTTCAGGGTGCGGGGTTCGGGTTCAAGGACCTGGGCAGCAGCGAGCTGCGCGGCGTGGAAGGCGAGTGGCGGCTGTACCGGCTGACCGGCCTGCCCGCGGAAACGGGCCCGTTCGAGGCAGGACTGGGCGAGCGCCTGAGGTACGGCATGGGCGGCCCTCGTACCACGGCGACGACCGCGATCGCGGCCGTCGTGGTCGTGGTCGTCGGCTTCCTGTTCCTGCGGCCGCGCGGCCCGACGCCGGCGCTGGCGAGCGAGATCCGGTCGGTCGCGGTGCTGCCGCTCGCGAACCTGTCCGGCGACCCGGGGCAGGAGTACTTCGCCGAGGGCATGACGGAGGCGATGATCACCGAGCTGTCGAAGATCGCCGCGCTCCGTGTGATCTCGCGCACATCCGCGATGCGTTACAGTGGCAGTGACAAGACGCTGCCGGAGATCGCCGACGAGCTCGGCGTCGAGGGGCTGGTCGAGGGCTCCGTCGTACGCGACGGCGACCAGGTCCGCATCACCGCGCAGCTGATCCACGCCGGCAGCGACTCGCATGTCTGGGCCGACAGCTACGACGGCGAGCTGCGGGACGTGCTGCGACTCCAGAGTGAGGTGGCGACGGCGATCGCGCGTGCGATCGAGGTCGCGCTCACGCCCGAGGAGCGGGCGCGGCTCGCCGCGAACCGACCCGTCGATCCCGAGGCCTACGAGGCGTACCTGCGCGGCACGTTCCACCTGAACCGGCTCACGGCGGATGGGATCGAGCGTGGCCTCGCCTACCTGCACGACGCGGTCGAGGCAGATCCGGCCAGCGCACTGGCGTACGCCGGTCTCGCGCTCGGCTATAGCCTCGTCGCCAGCCACACGCCGTCGCCACCGCCCGACGCGTTCGAACGAGCGCAGGCCGCATATGAGCGGGCGCTGGAGCTCGATGAGACGCTCGCCGAGGCCCACGGCGCGCTCGCCGAAAAGCGGCTCTACCGGGACTGGGACTGGGCCGGTGCCGAGCGCTCCTTCGAGCGCGCGCTCGACCTCAATCCCAACCTGCCGCGGACGCTGGCGCATTATGCGTGGCTGCTCACGCTGACCAGCTCCTACGAGGAGGCTGGCGCCACACTCAGGCGTGCGCAGCTCGTTGACCCGCTGACGCCACTGTGGTTCGCGTGGGCCGCCGATCTCGAGGTATGGGCCGGAGACTACGATGAAGCGGTCCGTCAGGCCCGCAAGGCGCTCGATCTGAATCCGGACTTTCCCTGGGCGTTCTTCTCGGCGGGTTCCGCGTTTGCCGCCAACGGGATGCACGCGGAGGCCCTGGCACACCATCAGAAGGCCGTCGCGTTGGATTCGACCTGGCTCTGGGCGCTCGGGCTGAGCCATGCGTTGGCAGGGCGCGCGGCGCAGGCTCGCGAGATCGCCAGCGGCCTGGAACGGGAGTCCCGACCGAACGCCTTCGGCCTCACGCTCATCTACGCGGGCCTCGGCGATCGCGAAGGTGCGATGCGCTGGCTGGGCCGCACCTATGAGCAACGCCATCCGTGGACACCCTGGCTCTTCACACACTTCGTCATGCGACTCCTGCACGACGACCCGCGCTTCCAGGAGCTGGCGCGTCGTCTCGGGCTGCCGAACCTCCCCGTCGCCGCGCCCGTCGCCGGCGCCACCGCTCGTCGAGCTGTTCAGCCCGGCGTGATCGTCTCGACGGCGCGCCAGCAGTACCAGGCCACGGCGCTTCGCCACGGCCGGTAGCCGACGCCAATCAGCTCCATCTCCTGCGGCAGGATCGTCGTATCACGGCCGAGCAGGCGCGCGAGGCCCGCGCGCACGCCGAGGTCGCCGATCGGCCAGACGTCCGGGCGCTGCAGGTCGAAGATCAGGTACATGTGCGCGGTCCACGCGCCGATGCCGCGCACGCGCGTGAGCGAGGCGACGACGTCGTCGTCCGACAGCGTGTCCAGCTCAGCGAGCTCCACGACGCCCGACGCGACCTTTCCGGCGAGGTCGCGCAGCGCGGCGATCTTGTTGCGCGAGAGACCGGCGGTGCGCAGCGTCTCGTCCGTCGCCGCCAGCACTGTGTCCGGCCGCACCTCACCGTCGAGCGCGGCGACGAAGCGACCGTGGATGGTGAGCGCCGCACGGCCGGCGAGCTGCTGGTAGACGATGGCCGCGGCCAGCGACTCGAACGGCGCGCCGCGCGACGGGCGCAGCCGCACGGGCCCGACGCGCTCGACGAGCGGGCCGAAGACGGGGTCGTCGAGCAGGCGCGCCGTCGCGCGCGGCCAGACCCCGGTCATCGGCAGCTCAGCCACCCAGTCGCCGGCCACCCGGCGTCCGCTGCAGCCCGACCCGCTCCACCAGTCGCAGAAAGCGGGGCTCGGCCCGCAGCCGCACCAGCTGCGGATCCACCGCAAGGAAGGCCATCGAATGCGAGCGGTGCTCGTACGCGCGTTCCAGCGACCGCAGTGCCGCGTCGGAGTCGCCGAGCGCTTCATACACCTTCGCCAGCTCGTACGGCGGGATGTAGTCCGTCTCCCTGCGCGACTCGAGCTGCTGCATCAGCGCGAGAGCCTCTGCGCGGTTGCCGGCGCGTGCACGTGCGCGCGCGAGTAAAGCGACATTGATCGCACTGGCGCCGGACAGACGCACGGCGTGTTCGAAATCGGCCAGCGCCGCGTCCATCCTACCCAGCTCCTCGCGGGCGAGCGCTCGCCAGAGGTAGGCAAGAGCGAAATCGGGATCCAGCTCCAGGGCCCGCGTGCACTGCGCGACGGCGCGCTCGTAGTCGCCGGCGTAGTAGAGGACCCAGCCGAGCGCCGCGTTCGCGATGACCGAGAGTGGGTCCAGTTCCATCGCCTGACCCATCTCGCTGACCGCTTCATCGAACCGGCCCATGGCAGTGAGGAAGTTGGCGTACCACTGGTGTGCGGTGGAGTAGCCGGGCTCGAGCTCGAGCGCGCGGCGAAACTCGCGCTCCGCCCGCGGCCAGTCCCAGTCGTAATAGAGAGCGACGTACGCGAGCGTCGCGTGCGGCTCGCCGAGCGACGGGTTCAGCTCGAGCGCTCGGCCGGCGGCTGCCGCCGCTGCAGGGAATGCTTCGCGCGGCGGCATGAAATCGTAAAAGCCGAGCACCGCGTATGCGTCGCCCAGACCGGCGTGCGCCCGCGCGTACTCCGGCGCCCGCTCGACCGCTTGTCGGAAATAGTCCGCGGCGGCACGCAGGCTCTGCTGGGTGCGGCGGTGCCACTGGTAGCGACCCTTCAGATACAGATTGAACGCTTCGGGATCGTCCGTCGTAGTGCCGTGATCGGTGAGCCGCGATGCGTCCGCCTCCGTCAGCCCGCCGCGCAGGCGCGTCACGATCTGTCGCGAGATCTCGTCCTGGATCGCCAACACGTCCTCGACCTCGCGCTCATACGTCTCGGTCCACAGCTGATAGCCGTTCCGCGCGTCGATCAGCTTGGCGACGATGCGTAGCCGGTCTCCGGAATGACGCACACTGCCCTCGAGCACTGCCGTCACGTTCAGCCGCTCTGCGATTTCGCGAGCATCGACGGCCTGGCCCTTCAATGCGAACACCGAGGTCCGACCGACGACAGCGAGTCCATCGACCTGCGCCAGCCGAGCGATCAGCTCCTCCGTCATGCCGTCCGCAAAGTACTCGTACTCGCCACCCGGACTCAGATCGGCGAACGGCAGCACCGCGATCGCCTGGGTCGGGGGGTCGGCGCCCGCGCGCAGGTGCGTGCGTGACAGCACGGCGACGGCCGCGACGACGAGCACCACCAGCAGCAGCGCGGCGGCTACCCGCCGCGCAGGTTGCGTCCGCCGCGGCGGCGGCGGGCCCGGTGCGTCCATTGCCTGCGATTCGATTGCCGCCGGCGCGACTGGCCGCGGCGCTGGCGGCTGAGGCACGGGCGGCGTTGAAGCCGCGGGCGACGCGGCTGGCGACGTCGCCATCGACACGGCGGGCCGGGTGCGGATCCTGGCGACGAACGCGAGCAGCTCGGCGTCCGGCGCGAGACCCATCTCCTGCTGCAGCAGCTGCGTGTGCGTGCTTGCGTGCTGCAGTGCGGCGGCGCGGTCGCCGGCGCGGTCGAGCGCAGCCATCAGCCGCAGCGCGATGCGCGAGCTGTAGGGGTCCTGCGCGGCGAGCGCGCGCCACCAGCGCACGGCGTCGGGC
>JBOHRE010000137.1:0-6782 GCA_050732635.1 Longimicrobiales bacterium | reverse complement strand
CGGCGGGCGTCGCGCGGGCGCGGCTGCGCGCCGCGCTGGTCGGCGGCGAGGTCGCGCTCGCGCTCGTGCTGCTGATCGGCGCCGGACTGCTCGTGCGCAGCTGGTTCGAGCTGGTGTCGAATCCGCTCGGCTTCGAGCCGCGCGACCGCGTGGCGATCCAGCTCTTCATCTGGGACCGCAATCCCACTGAAGAACAGCGGTTGCAGCGCACGGAGCAGCTGCTCGCGGCGTTCGAGGCGACGCCGGGTGTCGAGGATGCGGCGATGGTCACCGCGCTGCCGTTCCACCCGCACGCGATCACGATCGAATACCCGCTCGCGATCCAGGGGCGGCCAATTCCGCGTGAGCAGGAGCGAGACGTCTTCGTGACGGCGGCGACGCCGGATTACTTCCGCATCATGGGCATCCCGCTCGCGCGTGGGCGGATGTTCGACGAGACCGACCGCATGGGCACGCCCTACGTGGCGGTGGTGAACGAGTCGTTCGTGCGCCAGTACTTCCCGGACGAGGACGCGATTGGCCAGGTCGCGCTGCTGCGTACGCGGGGCGGTGAGCAGCTGCCGCACCGCATCATCGGCGTGGTGGGCGACGTGCGGCCGGTCGCGTACGACAGCGAGCCGCGGCCGGAGCTGTGGGCGCCGCACGCGCAGTGGGGCACGGGCAGCCTGACGTTCGTCGCGCGCGTGCGTGGCGACGCCGGGCGCATGGTCGGCGTGCTGCGCGAGAAGGTGTGGCAGGTGGATCCGGGGCAGACGGTCTACCACGCCGCGAGCATCGAGACTCTCGTCGCCGACACGCTCGCGGCGCGCCGGTTCAGCCTGCTGCTGCTGGGCATCTTCTCGCTGGTCGCGTTGGCGCTCGCCGCGATCGGCCTCTACGGCCTGATCAGCTACGCGACGCAGCAGCGTGCCGGCGAGATCGGCGTGCGCATGGCGCTGGGCGCCGAGCGCGGCCAGATCGTGCGCATGATCGTGAGTCAGGGCCTGCGGCTCGCGCTGCCGGGCGTGGTCATCGGCATCATCGCCGCGTCACTGCTGGTGCGCCTGCTCGAGGGTATGCTCTACGAGGTGGAGCCGACCGATCCGCTGATCTTCACACAGCTCGCGCTGCTGGTCCTGGCGACCGCTGCGCTGGCGTCGTGGCTGCCCGCTCGCCGCGCCACGTCGAGCGGACCGCTGCACGCGTTGCGCGAGGAGTGAACGGCGGCACCGATCGCGACGCGCCGATCGGCTCGGCGCGCCGGTCGTCGACTGGCAGCTCAGCACCGCCAGCCCCGCTGCGCTGCCATCGAGCAAGGTTGACGCACGGTTGACCGGGCTCAATATGGAAGGACCTTCCACCTTCCTGAACGCCCATGGCCGGCTCCACCCGCCGAGCGTTGCAGGTCGTCGTGGCCGTGATGATCGTGCTCGGTCTGGGCGACGACATCCACGACCTGATCCGCGAGCGTCCGCCCACGCCGGACCGCCTGGTGTTCGGCGGACTCGACACGTTCCAGCGGCTCGGCGGCTGGGCGTTTCTACCGGCGGGGCTGGACACGCTGGCCACGCTGCTGCTCGCCGTGATCGGCGGCGCCCTGCTCTGGGGGATGCGCCGGCATCCGGGTCTGGCGCCCGCGGCGCTGCTCGTCGGGCTGGCGGTGCTCGACGAGATCCCGTGGTTCATCTACGACTTCACCTACGAGCTGTACTTCGCGGTCTACTGGCCGGTCTTCACGGCCGCGTTCCTCCGTTTCGGTGCGTCCTTCCCGCAGCGGCTGACGCAGGCCGACCTGCCGCGACGCCGCTGGAGCCCGGTCGAATCGATCGAGCGCGCCGCGCTGCGACCGCGTCTCGTGTGGGGCGCAGGCACGGCCATCGGCTTGCTCGCCTGGATTACGGAGGCAGCACCGCTGGTCCCGCCGGTAGCGCTGGTCCTCGGGCTGCTGATCACGTTCTGGAACATCTCGGCGATGCTGCTGAGCGTGCGCTTCTTTCGGCTGAATCTGGCGCGGGCCGACCAGCGCCAGCGCAGCCGCGTGCTCTGGATGGTGCAGGCCTCGGTCTGCTACCTGCTCGGCTACCTGACGCTGGTCGTGCTGTACCTCGGCATCGGCGGCTGGCGCAACGTGCCCGCGGTGACGCTCGGCTTCGCGAACGCCTACCTGGTGCTCGTCCTGCTGGTCGCGCTGCTCCTCACCATGGCGATCTTCTACGACGGCGCCGTCGATCCGGCGCTGGCGATCCGCAAAACGACGATCTTCGGCGGTGTCGGCGCGCTGCTGCTGTTCGCATTCTTCGCGATCGAGGGCGCCGTCTCCGCGCTCGCGCTGCGCTGGCTGGGAATCGGCGAGAGCCGCAGCGTGTGGATCGCGGCCGCCGCCGTCGCGGTCGCGGTTGGTCCCGCACGACGCCGCGTCGAGCGCAGGATCGACTCGCTCGTGCTGCGACTGCTGCCTTCGAGTGCGTTGGCGGAGGGGCGTCGCGACCGCCGCGTCGTCGTCTTCTGCGATCTGGTCGGCTACACGCGGCTGGCGCAGGAAGACGAGCAGAGCGCGCTCACGACGCTGGCGTTGCTGCACCGCACCGCGCGGACCGTGACGCCGCGGCACGGTGGATCGTTGGTGAAGACCATCGGTGATGCGGTGCTCCTCGAATTCGGCGACGAGGCGCACGCGATCGCCGCGGCCGAGGAGCTGGCGACGTCGCTCCGCAACGCTTCCGCGGCGAGCGAGCTGCCGGAGCCGCGACTCCGCACCGGCATTCATGCCGGACTCGTCGCGCGCGACCACGCCGGCGACATCTTCGGCGACGTCGTCAATATCGCCGCACGCCTGAACCAGCAGGCCGCGCCGACGGAGATCCTCCTCAGCGCCGCAGTGGCTGAGGCGCCGGCTGTCCGTCTGCGCTTCGAGCCCGAGCTCGTCGGTGATCGGCGGCTCCGCAACGTGGCCGAGCCGATCCGCTGCTACGTGATCGGTACCACGAGTTCGCCAGAGGAGTTCACCGCGGAGAGCGCCGAGGGCGCGGAGTAACAGGGCGGTCACACCGGCGCGGTGTCGCGCGTTCCTCATTCGAAGGGGACCAGCTACCACGACTCCTGCATGTCGAGCGCATCATGGACCTTTCCCGGACGCGGAGCTGCGCGCTCGTCGTTCTGGCCCTGGCTGGCTGCAGCTCGCCGACCGGAATCGCCAGCCCCGACGACGTTCTCTTCCTCGCCCTGAGTGCACCGCCGAGCGCGCACATGGAGGCACTCTTCCAGGGCAGGGTGATTCTCGACCAGGCCGGCTGCATCCGCCTGGACTCGGCTGAAGGCTCCACCGTCGTCTGGCCCTACGGCGCCACACTGCAGCAGAGTGGACTCGAGCTGCGGGTGCGTGCTGCCGACGGCCGCGAAATCGGACGGCTCGGCGGATCGTTCCGCTTCGGCGGAGGTCACGTGCCGACGCTGCACACCTTTGCGCTGGCACCGGAGGATCGCGAGTTGGCGCAGCTGAGCTGTCCAGGCGACTTCTGGATCGTCGGCGAGATCGACTGAACGTGTCACCGCGGAGAACGCGGAGGACGCAGAGCACGACAAACGCGGTTCACCGCGGAGCACGCGGAGAGCGCTGAGAAGAAAACAAAAAATGATGTTGATTGGCCGGGGAGTTTCGGGTTTGCCGGCGATGCCTCTGCGTCCTCTGCGTCCTCTGCGGTGATGTACTGGCGCTAGCGGTAGCCCGCGGCCTGCAGCGAGAACAGCTCGGCGTAGGTCCCGCCCTTGAGCACGAGCTCCTCGTGTGCGCCCTGCTCGGTGACGCGGCCGTCCTCGAGCACGACAATGCGGTCGGCCATGCGCACGGTGCTGAAGCGGTGGCTGATCAGGATGGCCATGCGGCCGGCGGTCAGCTCGCTGAAGCGCTGGAAGACGTGGTACTCGGCGCGCGCGTCGAGCGCGGCGGTCGGCTCGTCGAGGATCAGGACCTGCGCCTCGCGCATGTAGGCACGCGCGAGCGCGATCTTCTGCCACTCGCCGCCGGACAGGTTGGCGCCGCCATCGAAGCGGCGGCCGAGCATGTGGTCGTAGCCGTGCTCGAGGCGGGCGACGACGTCGCTCGCCAGGCTCTTGCGCGCGGCCTGCTCGATCACGGCCGCCTCGTCCAGCGCGTCGATGCGGCCGACTGCGATGTTCTCGCGCGCGATCATGTCGTAGCGCACGAAGTCCTGGAAGATCACGCCGATCGCGCAGCGCAGCGAGTCGGTGTCGTAGTCGCGCAGGTCGATGCCGTCCAGCAGGATGCGACCCTCGCTCGGGTCGTAGAGCCGCGCCAGCAGCTTGACCAGTGTGGTCTTGCCGGCGCCGTTCTCGCCGACGAGTGCGAGCCGCTCGCCGGCGCGCAGCTCGAGGCTGACGTCGCGCAGCACCCAGCGCTCGGAGCCGGGGTAGCGGAAGCCGACGCCCTCGAAGCGGAAGCCCTCGCGGATCGGCTGCGGCACCGGCCTCGCGCCCGGCAATGACGCCACGCGAGGCTGCATCTCGAGGAAGCGGAACAGGTCGCCGATGAACAGGCTCTGCTCGAAGACGTCGGCGGAGCCCAGCAGGATGCGCGAGATCAGGTCGCGGCTGCGCTGGAACGAGCCGGCCAGGAAGGTCAGCGTGCCGATCGAGATCATGCCGGCCACGGTCTGCCAGACGATGTAGCCGTACGCGCCGTAATAGACGAGTGTGCTGATCGCGACCAGCAGCGCGCCGACGCCGGCGCGACGTAGCGCCAGGCCGCGGTTGGCCAGGAAGTAGTCGTCGGCCAGCGTCGCATAGCGCCGGATGAAGTGCGGCGACAGGCCGAACAGCTTGATCTCTTTCGCGGTCGCGTCGCTGGAGGCGACGTAGCGCAGGTAGTCGAGCTGCCGGCGCTCCGGCGTCCACTGGTAGAGCAGCGAGTAGGACAGCCCGGCGTAGTGCGTCTCGCCGAGGAAGCTGGGCAGCACCGCGATCACCAGCAGCGCGAGCAGCCAGGGGCTGAACGCGATCAGCGCGGCCATGAGCGAGGCGAGCGTCAGCAGGCTCTGGCCCATCGACAGCAGCAGCGAGATCAGCGCGAGCCGGCCGACGGTCTGCCGACGCGCCCGCTCGAGGTGGTCGTAGAACTCCGGGTCCTCGAAGTACTCGAGGTCGAGCGTCGCGGCGTGCTCCATCAGCCGCACGGACATGCGGTTGCTGAACAGGTCGCCGAGCAGGCTCTCGAGCAGTGCCGACGCGCGCTGCATGGCATCGAGCGCGAGCGCGATCGCCAGCTCCAGCACGAGCAGCGTCGCCAGGCGCCGCCAGTCGGGCGCGGCCGCGCCGATACTGGCGACGACCTCGTCGATGATCAGCTTCGCGACCCAGAGCAGCGCGACCGGGCCGAACGCCTGCGCGACGCGCAGCGCGATGATGCCTGCGGCGTAGCCCGGCTTCGTCGCCCAGACCAGCTTCAGGAACGGCGGCAGGCGACGCAGCCCGCGCAGCCGCTCGCGCAGCGGCGGGATCTCGTCGGGGCTCAGACGGCGGTGGTGTCTGGGTGGCATGGCGGGGTGCTACCCGGCCGCGTGATGCCGGTTCGTCGTCGGGCTGCGTCCCGGGGCCGTTGATGGTTGATGGTTGATGGTTGATGGTGCGGCTCAGCGCGTGCTTCGCGGCAGCGTGTCGAACAGCAGGGCTCGGGCGGTCGGCTCGCGGGAGGCGAGCAGGTCTAGCAGCGCGCCGGCGCGCGCGAGCAACTCGGCGCGCGAGAGCTCCGGCTCGGGGGCGGGGGCGCCGCCGCCGGCATCCGCTGGCTGGCGGTTGTCGTGCAGCAGGTTGTCCCGCTCGCCGAAGCCGGCGGGCACCTCGTGGCGCGCGATCGGCCGCTGCCAGCAGTAGGGCTCGCCGGAGTCGTAGCGTTCGTTCTGGCCGGTGCGCATGATGACGTTGTCGATCAGCGTGCCGGGCTGGTGCTCGCCGCCCGTGGGCCGCGCGAGCATCACGCCGCAGGCGCCGGTCAGGAACACGATGTTGCGCTCGATGCGCGCGGCCGGCGTGCCGCCATCCGGGCCCCAGAGCGTGATGCCCCAGGTCAGGATGTCCTCCACGATGTTCTCGCGGATCGTGGCATCGACCTCGACGAACGCGCCGATGCCCTTCCAGTAGCGGCGCACCAGGTTGCGCTCGACGACGGCGCGCGCGTCCCAGGTCATGCCAATGCCGACGCCGCGGCCGCCGCCCACGAGCGCGCCGGACGCCTTGTCCACGCCGTCGATGAGGTTGTCGCGGATGGTCGCGCGCGCGCCGCGATACAGCGCAATGCCGTCCCATGAGTTGCGAACGATCTGGCAGCGCGAGACGCTGAGCTGCCCGGCCTCGCGCACGGCGATGCCCGCAATGCCCACGACCACGCCGGCCACGGTGGCCGAGTCGCCGATGTTGTCGCGCACCGCGCAGTCGCTGAGCGCGAGCGTCGAGCGGCGCACCACGACGCCGGCGTCTGTCGCACGGCCGTCGGCGTCGCGCACGCCGCCGGTCACCGTGGCGCGCTCGAGGGCGCAGTCGTCGCAGTCCTCGAACAGGATGCCGTAACCGGCGCGCGTGTGGATGATCACGCTGTCCCTGTGCGCGCCGGCGACGCGGATGCCGGTGCCGCTCACGCGCAGGCCGAGTGTGGCGGGCACCGTCTCGGCCGGGTCCTCGCAGTTGCCGCAGCTCGGGTCCGTGTACGGCGCCGGCTCGAGGTAGTACTGCCCCGGCGCCAGGCGCAGCGTGACCGGTCCGGCGCCGGCGGCCTCGAGCGCACGGTCGAGCGC
>JBOHRE010000136.1:0-6821 GCA_050732635.1 Longimicrobiales bacterium | reverse complement strand
CCGCCGCGCTCGCCGTGGTCCGCCGCCACCTCGAGATCCGCGTACCGGCGCCGGAAGCCGCCGGCAGCGCGCCCTGGGGCTCGAGCGGCGGCCACCTCCACCTGACGGACATGGTGCACGGCGGCCTCACGGGCCGCGCAGCCACCTTCGTCGTTGGCCTGGATGCGCAACGCTTCCCCGGCGCCGGTCTGCAGACGCCGCTGCTGCTCGACAGCGACCGGCGCGCGCTCGACCCGGGCGCACTCGAGACCAGCGCCGACCGGCTCGCCGAGCGCCGCTTCCACCTGGCCGCGCTGCTCGCCCGCCTGCGCGGCCGGGTCACGCTGAGCTATGCCGCCTGGGATCCGCGCGAGGCGCGAGGCGTCGCACCGGCTGCGGTGCTGCTGCAGGTGCTGCGCGTGGCCGAGCGCGCGCCCGATCTGTCCTTCGACGACCTGTACGCGCGCATCGGCACGATCGCCTCCGCGGTGCCACGCAGTGAAGCGTTGCTCGACGCGAACGATGTCTGGCTGGGCTCGATCGCTGCGCAGGGTCGCATGCGCGAGGGTGTCGCTGTCGTCCGGGCCGCGTTCCCCGCGCTGGCTGCGGGGCTGCGGGCGCAGGAGGCGCTGCGGGGCGACGTCGCCACGGCCCACCACGGGCTGGTCCGCGCGCGCCCGGACGTGCTGGATCCGCGCCGCAACCAGGATGTCATCCTGTCGTCGACGCGCCTCGAGGACCTCGGCGCCTGTGCGCGGCGCTACTTCTACCGGACGGTGCTGCGGCTCGAGCCGCCGCGCGATCCGGAGCTGGACCCCGAGCACTGGCTGGACGCGCTCGAGCGCGGCTCGGTGCTGCATGAGCTGTACGAGCGGCTGCTCAGCGAGGCGCGGGCCGACGCGATCGCAGCGGACGAGCCGGCGTTCGAGGCGCGCGCTCTCTCTCTCATCGACGAGCTGGCCGATGCGCAGCGCGCGCTCGTGCCAGCGCCGAGCGATGCGGTGTTTCGCCGGGAGCGCAAGGCGCTGCGCGCCGACGCGCTCTCGTTCGTTCACATGGTTCGCGAGACCGGTGCCGGCTGGATCGACCTCGAGCGCACCTTCGGTATGGACGGCGAGGCGCCGGTGCCGCTGCGCCTGCCGGGCGGCGAGCTGCGGCTGCGTGGCCGCATCGACCGCATCGACCGCGACGGCAAAACGCTGCGGGTCATCGACTACAAGACCGGGCGCCCCTACGAATTTGGTGGCCGCTCCGGCGCGTACCGCGGTGGTCGCCGCCTGCAGCACGCGCTGTACGCGGCGGTCGTGCGCGCCACCACGGGCGAAGACGTCGATACCTTCGAGTATCACTTTCCGACGCACCGCGGCCAGAACGAGGTCTTCCGCTACGGCGCCGCGCAGCTCGAGGGCGGGCTCGCGCTGGTCGACCGGCTGCTCGACGCCGTCGCCGCCGGCCAGTTCCTGCCGACCGATGAGCCGAAGGACTGCAAGTACTGCGATTTCCGTGAGATCTGTCGCGTGCGGCCCGGTGGCTGGAAGGACCAGGCGCCGCTCGCCGAGTGGACGCGCGCGCGGCTCGACGAGCTCGGCGGCGGCGGTGAAGCTCTGGACGTGCTGCGCGCGATCCGCGCGTGGGAGGAGCCGTCATGAGCGGCCGCGATCAGCTCGAGCTCGGGCTGGCCGAGCCGCAACCCGCGCAGGCTGCGCCGCCCGTCGCCGATGCCGGCGAGCCGGCGCTGCCCGATGCCGCCGAGCGGGCCCGTATCGTCGCCGACCTCGATACGAACCTGCTCGTCGAAGCGGGCGCGGGCTCGGGCAAGACCACGGCGCTCGTGCAGCGCATGAGCGCGCTCGTCCGTTCGGGCGCAGCGCGGATCGATGAGATCGCGGCTGTGACCTTCACGCGCAAGGCAGCGGCCGAGCTGCGCGAGCGCTTCCAGTCTGCCCTCGAGACCGACCTCGCGAGCGCGCGCACAGCCGCCGATGCCGACGCGGTGGCACGGCTCGACCTCGCGCTCCGCGACATCGATCGGGCGTTCCTCGGCACCATCCACGCGTTCTGCGCCCGGCTGTTGCGTGAGCGTCCGCTGGAAGCGGAGCTCGACCCCGCGTTCCACGAGCTGCAGCCGGTCGAGGAGACGCGCCTCGCGCGACACTTCTGGAATGTCTGGCTGGAACGCCTGGTGGCGGATGAGGACGCGGCACTCGGCGCGCTGGCCGATGTCGGGCTCCGCCCCGCGCAGCTCTTCGAGCTGTACCGGGAGATCTCGGACAACCCGGACGTCGTCTACCCGATCGCGGACGCGCCGCGTCCGGAGCCCACCGAGGTGGCGGCGGTCCGCGCCCGCCTCGAGCGGCTGCTCGATGATGCGCAGCGCATCATGCCCCGCGACGAGCCGGACGACGGCTGGGACGCACTGCAAACCCGCATCCGCACGCTGCGCTTCTCCCGCTGGGTCATCGGCTGGGATTCGGAGCTCGCGTTTCTGGACGCGCTCGCCGAGGTGTCTGAGACGACCGAGCCGAAGGTCTCGGCCAAGGCCTGGTCCGATGTCGCGGCGGCGAAGGCGTGGTCGCAGACCGTTCAGGAATTCGCCAGGGCCGGCGGTCCGGCGCGGCAGCTGCTCGAGCAGTGGTTCGCGCACCGCTATCCGATTGCGGTCGGCTTCGCGGCGCGAGCGGCGGAGGCCTTCGCGCTCGAGCGGCGCCGAACCGCGCGCCTCACGTTCCAGGATCTGCTGATGCTGGCCGCGACGCTGCTGCGCAGCCGACCGGATGCCTGCGCCGAGCTCGGCCGCCGCTACCGCCGTCTGCTCGTCGATGAATTCCAGGACACGGACCCCGTTCAGGCCGAGATCCTGTTTCGCCTCGCCGCCGACCCGGCCGAAGGCGCGCGCGCCACGACCACCAAGGTGTCCTGGCTCGAGCTCGTGCCGCGGCCGGGCGCGCTGTTCGTGGTCGGCGATCCCAAGCAGAGCATCTATCGGTTCCGTCGCGCCGACATCGCCGTCTACAACGCCGTGCGTGACCGCTTCGCCGACTTTGGCGCGGTCCTGCTGCTGACCACGAACTTCCGCTCGCGCGCGCCGATCGGCACGATCGTCAACGACACCTTCGACCATCCGGAGCGCCTGCCGCGCGCTGCGAGCGAGCAGCAGGCCGCGTTCGCGCCGCTCGTACCGCGGCCGGGCCCGGAACCCGCGCGGCGCGAAGGCGTGTTCTCCTACGTCATCGCCGGCGCCGCCAACCGACGTGCCGAGATGGCGGAGGACGACGCGCTGCGGCTCGCCGCCTGGATCGCCTCGCGCGTGCAGGCAGGCGAGCGGGACGCCGGCGATTTTCTGGTGCTGACGCGCACCAAGCACCACGTCGACCGCTACGCCCGTGCGCTCGAGGCGCACGGCCTGCCGGCCGAGATCACCGGCGCCGGCGTCGGCGTCGAGGACGAGCTGCACGAGCTGATCGAGCTGCTCGGCGCGCTGGTCGATCCCGAGAATCCAGTGCGCATCGTCGCCGCGCTCGTCGGCCTGTTCTTCGGTCTCGACCACGAGCAGCTGCTGGAGCACGTGCTGCGGCGCCGCGAGGCGGGCGCGGGCGGCAACCCGTTCTCGCTGTCGACTCCGATCGCCGAGCGCGACGACATGGGACCGGTCGAGCGCGCGCTGCTTCAGCTCCAGCGCTGGCGCGAGTTGGCGCGGCACGCGCCGGCCGACATCGTGATCGGCCGCATCGTCGACGAGATCGGACTGCTGCCCTACGCCGCCGCCGGTGAGCTCGGCGCGACGCGCGCCGGCGCGCTGGTCTTCGCGCTCGACGCCGTGCGCCAGGCTGCGCTCGACGGCGACACCTCGCTGGCGCGGGCGCTCGACGCCCTGCTCGCTGCGCTCGAATCGAACGAGGCGGAGGCGCCGCTGGAGCCCGGTCGCAGCGACGTGGTCCGCGTGATGAACCTGCACCAGGCGAAAGGCCTGGAGGCGCCGGTGGTCGTGCTCGCCCGTCCATTTCCGGCAGGCGTGCCCGATCCGGTCGCCTGTGTCGCGCGGCAGCCGGGCGGCGACGCCATGGGCTGGCTGCTGGTCCACGAGCGCCAGGGCTGGAACACTCGCGTGCTGGCGCGGCCGCGTGACTGGGACGAGCACGTCGCGCGCGAGGCGCGCTTCCGGGACGCCGAAGAGGTCCGGCTCCTCTACGTGGCCGCGACGCGGGCAGCCGATGAGCTGGTCATTGCCACACACCCGCGCAAGAAGGATTCGCCGTGGCGCCTCCTCGATGATTGGGCGCAGCGACACGGCACGCCGCTCGACACGATCGCCGAGCAGCCGCCGCAGCGCGAACGACTCGAGCGCTCCGCCGCCGAGCTGATGGCGCAGGCAGATGCGCTCGCGGCCGAGCGGCTGGTCCGCATGCAGCCCAGCTATCGGCTGGTCGCGGTCACCGCATTGGCGAAGGGAGACGCAGTCGCTGATGCCACACCTGATGCCGGGATCGTGACCGTTTCGCACAGCGCGCTGCCCGTCGTGAAGGGTGGACGCGACTGGGGCTCGGCCGTACACGGCACGCTCGAGGCAGCCGCGCGCGGCGCGACAGGCGAGCGGCTGCGCCGGATCGCTGCGGCGCTACTGGTCGAAAACGAGCGCACCGACGAGCACGGCGAGCCGCTCGACCTCGCTGAGTTGCTCGCGCATGCCGAAGCCGTCATCGGCTCCGAGCTGTGGCGCCGCGCCGCGCACGCCAGCGAGCGGCATGTCGAGGTGCCGATCGCCGCACCAGGCATCGGCCCGCAAGGTGAAACCGTCGAGGGCATCATCGACCTCGTGTTTCGGGAGCCGGACGGCTGGGTCATTGTCGATTACAAGACGGATGCGACGGCAGCGCCCGGATTCGCGGCGCGCGTCAGCTCCTATCGCGCACAGGTGGAGTGGTATGCCGCGGCGTGGCAACATCTGACCAGCGAGTCCGTCAAGCAGAAGCTGCTCTACCTGGTGCGCGAGGGCCGCAGCATCGAGGCGTAGGATCAGCCGGGCAGTTGCGCTGGCTGAGCGGCACGGTGCACGAGTATGATGTGGGCCTCTTTCCTGGAGACACCATGCGATCTGCTTCGAGGAGCGCGCTCGCCACCCTGATCCTGATGGGACCGCTGGCGCCGGGCGCGAGCGCCCAGCGCACCGCCGCCACCGTGGACCGGCCGGTCAACACCTACTCGATCGTGGCGCGCGATTCGGTGACCGGTGAGCTCGGTGTCGCCGTTCAGTCGCACTGGTTCAGCGTCGGTTCGCTGGTGCCGTGGGCCGAGGCCGGCGTCGGCGCCGTGGCGACGCAATCGTTCGTCGATCCGTCGTACGGGCCGCTCGGCCTGGAGCTGATGCGTGCGGGCAAGACCGCGACGCAGGCGCTTGCCGCGCTCCTCGCCGCCGACCCGAACACCGCTGTGCGGCAGGTCGCAATGGTCGACGCGCACGGGGATGTCGCCGCGCATACCGGCAGCCAGGCGATCGAGGGAGCCGGCCATCTGGCCGGCGCCGGCTATACCGTCCAGGCCAACCTGATGCTGAGCGACACGGTTCCGGAGACCATGGCCCGCGCCTTCGAGCGCGCGAGAGGTGATCTGGCGGATCGACTGATGGCCGCGCTGGCTGCCGCTGAAGCCACCGGTGGCGACCTGCGCGGCCGCCAGTCGGCGGCCCTGCTCGTGGTGCGCGGACGGCCCAGCGGTCAGCCGTGGAACGACCGGATCTTCGACCTGCGCGTCGAGGATCATGCCGACCCGCTCGGTGAGTTGCGGCGGTTGCTCGACCTCGCACGCGCGTATCGTCACATGAACGCAGGCGACGAGGCGCTGGCACGCGGCGACACAGAGGCCGCACTGCGCGAGTACTCCTCGGCCGAACGGCTCGCACCCGATGAGGCGACCAATGGCGAGCTGGTATTCTGGCGCGCGGTAACACTCGCCAGCTCGGACCGCGTCGAGGAGTCGCTGCCGCTGTTCCGCAGGGCCTACGCGCAGGACTCGAACTGGGCCGACCTGCTGCCGCGCCTCGCTCAGGCCGGCCACTTCCCCGATGATCCGACGCTCGTGCGCCGCATCATCGCCGCGATGGTCGCTCGCTAGAGGCCGGCGTGCTCCGTCTGTGACCCGCAGCGCCGGCACCTCGTCTCTCTGATACAGGGACCATCAGAGACGGAGGAGACCATTATGCGACGTCTATTCATTGCCGCACTGCTCGCGACACTCGGCGTGCCCGCGACGGCGCTGGCGCAAACCGAGGCCCGTGGCGACGCTTCGAGCAGCGCGAGGATCGAGGCCGCGATCCGCTCTGCTGCCGACCTCGGCCTGCCCACACGAGCACTCGAGCAGCGCGCCGCGGAAGGACGCGCCAAGCTCGTTGCCGAGGAGCGGATCGCCGCCGCCGTCGAGACGCGCCTGGAGGCGCTGATCGTGGCGCGTGAAGCGCTCGAGATCAACGGCGCGGCGCCCGACGCGGCGGCGTTGGAGGCGGCTGCGTTCGCCGCCGAGGCCGGTGCGTCGCTCGACGCCATTGCGCGGGCGCACGCCAGCGCCCCGCCGGAACAGCGTGCCCAGGCCGTGTTCGTGCTCGGCCGTCTGGTCGCCGAGGGCCACGGATCGGCACAGGCGCTGGCAGCGCTGGAAGCGGCACAGCTGAAGGTGGGGGCCGGATCGGGCGCGCAGATCGACCTGGCCGGGATTCGGGCCGGCGCTGGACCGGGCGTCCAGCTCGGCGCGCGTGCTGCAGCCCGAGCGAAGCTGCGCGTGGGCGGCAACTAAGCAATGGAGCCGCCGCGCGGCGCGCGGCGGCTCCTCGGGAACGACCACCGGCGGGGGGG
>JBOHRE010000135.1:0-6850 GCA_050732635.1 Longimicrobiales bacterium | reverse complement strand
CACGAGCCCCGCGGCGGCGAGCCGGGCCAGCGTCGGCAGGCGCGGCCGCGCGAGCTCGAGAGCTGCAGCGCCGAAGATCGCGCGCAAACCGAGGTTGCCGAGCGCGCAGATCAGGCCGGGACCAGCGGCCAGCAGCGTATCGCGCAGCAGGTGCAGACTCGTGGGATAGTGGCCGACCGGTTCGCCCAGCTCGGCCAGTGTCGGCTCGCCGCCGCCCTGTCCGGGCAGATGATTCAGCGCGGCCGTGATGAAGACGTGGTTCCGGCTGAGTCCGGTCGCGCCGAAGAGCGCGTCGAGGTTGCCGCCGGCGATGTCGCCCCCGAAGGGAATGCGCGTGGCATGTGCGCCCATGGCGCCGGCGCCTCGGCCGCCGGCGTTGCCCGGCGCAGCGCCGACGAACAGAACCGGCACGCGTCGCCACGGCCCGTTGCGCCGAGACCAGACGAACGGCCGCGGAACGGCGAGGCCGGCGTGATCGCGGCACGGCTCGCTCAGCCACTCGTCGCGCAGGCAGGCCGGATGCGCGGCGTGTACGCGCTCGAAGATGGCGCGGAAGCGCGCGGCCTCCAGCTCGGCGTGGGGTCGCGTCGGGCTCATGGTCGCGCACGGTAGCGTCGGCTGGGACGGGACGCTATGCATGGGCCGTCGTTCTCGGTGCGTTCGAACCGGACTCGAGTGTCTGTGAATCGACCCACGATTGTGTTGCTCGTGCTGGCCCTGACGTCGGCCGCGCATCCAGCGACGGCGCAGGAGCCGGACACCGGCTCGATCGAGATCGCGCGCGTCTACCGCGTGATCGCCATGGGCAACCAGCTCACCGGCGATCTGTTCGAAGGACGCGAAACCATCATCGGCTACGGACGCCTGCGCGGCTTCGGCAGTCGGCGCGCGTGGCTCGGCTCCGCGGAGCTCGAGCTGGGTCTGATTCCCGGCCGCGCCTTCCTCGACGGCCTGATCCTCGGCCCGCGGCTGTCACTGCGCCGCACTCTGCCTCGCGGGCTCCTCGATCTCATGGAGTCGCCATCGGCATGGACGATCGGCGCTCACGGGCGACTGGCCGGCACCTGGCAGTTCGCCGGTATCGAGGCGGAGCAGGGCACGCGGCTCGTGCCGGCCCTGGGCGCCGGGATCGGCTACCGCTGGAGCAGCCTCATGGACGCGGCTGCGCTGGCGTTCACACTCGAAGTCGAGCGACGGCTGGACCCGTGGGAGACGGTTCTGTTCCTGCGCATCGAGCACAACGCGCCGCGCTGAGCGCGCCGCCGTCAGGGCGCTGCCAGGGTGCCGCAGCACAGGGCCGGTCCCGGATGCAAAGCGGGCCGGCGCAGCGACGCCGGCCCGCGGGACCGCCGGGCACGATGCGATCAGAGGCTGCCGAGCAGGTCGTCGATCGCCTTCTGCACGGCATCCTTGGCACGACCGGTCAGCAGATTGCGCAGCATCTCGCTCGCGTCGGCCGCGACATCCTCGGGGTGGTTTCGATCATGCAGACTCCGCACCACGTTGCCGATCGGCAGCAGCGCCATCTTCGGCCGCTCCTCCTGCTCATCGTAACCGGAACCGTAGGTGGAGATCTCCGCGGGCGGCTCTGGAATGCTGGCCCGCCACGGCTCGTCGGGCTCATCATCGCCCTCCGTCTTCAGCGCCTCGCCCTCGACCGGCAGCACCAGACACACCCGCGCGTCGATGTTGCCGTCATCGTCCTCGGCGGCCGCCAGCGCGACCAGCACTGGCTGACGCAGAAGGTTGCTGATCGACTCCATCGCATCGGTGTCGACCACGCTGCGGGCGATCACGTGATCCTCGTAGTAATACGCGAGCCCGACATTGCCCTCCTTGGCCACCGCGTGGGGCATGGGCCGGGCCTGAATGCTCAGCGGCTCGGGGTACGTGACGACGATGAGATGCTCCAACCGCGCCTCCGGATTCGCTTCTCCCCTACGGTGTCGAATACACCCGGCAAGGTCAAGCGTGCCGACTATGTCGAAGCGCTGGGCCCGCACCGTGTTGCGGCGCGTGGTTTCCATTGACGCGCCGTCATCGTACCCTTCTGCCGCAATCGTGCAGACCTCGAACCCCGACGAGCCATGCCCCGAGCCCGACTGTCGCTGCTGCTGCCGGCCACCCTGCTTCTGAGCGTCGCACCCCTCGCCGGACAGGCGGATTGGGTGCCGCCCGACGCCACGCTGGTCGAGCGCGCCCGCGCGATCCTCCAGCAGGTGCCGCTGATCGACGGCCACAACGACCTGCCATCACGGCTGCTCGGCGAATTCGGCGGTAGCATGGAGGGCGCGGGTGACGTATCCGGCCCCCAGCCGGGGGGTCATACCGATCTCGCACGACTGCGCGCGGGCCTGGTCGGTGCGCAGTTCTGGTCAGCGTACGTTACGGTCGATTCAATGGAGCAGGGCGCACTGCGCCACGGCATACGCGAGATCGACATGGTCCACAGACTGACCGAGCGGTATGCCGACTTCGAGATAGCGTACACCGCCGATGACATCGAGCGGATTCACGGTGATGGTCGAATCGCCTCGTTGATCGGGCTCGAGGGTGGGCACGCGATCGAGAACTCATTGTCGGCGCTGCGCGCGCTGTACCGGCTCGGCGTTCGCTACATCACACTGACGCACTCGCGCACGCACGACTGGGCCGATGCCTCGACGGACGCGCCGCGGCACGGCGGACTCAGCCCCTTCGGTGTGGAGGTGGTGCGCGAGATGAACCGCCTGGGTGTCTTCGTCGATCTCTCGCACGTCGCACCTTCGACCATGCACGACGCGCTCGATGTGGCCGCCGCGCCGGTGCTCTTCTCCCACTCCTCGGCACGAGCGGTGACCGACCACCCGCGCAACGTGCCTGATGACGTGCTGCGCCGCCTGCCCGAGAACGGCGGCGTCGTGATGATCACCTTCGTGCCGTCGTTCATCAACGAGGACGTTCGCGTCTGGAGCGCACGCTCCGCGGCGCGTGCCGACTCGCTGCGAGCGGCGGGCCTCGACGCTGCGACCGTGCGCGAAGCCATCGCGGCCTGGGAGGCGATGAACCCGCAGCCGCGCACGACGCTGGCCGATGTGGCCGACCACATCGACCACGTCCGGCGCGTCGCCGGCATTGATCATATCGGTATCGGCTCGGATTTCGACGGGATCTCGTCGGTACCGGTCGGGCTCGAGGATGTCGCCACGTTCCCGGTCCTGTTCGCAGAGCTGCTGCGGCGCGGCTACTCGGAGGAGGACCTGCGCCAGATCGCAGGGCTCAACGTGCTGCGTGCCATGCGTGCCATGGAGACGACGGCCGCGCGGCTGCGGCAGGAGCGATCGCCATCGACGGCGGACGTCCGGCGCTGAGGCGGGCACCACAACCAGCAGCCACGACCCACGAACCGCCGTGTCACACCTCGCTACGACTCGGCGGGTCCGGTCGCTTGGTACGGCCAACCGCCATGAGCACGCCGAGTCCCAGCAGGATGATGATGCCGACGCCGATCCACAGGCTGGGCGCACCCAGCAGGTAGGCCGCCAGCGCGAGCCCGAGGATCAGGATGAAGAATCCTACCAGGTAGATCCCGAACGACGACATTCCGCCCCTCCTTTGCCTCCCGTGGTGGATCGGACGACACTGTCCCACCCCTGACTGCGGGCGGAAGCGCAAGGGTCGTTCCCCGGCTCGGCACAGGCGTTGTCCAGGGGCGACCCGGTGCGCCGGCGTGGGCCGGGCTCAGCCGGTTCTCGGCTCGCGGGCTGCAGGCTGCGCCATTCCCAGCGCCTCGGCAATGATACGTGCCTGCTCGCGCTCGTGCAGGTTGGCATAGCCCTCGGCCGGCGAGGCGCGGTCGGGGCGCCCGACGTAATGCAGGGGGATGTCGTGGCCGAGCGAGCTCGCCAGCCGCCGCAGGCGGGGCTCGACGGACCGCCATGCACCCATGTTGGCCGGCTCTTCCTGTACCCACACGAGCTCCTCGAGCGCCGGCAGCGCCGCGAGCAGCGCGCCGAGCGTCTCGGCCGGGAAGGGGTACAGCTGCTCGACACGCGCGATCGCGACGTGCTCGGCCGCGTCGCGGGCATCGCTGGCCTCGAGATCGTAATAGATCTTGCCGGTGCACAGCAGCAGGCGTCGCGTGGCCGCCTTGCGCTCGGCGCTCGTCGCATCGCTGATCACGAACTGGAACGCGCCATCGGCCAGCTCGCCACGCGCCGAGACCGCCTTCGGGTGTCGCAGCAGACTCTTCGGCGTCATGACGATCAGCGGCCGCAGCTCCTTGAGCTTCGCCTGCCGTCGGAGCAGGTGGAAGTACTGTGCGGGTGTGCTGCAGTTGGCGACGCGGATGTTGTCCTCCGCCGCGAGCTGCAGGAAGCGCTCGAGGCGGGCGCTCGAGTGCTCCGGACCCTGGCCCTCGTAGCCATGCGGCAGGAGCAGCACGAGCCTGGACTGCTGGCCCCACTTCGCGCGTCCCGCTGCCATGAACTGATCGACGATGATCTGGGCGCCGTTGATGAAGTCGCCGAACTGCGCCTCCCACAGCACCAGCGTCTCCGGCGCGGCGATCGAGTAGCCGTACTCGAAGCCGACGCAGGCGAGCTCGGAAAGCGGCGAGTTGTGGATCTCGAAGGGCGCCCGCTGCTGGGGCAGGTGCGAGAGCGGCACGTAGCGCTCGCCGGTGCGCGCGTCGTGCAGCACCAGGTGCCGTTGCGAGAAGGTACCGCGCTCGGTGTCCTGACCGGTCAGCCGGACGGGTGTGCCGTCGACGAGCAGCGAGGCAAAGGCGAGTGCCTCGGCGTGGGCCCAATCGATCGGCCCGTCCTCGTCGAACACCTGCGAGCGTCGCTCGAGCTGGCGTGCGAGCTTCGGATTCACCAGCAGGCTGTCGGGCCAGCGGTGCAGTGCGTGATCGAGCTCGCGCAGCCGCGCCTCGGGCACCGCCGTCTGCGCGCCCAGTGACGGCTCGAGCGAGGGCTCTTCGGGCTCGATGTCGACGGGCGTGTACTCGGCGCTGCGCACCTCCTGCTGCGCCTCGACCATGCGTTCGTATACACCGTCCCAGATCTGCTGCGCTTCCGCGTCGGTCACCACCCCCTCCTCGGCCAGCCGCTTCGCCCAGAGCGTGCGCACGGTCGGGTGGTCACGGATCGCGTCGTACATCTGCGGCTGTGTGTATGCCGGCTCATCGCCCTCGTTGTGCCCGTAACGGCGGTACCCGATCAGGTCGATGACGACGTCGGCGTGGAACGTTTCGCGGTACATCATGGCGAGCCGCGCGACCGCGAGACACGCCTCCGGATCATCCGCGTTGACATGGAAGACCGGGATATCGAAGCCGTGCGCCAGGTCGCTCGCATACAGCGTCGAGCGCGCCTGGCTCGGCAGGGTCGTGAAGCCGATCTGATTGTTGACGATGATGTGCAGCGTGCCGCCCGTGCGATAGCCGTCGAGGCCGGCAAGGTTCAGGGTTTCGGCGATGACGCCCTGGGCAGCGAACGCGGCATCGCCGTGGATCAGGATCGGCAGCACGGTGCTGTCATCACGGCGCAGCTCGGCGCCGTCCCGCGCCGACTGTTTCGCGCGCGCGATGCCTTCGACCACGGGATCGACGGCCTCGAGGTGACTCGGATTCGGCGCGAGCGTGACCGTGAGCGGCTCGCCCGAGGCGGTCGCGTAGGTGCCCTCGGCGCCGAGGTGGTACTTCACGTCGCCGGTGGTGCCCAGACCGGCGTGCCGGCCCTCGAAGCCGGCGAACATCTTTTGGTACGGCTTACCGAGCACGTGGACGAGCACGTTGAGCCGGCCGCGATGCGCCATGCCGAGCACGACTTCCCGTGCGCCGGCGCCGGCCGCGCGTTCGATCGACAGGTCCAGCATCGGCACGAGCATGTCTGTGCCCTCGATCGAGAAGCGCTTCGCACCCAGGTAGGCGCGGTGCAGGAACTGCTCGAAGGCCTCGACCTCGGTGAGCCGTTCGAGCAGCCGGCGGCGTTGCTCGGAGGCGAGCGGCCGCATCAGGTCACCCGCCTCGATCTTTGCACGCAGCCACTCCTCGCGATCGGGATCCTGGACGTGCTGGAACTCGAAGCCGATCGGCCCGGTGTAGATTGCGCGCAGCCACTCGAGCACGCTGCCCACGACGTCGGCGACCGCACCCGACTCGAGCTCCTCCGCCGCGATGCCGTGGAACTCCGGCTCCAGCGTGGGATGGCCGCGCGGCGGGCTGCCCAACGGATCCAGCTGCGCCGCGAAGTGGCCGTTCAGCCGGTACATCTCGATCAGCTCGGCCGCGGCCTTGGCCGCGCGGATCTCGCTGGGGTCAGCGGGCCGCGTCGTCACCGCGAGCGGCGCGCCGGCTGGCGCGGCCGCGACCTCGCCAGCCGGCGTGATCAGTCCCAGGTCTGCCGCGCTCGGGCCGAAGACTCGGCGCCAGGACTCATCGACCGACGCCGGGTCGCGCAGCCACTGCTCGTACACGAGCTGTGCGTACGGTGCGTTCGCCGGGTCGAATCGTTCGGATCGCCTCACTGTGGCTCATCCTTCATCGTAGAACGTCGCCTGCCGCGTTAAGATAGGCCGGCGCCGGGGGCAGGTTCCAGGCCGGGCGGCGGCCGTGGGCCGACCACCGGCGGACACGGGCCGCTCCGCCCGCGCGCCCGCGCCACCCGCGCCACCGGCGCCGGCGGTTCCAACCATTGTGCGCGGCGCGCTGTCGAAGTCACTACGAGGCATGGAAATACCACGAATGCGCGGCCGGCGACGGCGGGTCCGCTGATGGCGGTAGCGGCAATCGATGTCGACGCTTCCGTACCCAATGTACGGCAGCGACGATAGCGCCGCGGGCGGCTCGCTCGCTGCCGCACGCGGG
>JBOHRE010000134.1:0-6916 GCA_050732635.1 Longimicrobiales bacterium | reverse complement strand
CAGCGGGCCCGGGCGCCCCGGTCCCGGTCCCGGCGCCCGACGCGGTCACGGCCGCAGACGCCGAGCCGCCGCCGCCGTTGCTCGGCACACCGGTAGCGGAACCGCCGCCGGCGCGTCTGCCCCTCGTCGAACCCGGTGACGTGAACATGAGCCCGCTCATGCTCGACCGCGTCGACAATCTGGTCTGGGCCGCCGTACGCGAGGGCGTGTCGCCGGGGATCGCGCTCGCCATCGGCCGCCACGGCAAGCTCGTGCGCCTCGCCGGCTACCGCCGCACCGATTGGGTCCCCAGCCGCATGGGCCCCGGCCTGCCGGACGTCGACCTGCCGCCCTATGTCAGTGATTCGACGCTGTACGATCTCGCCTCGCTCACCAAGGTGATCGCGACGACGACCGCCGCGATGCTGCTGTACGACGACGGCGTGCTCGACCTGGACGTACCGGTCTACACGTTGCTCCCTGATTTCGCGCGCAGCGAATCACGCGACCAGATCACCGTGCGCCACCTGCTCACCCACTCGGCCGGCCTGCCGGCGTGGCGACCGTTCTTCGCCGAGCCGCTGCTCGGCAAGGCCGCGCATTTCCACCGCATCGCATCGATCGCGCTCGAGTACGAACCGGGCACACGTACGGTCTACAGTGATCTCGGCATGATCCTGCTGCACGCCGTGGTCGAGCGACTGTCCGGACGCCCGATCAACGAGCTGCTGCAGCAGAGGGTCTTCGGTCCACTCGGCATGCGCGACACCTACTACAGCCCGCTACAGGGGCCGGCGCCGAGTGTGCTCGCCGAATATCGGGGCGCAGCCGACGAGGGCGGCAGCGGCGAGCCGCCGCACACCATCGACCTCATGCGGATCGCGCCCACCGAGTACGACGCGCGCCGTGAGCGCCTGATCCACGGCTACGTGCACGACGAGAATGCCTTCGCCATGGGCGGCGTCGCCGGTCATGCCGGGCTGTTCTCATCGGCCCGCGACCTCGCCGTGTTCGCGCAGATGATGCTGGACCGAGGCGTCTATGACGGCCGGCGCATCATCCGCGAGGAGACGGTTCGGCACTTCACGCAGCGTCAGTCGAGTCGGTCCAGCCGGGCTCTCGGCTGGGACACCCCGGCCCCCGCCTCGAGCGCCGGCGACTATTTCTCGTCGGCCTCCTTCGGCCACACCGGCTTCACCGGCACCAGTCTGTGGATCGACCCCGAGCGTGATCTCTTCGTCGTGCTGTTGACCAACCGCGTCAACCCGACGCGTGAGAACCAGCGCCACGTCCCGTTCCGCCGTTCGCTCCATGACCTGGTTCAGCAGGCGGTGACGGACGTCCCCATCGTGCCCCGCCTCGACAGCAGGCGGTGACAGCCCACGGTCGATTTCCGTGACGACGCTCGACTGGCTCATCGTCGCAGCCTACTTCGTTCTCTCTGCCGCGATCGGCCTGGCCTTCGCGCGGCGCGCCGGCGCGAACATCTCCGAGTACTTCGTCTCCGGCCGCGCGTTGCCCTGGTGGCTGGCGGGCACGTCGATGGTCGCCACCACCTTCGCCGCCGACACGCCGCTCGCCGTGACCGGCATGGTCGCCAGCAACGGCATTGCCGGAAACTGGCTGTGGTGGAGCCTGGTCATGAGCGGCATCCTGACCGTCTTCTTCTACGCCCGCCTCTGGCGCCGCGCCGAAGTCCTCACCGATGTCGAGTTCACCGAGCTGCGCTACAGCGGCCCGCCCGCTGCAGTGCTGCGCGCGTTCCGCGCGCTGTACATGGCGCTGCCGATCAACCTGATCATCATGGGTTGGGTGAACCTGGCGATGATCAGGATCCTGGATGTCACGCTCGGCGTGGATCCCGTGCCGGCGCTCGTGGTCATGTTCGTCGTGACCATGAGCTACGCCGCACTCTCCGGGCTGTGGGGCGTGGTCGTTACGGATTTCGTGCAGTTCATCATCGGCATGACCGGCTCGATCCTGCTCGCCTACTTCGCGGTGCGCGCCACCGGCGGCATCGACGGATTGGTTGCGCGCTTGCCCGAGCACTATGGCGATGCCGACGCCGCGCTGGCGTTCCTGCCGGCCACCGGCGCCACCTGGATGCCGATCACGGCGTTCCTCGCCTATCTGGCGGTGCAGTGGTGGGCGACATCGTACCCCGGCGCAGAGCCTGGTGGCGGCGGCTACGTCGCGCAGCGCATCTTCAGCTCGCGCACCGAGCGGGACGGCGTGCTCGCGACGCTGTGGTTCAACATCGCGCACTACGCGCTGCGTCCCTGGCCGTGGATCGTCACCGCGCTCGCCGCCGTCGTGCTGTTCCCCGAGGTCGTCGCCGACGATCCCGGACGCGGCTACGTCACGGCCGTGGTCGAGCTGCTGCCGCCCGGTCTGACCGGTCTCATGATCGCCGCCTTCGCCGCGGCCTACATGTCGACGATCTCGACACAGCTCAACTGGGGCGCGTCGTATCTGATCAATGACCTGTACCTGCGCTTCATACGCCCGGACGCCGATTCGCGCACGATCGTGCGCCTGTCGCGCCTCGGCACGGTCATGATCTTCCTGCTCTCCGCCATTGTCACGCTGCTGCTCGAGCGCCTCGGCTCGGTGGAGGCCGCCTGGCGCCTGCTCATCGCGCTCGGCGCCGGCACCGGACTCGTCTACATCCTCCGCTGGTACTGGTGGCGTATCAACGCCTGGTCGGAGATCAGCGCCATGGCTGCCTCGCTGTTCGTCTTCTCCGTGCTCACGGCGAGCGGCGTCTTCAACCCGGCCGATCCGCTCGAGGGCGCTTACCTGATGCTGGCGACGACCGCGGTCACGACCGTCGCCTGGCTCGCCGTCACCTTCGCCACCGCACCGACCGCCGCGCCGACGCTCGTCTCGTTCTATCGGCGTGTGCGCCCTGGTGGTCGGGGCTGGCGAGCGGTCTCCCGCCAGGCCGGCTTCGGTGATGAACCGCTCGCCGCCGGCGCGCTGAGCTGGGTCAACTGGATTGCCGGCGTGAGCAGCGTGTACGCGACGCTGTTCGGCGTCGGCCGCCTCCTCTTCGGCCCACGCCTCCACGCGCTCGGCTACTTCACAATCGCCGCCCTCGCCTTCGGCTGGATCGCCTGGAGCCTGAGCCGCGAAGACTGGTCGAGCCCCGCCGTCGCCACCGCGGCGTCGGGCCGACCGCTCGATCCCGCCCGGCACGAATCATGACGAAATGGGGCTGGGGCTTGGGCTGGGGCTGGGGCGTGGGCGCGCGCATGTCAGTACACTTACACTTACACTCACACTTGCTCTCATCCCTTACACTTCCACTACCACTGTCGTAAAACGTGACCTCCCTGGAAAAGGTCCCCGTCGTCATCGTCGATGAATACGACGACATCGCCAGCACCATCGCCGATCGCATTGCGACGCTGATCCGAGCCCGCGCCGACGCCGGGCGGCCGGCCATACTTGGCCTGGCCACCGGCTCGACGCCGATCGGCATCTACCGCGAGCTGATCCGGCGGCACCGTGAAAGCGGGCTGGACTTCGCCAACGTCGTGACCTTCAATCTCGACGAGTACTACCCGATGGATCCCGATAGCATCCACAGCTATCACCGGTTCATGTGGGAGAACTTCTTCGAGCACATCAACATCCAGCCCGCGAACGTCCATATTCCGCGGGGCGACGTACCGCGGAACCAGGTCGAACAGCATTGCCGGGATTACGAGCGCGCGATCGAGCAGGCCGGCGGCATCGATTTCCAGATCCTGGGCATTGGCAAGACCGGCCACATCGGCTTCAACGAGCCCGGCTCCGGCATCGGCTCGCGCACGCGCCAGGTGACGCTCGATGCCATCACGCGCAAGGATGCCGCGGCCGATTTCTTTGGTGAGGAGAACGTGCCGCGTGAAGCGATCACGATGGGGGTCGCCACGATCCTCGGCGCACGCGAGATCGTGCTGATCGCGACCGGCGAGCACAAGGCGGCGATCGTACGGCGCGCCGTCGAGGGCGAACCATCGCCGGACATTGCCGCGACCTATCTGCAGGAGCACCCGAACACGACGTTCTACCTCGATGCCGCTGCCTCTGGCGAGCTGACGCGGATCAAGACGCCGTGGCTGTTGCGCGCGGTCGAGTGGCGTACGGCGCTGATCGAGCGCGCCGTGATCTGGCTCTCGGAGACCACGAAGCGCCCCATCCTGAAGCTGTCGGCCGCCGACTACGCCGAGAACCACCTCAGCTCACTCGCCGCTCGCTACCCGACCGTGGACCTGCTGAACAAGTCGATCTTCTCGCGACTGGCCGCCAAGGTTCGGGACAATCCGCGGCTGCCGCGCGAGCAGCGAGTCATCGTCTTCAGCCCGCACCCGGATGACGACGTGATCAGCATGGGTGGCACCCTGCGCAAGCTGCACGAGAACGACAACGAGCTGGTCGTCGCCTACATGACCTCGGGCAACATCGCCGTGTTCGACCACGAGGTGCGCCGCTATCTCGATTTCCTGCTCCGCTTCCGGCGCGAGGTCGCGCCGCTCGAGGGCGAGCGGCTGAAGGAGCTCGAGCGGCTCGTCGGCAACATCGAGGACGCGCTGGCGCGCAAGCGGCCCGGCGATGTCGACATCCGCGAGGTCCAGGACATCAAGCGCCACATCCGCGAGGCCGAGGCCGTCAGCGGCGTCGAGACGCTGGGCATCGTGCGCTCCGCCTGCCGTTTCCTCAACCTGCCGTTCTACCAGACCGGCAAGGTCCGCAAGGATCCGATCGGTCGGGCCGACGTACGCATCATCCGCGAGCTCTTCGACGAGGTCAGGCCGGAGGTGATCTGTGTTGCAGGCGATCTCTCCGATCCGCACGGCACGCACCGCATGTGCAAGGACGCGATCGAGTCCGCTCTGCGCGAGTACGCTGGCCCGCGGCCCGATGTCTGGCTGTACCGCGGTGCCTGGCAGGAGTGGCCGGTCAGCGAGGCGGACGTGCTGGTGCCGCTGTCCCGTGACGAGCTGCGCCGCAAGGTGCTCGCCATCTTCAAGCACCAGTCGCAGAAGGATGTCGCGCCGTTCCCCGGCCCGCACGACGAGCGCGAGTTCTGGCAGCGCGTCGAGGCGCGCAACATGGAAACGGCGCAGGAGCTCGATCAGCTCGGCCTGCCCGAGTTCCACGCCCTGGAGGCGTTCGTCGTGGTCCGTGGCGCACCGGTCGAGGAGCCGAGCACGCCGCGCCTGACGCCGGAGGCGGAGGTGGCGCAGATCGTCGCCGGCGGCTCCGCCTGAGCGTGCGCAGACGCGCATGAGCGCGTTCACGCTGCTCGACACCGTCGTCCTGCTCGCCTACCTCGCCGGCGTCATCGTCTTCGGTGTCTGGCTCGGGCGGCGCCAGCACGACGCCCGGGACTACTTCCTCGCCGATCGCAGTATCCCCTGGTGGGCCGTCTGTTTTTCGGTCGTCGCCACCGAGACCAGCGCGCTCACCTTCATCAGTGTGCCCGCCACGGCGTATGCCAGCGACCTCTGGCTGCTCCAGCTCACCGGCGGCTACCTGATCGGCCGCATCGTGATCGCCTGGCTGTTGCTGCCTCGCTACTTCGCCGGCGAGCTGAACACCGCCTATGCCATGCTCGAGACGCGCTTCGGCGTGGCGACGCGGCGGTTCGCCTCGTCCATCTTCATGGTCACGCGTGCGCTCGCGGACTCGGTCCGCATCTTCGCCGCCGCAATCCCGATCACCCTGATCACCGGACTCGCGTACTGGGAAGCGATTCTGATCACCGGCCTCATCACGCTCGTCTATACGTACTTCGGTGGCCTGCGCGCCGTGATCTGGGTCGACGTGATTCAGATGGGCATCTACATCGTCGGCGGCGGGCTCGCCCTTTTCGTGCTGCTCGATGCGGTGCCCGGCGGCTGGAACGGCATCGCGGCTGCGGCGGGCGCCGAGAAGCTGCGGGTCGTGCACCTCGAGGGAGGCGCTGCCAGCGGCCGCTGGCTGCTGACCGGCCTGGTCGGCGGCGCGTTCCTGTCAATGGCCTCGCATGGCGTGGATCACCTGATCGTGCAGCGGCTGCTGGCGTCGCCGTCGCTGCGCGACGCGCGCCGCGCGCTGGTCGGCAGTGGCGTGCTGGTCATGCTGCAGTTCGCGCTGTTTCTGGTGATCGGCCTCGGCCTGTTCGCCTACTACGGCGGCAGGGTCTTCAATCCCGCCGATGAAGTATTCCCCCGCTTCATCGTCGAGGGCCTGCCACCGGGCGTCTCGGGGCTGATCATCGCCGGCATCCTCGCGGCCGCGATGTCCACGGTCTCCTCGTCGCTGAACTCGCTCGCGTCCGCGTCGACCCACGACCTCTACGCGCCGCTGTCCGGCCGGGCCGAGCCCGAGCACCTGCTGCGGGTCGGGCGCCGCTTCACGCTGCTCTGGGCGCTGATCCTGATCGGTGGCGCGATCCTCTTCCAGCTCGTCGCCCAGGGTGCGCCGATCGTCGTCATCGCGCTGCAGATCGCGTCCTTCACCTATGGCGGACTGCTCGGCGGCTTCCTGCTCGCCGTCCTAGTGGCGGAGGCCGACCAGCGCGACGCGATCGTCGCGATCACCGTCGCCATCCTGGCCAACACCGCGCTCTGGGCCGTGCAGTTCTTCGGCCTGATCGAGCCCGTCGTCGACGCGCTCTGGTTCGCCCTCATCGGCTCCTTGATTGCCCTCGTCGTCGGCACGACGTCCGCCAAGCTCCGCAGCCGGCGTGTGCCCGCCCGCGAACCCAGCTGATGCCGGCGTCCCCTCAGCCCCAGCCCCAGCCCCATTTCCTCGGCATGGATGGCGGCCGCACGCGCACGACGGCGCTGCTCGTGGACGCCGCTGGTCGCCCGCTCGCGCGCGTCGAAGGGCCGCCGGTCACGGTGGATCCGCGGCAACCGGCAGCCGATGCGGCGGCGCTGGCGGCGCTCGCCCGCACCACGCT
>JBOHRE010000133.1:0-6962 GCA_050732635.1 Longimicrobiales bacterium | reverse complement strand
GGCCGGATCCACGCGGAACACGGTCGAACATTCTGGACAGGATACGTTCATGTGTCAGCTCGAGGCAGCGCTAGCGTAGGACGCCCGATCTGGGCACCCTCCACACCGGCGGGCGGCACAGGGTCGCGCCGGCGATCCACGGCATAGACGGAGCCGGCAAGCGATTTGGCGTATGTCTTCATCTCCGATACCAGCTCACTGACTCGACCGGGGTGCGTGAAAACGCGGTACTGGTTGGTGACGACGCCGATCGAGAGCGACATCAAGGGCACCCGGTGCAGCTGACCGCGCCGGTCCTTGCCCAGGAAATAGCCGGCCCGCCGGTCCTGGTCGCTGTACTGGTAGGGAATCAACGTGTCGAAGATGTCAATGATCTCCTTGCAGGTTTGGGCCATTACATCGAGCGGCGTGTTGAAAATGAAGTCGTCGCCGCCGATATGGCCAATGAATGCCGTCGGCGCATATCCCTTCACGATGTCGCGTAGAATCCGCGACAGCAACCGAATCACACGATCGCCCTGATTGTAGCCGTAGCGGTCGTTGAATTCCTTGAAATGATCGAGGTCCGCATAGCAACAGGCGAACAGTTCACCGGTGCCGATCCGCTCGGTGATGTCGCGCTCGATCTGCACCGTGCCCGGAAGTCGGGTACCGGGATGCACGCCGACATCCCGACTGGCGCGATCCATGGTGCGCCGGAATCGTAGTGCCTGCTCCCGCTCCGAGGCCGTGTCCTGGATGACCTCGTCGGCGCCGGCCTCCATCGCTTGCAGGAGCAACTGCTCCTCGCCGCCTGCAATACAGAAGATCACGGGAACGATCGCCGTAAAGGCATCGCGCTTCAGTTCGCGGCAGAGCTCGACGCCGCGGCCGTCCGGCGGCAGGTCGATGATGACCGCGGCCGGATAGCTGCGGTTGACGGCAGCCAGAACACTCTCGGGCGTGCCATGACGGTCCACGCGCAGGCCGCGCTCGACGGCAAGCCTCGCAATCGGGCCGGGGACAGCTCGTCCGGCCGGCGAGTGGTAGATCAGGACGGTCTTGAGGCCCATTCGTCGCGGCGGACGCCAGATGACGGGGAGGTCTTCTCAAATTAGGGGCGACCACGCGCTCTGTCAAAGCTCTTGGCCGGACGCCGGCCGCGCTTGCCGCCTTCGGCCAGCAGCTCGAAATCGATCTTGCGCTCCTCGAGGTTCACGGCTGCGACGCGCACCTGAACGCGATCGCCCAAACGGAAACGGCGGCGTGTGTTTTCACCCAGCAGCGAGTACTGCTCCTCGATGAAGACGTAGTAATCGTCATCGAGTGAGCTGACATGCACGAGCCCTTCCACGAAGAATCGGTCGAGCAGCACGAAGAGTCCGAAGGAGGTCACGCCGCTGATGGTGCCCTCGAAGTCGTCACCGAGGTGACGTTCCATGAACTCGACCTTCTTCAGTTCAATGCTGTCCCGCTCCGCCTCGGTGGCCACCTGCTCGCGTTCGCTGGAATGGCGGGCCACCTCGTCACGCTGCTCGATGTCGTTATCGCTCGAGAGCTGCTCGCCGTCGATGAATCGGCGCGTGATCAGACGGTGCACGACCAGATCCGGGTAGCGCCGGATGGGTGAGGTGAAATGCGTGTAGAAATCCGCCGCAAGGCCGAAGTGCCCCAGGTTCTCGGCACTGTAGCGAGCGCGTTTCATGGAGCGCAGGATCACGGTCGAGATGAGCGCCTCCTCAGGTCGGCCGGAGGCCTGCGTCAGGACGCGCTGGAAGTCCTTGGGCTTCGGCGTACCGTGTACGCCGAGACGGAGACCGAGGCTTGCCAGGAACTGCCGCAGCTGCTCGACGCGGTCCGTGGACGGCCCCTCGTGGATGCGGAACACCAGCGGCGCACTGTGGTCGACCGCCAGCCGCGCGATCGTCTCGTTCGCCAGCAACATGAAATCTTCGATCAGGCGGTGTGCCTCCAGCCGCGTTACGCGCTGAATGTCGACCGGCTCTCCCTCCTGACCGAGGATGACGCGGGCCGCCGGGAGATCGAAGTCGATGCTGCCGCGTTCGGCACGAGCCTGCCGCAGTCGCTCTGCCAGGGACTGAAGCCGCCGGATAGCCTCATCCAGGTCGGGCGCGATCGACCGCTTCGCGTCAATGATCCCCTGCGCATCCTCGTAGGACAACCTGGCACCGCAACGGATTACGGTGCGGGCGACGCGCTCCTCGAGCACCCGCCCATCGTCACTCAGGCGCAGCAGAACGGAGATGGCGAGGCGATCCTGATCGGGCACGAGTGAGCAGAGATCGTTCGACAGCGCCTCTGGCAGCATCGGGATCGTGCGATCGACGAGGTACACGCTGGTCGCGCGTTGCATCGCTTCCGCGTCGACTAGCGTGCCTTCCTGCACGAAATGGCTCACGTCCGCGATGTGAATGCCGACCTGCCAGCCACCGTGCTCTGCGGCCACGATGGACAGCGCGTCATCGTGATCCTTCGCATCGGCGGGATCGATGGTGAAAACCAACTGCTCGCGAAGGTCGAGACGGCGTGCCAATTCACTCGCCGGGATGCCCGCCGCCCGCACGCGCTCGGCCTCCGTGGTGACGGCCGCGCCGAATTCGAGCGGTAGCTCGTGGCCGTAGGCCACTGCGAGAATATCGACACCGGGCCCGGCCAGCGGCCCGAGCACCTGCTCGACGTCGCCGACCGGTCCCTTGTGCGAGTCGCCCCAGTTCGTGATCCGCACGACCACCATATCGCCATCCGCTGCGCCCGCTTCGAGGCCGGGCGGAACGAACACATCGCGCTTGAGGCGGCGATCTTCGGGCGTCACGAAGCCGAAGTTGCGCGCCGGATGATAGACTCCGACGATCGTGCTGCGGGCGCGCTCCAGCACTCGGATGACGCGGCCGGTCGGCCGGTCGCCTCGCTGCCGCCCTTCGATGCGGGCGACGACTCGATCACCATGCATCGCGGAGCCCAGCGATTCGGGCGGCACGAATACGTCCGGTTCGCCGTTCTCGCGCACCACAAAGCCCGCGCCACTGCGGATGAGCTGAATCCGGCCGACGGCCAGATTGATCTTGTCCGGCGCGGCATAGCGCTGGCGCCGGACCCGGTACAGCAGTCCATCGCGCTCGAGCTGTCCGAGCAGCTCTTCGAAAGCCTCGAGCGCCGATTCGGGTATGTCCAACCCCTGAGCCAGCTCGCGGGCCTTGAGCGGGCGGCCGGCCTCGACGCGCAGATAATCGATGATGCGTTCGGGCGAGATCATTGCAGCTTCGCGATCATTGCCACGGCGCCGGCAGGCGAATGCTGAACGCCGCCGCGTCCCGCCCCGGTAGCCCACGCAGCTCGACCCCGACTGTGCCGCCCAGCCGGGCGATGGCGAACGCATCGATCGCGCTCAGCACGTGGTTCGCAAGCAGGATTCCGAGCCGCGCGGTGGCGCTGCGGAACGCCTCGTCGCTCTCCCGGATCAACCGCCGGTACAGCTGCTGCTCGATGCGGTTGTCGCCCCACGACCAGGCGAACTCGGGCGGCGTAGCATTCTCGAGGTAGTACTCGAGGGCCCGCTGGTACTCGGGCAAAGCGGGATCGGCGGCGGCGCCGGACGGCAGGAACAGCGCCTGCGCCAATCGCCAGGTCTGCCCGTTGTAAGTGGCTGGATCGGTCTCCGGCTGGATCCCCGGCACGCCAGGATCGACATCGAACGCGCCACTCGCCTCGTAGAGAGTCGACGCCAGAGCCTCGTAGTATTCGAAGTCGCCGTCGCGGCGCTCGCCGGTACTGACCCGTCGCGCCACGGACCAGGCGAGGTCCCGGTACTCACGTTCCAGCACACGCGCCTCGTGTCGGTGGTCGGCGAAGCTGAGCCAGCCCCAGATCTCGAGCGTCGTGAAGAGAATCCAGCGCTCCGCTCCCAGCCGCCATTGTCCCGCTCCGGGCACCACCGCGGATAGCAGTAGCGCGGCACCCGCAGGGGCCGCTGTGTCGACGGCCGGCGCGAAGACCGTGCCGACCCGGGGCCCCAGCACCGCCGGCTCGACGCTCCCGGCCGCCTGCGCCGCCAGCCGAGGCGGAACGATCAGCGCGGCGATCAGCAGGCAGGCCAGCGGGAGCGCCCGGCCGCGGCGGAGACGCGCCGGGCCGCGGCGGAGACCCAGCACCGCGCCGCCAACGGACTCAGAAGCGGATCGTGAACGTGATCTGAAACGGCTCTTCATCCGGAGTGAGTGAGGAGCCCGTGAAGCTCTTCGCGACGGCGACCGTAAAGCGATCATAATCCATACCTACGCCCACCGCGGGGCCGCTCTGCAGGCCTGTGCCGCCTGCATAGCCGGCGCGCAGGAAGATCGCTCGCTCGGCCAGGAGCTCGGCACCGACGAAGCCGCGTGACGACCTCAGATCGAGGCGACTCATCAGCTCGGCCGAAAGCCACAGCTGGAACACGGCATCGCGCCGCACATGGTGCAGCAACTCGTAGCCGGCGCCGAACCGCACGCGCGCGGGTGGCGGATCGGCCTGACGTGCATTGATCACCTGTAGCGGAAAGCCGAGATGCTGCACCGTGGCGCCGAGCCGCAGCGTGGGTAGGGCGGGCGGCTCGTAGCGGACCCCCAGATCCAGGGCATGTGTCGAGGCCGAAAAATCCGTGCAGCTCACGGTCGCTCCGTGACACACGACCCGCTCGAGGTACAGCTTGTAGTTGATGCCACCCGTGAATCCACGACCGAGAAGCGCCGCGAACGAGCCGACCAGGACGTGATCCCGAACCGTGAACGAGCCGATTGGCCGCCCGAGCTCGTCGGTCTCGACCGACTCGCCCTGATCGATCAACAGATAGGAGAGACCGACCGTGCCGAGCCGCTCTGGCGTGAACAGGAGCGTGAAGCCGTCGATCGGCACACCCGTGCCCGTGACGTGGTTTAGCACGAAGCTGCCGGAGTCGAGCGGTGCGAGCCCCGCGGGGTTGCCCCACATCGATTCCGACGATGCCCGCGCGCTGACCGCCGTGCCGAGCGAGACCGCCTCCGCTCCGACCCGGAGCAACAGGAACAGGCAGCATTCGTTCGATTCTACGGCGCCCGTGCCCTGGGCACGCACCGGGCTCCAGCCCGCGAGTGCGGAAGCGACCGCCAGCGGCGCCAGCGCGGCCCTCAGCCAGCGCATTGGCGCCCCGGCCAATGCTCCGGATCCGTCCGCTCAGAACGGCTTCGCCTCATCCACGAGCATGATCGGAATGTCGTCACGTACAGCATAGACCAGACGACACGCGTGACACCGCAGCTCGCTCGAGTCCGGCCGGTATTCCAGGTCGCCCTTGCACTTCGGGCACACCAGGATCTCCAGAAGCCTCTGATCCAGCATTTTCCTCCCGTCCGCTCTGCTTGGTTCGACCACCCCGCGACAGCTACGCCCGCTCTGGTGGCGGGTACCCGAATTCCCGCAGCGCCGCTGCCTTCTTGCGCCAGCCCGGCCGCGTCTTCACCCACAGGTCGAGATAAATGTGCCGGCCAATGAACGCTTCGATCTTCGACCGCGAGCGTTGACCCAGGTCCCGGATCCCCACCCCACCGCTGCCGATCACGATCGCCTTTTGCGTGTCGCGCTCCAGCACGATGGTCGCCCGGATGTACACTGGATCCTCTGTTTCCCGAAATTCCTCGATCTGCACCGCAGTGCTGTACGGCACCTCCTGCTCGTAACGCTCGAATACCGTTTCCCGGATCAGCTCGGCCACGAAAAACCGGACCGGCTGCACCGCCAACTCGTCGGCCGGATACAGGTAGGGCGAGATCGGCAGCGTTGCTGCCAGCGCCTCGCGCAATTCCGCGACGCCTACCCCGGTGACTGCCGAAACCTGATGCGGCTCGACCCCGAACTGCGCCCGTGCTCGCTCGCCCAGCTCGTCGACCGTCTCGGCTGCGACCACATCGATCTTGTTCACAACAACAAAAAGCGCCTCGCGGCGCCTCTCCAGCAGCCTCAGCGGTTCGCCCGCCGGCAGCGTTTCGCCCGGCCGGAGTGCATCCAGAAGCAGCAGCACGGCGTCTGCGTCCATGATCGCACCGCGCGCCGCGTGCAACATCGATTCCTGCAACAGATAGCGCGGCTCCAGCAGACCGGGCGTATCGACGAACACCAGCTGTGCCCGGTCCGTCGTGAGGATCCCCATGACGCGCTCTCGCGTTGTCTGCGCGCGAGGTGTCACGATGCTCAGCTTCTCACCCGTGAGCGCGTTGAGCAGCGTCGATTTGCCGACGTTCGGCAGTCCGACCAGCGCCACGTAACCCGCTCGCGTCTCTACGGCCGCCCCGGTCGACGCCCGCTCCGGACTGTCGCTCATATGCGTAACATGCGCCCTTCCGCTGGACGGGGAAAGACCGTGGAACGCCGCCCCGGTGAGCCGGACCGGCCCCACGGCCCGCGACCCGGGTGGCGGCGGTGCTCGGCTCTGTCTCGGCAGGGCGCGATCGCGACTGCGACCGGAGCCCGGGCTGGTGCAGCGGCCGGAGCGCTCTGCGGAGATCGAGCCGCAGCGCCGCCGAGCGGGCGTGCAGCCCGGTGCCCTGGATGCACGAGCGCCTCCGGATCCCGACTGGACTCGGAGGCGCTCGACCAGAGTGCCGGCGACGTCGTACTCTCCCACTCGGTCTCCCGAGCAGTACCATCCGCGCTGCGGGGCTTAACGACCGTGTTCGGGATGGGAACGGGTGTGGCCCCCGCGCTGTTGCCGCCGGCGAAGCTGGTTGGTGGTTCGTAGTAACTACGAACCACGAACAAAAGTGGGTGCGGGCAGAGAGTGGACGCCTCGAAAGGGGATCGTGCGCTGAAGCGAGGTCAGGCCGGCTGGTAGCTCTGTGGGGAGCTGGCCAAGCCACACGGGCGATTAGTACGGCTCGGCTGAGCATGTCGCCATGCTTGCACCTGCCGCCTATCGACGTCCTCGTCTCGAACGGCCCTTCAGAGGGCTTGCGCCC
>JBOHRE010000132.1:0-7030 GCA_050732635.1 Longimicrobiales bacterium | reverse complement strand
GAGTCGGACCGCGCGGAGCGGTGATCTACCTGGACAGCTCGGCGGCGCTGGCGCAGTTGCTGGCGGAGGACCGGCACCCGCCGGAGGCTCTGTGGGCGGAGCCGCTAGTCGCGAGCCGGCTGCTGGAGTACGAGGTCTGGGCACGAATCCACGGACGAGGCCTTGGCCGGACGCACGCTGACGCGGCGCGGCGCACTGCTCGGCCGCGTCGCATTCCTGGAGATGATCCCGGAGGTGCTGTCGCGGGCGACGCGGCCGTTCCCGTCGCCGGTGCGCACGCTGGACGCGCTGCACCTCGCCTCGATCGAGTTCCTGCGCGAGCAGGGCGGCGACGTGCGGCTCGCGACGTACGACGAGCGGCTGCTCGCCGCGGCGCGGCGGCTGCGGCTCGATATGTTTCCACTCTGACAGCGTCGCCCCACCACCCACCACCGGTACTGGCACGGCCCCTGCGCGCGCGCTCCGGTGCGCAGCCGCCGCCGGAGCGCGTCGCCTCCGGCCACGCGCACGGCCCCTCATCGTCGGCCGCGCGCGGACACTGCACCACAGGAGGCGACATGGCTGTCGAACGGTTCCAGGCCGCGCTGCGCGCGCGCCTCGCGCTCCTCGTGCTGGTCGCCAGCGTCGGCTGGATCGCGGCGTGCGACCGGCCCACGCCCACCGAATCGGCTGTACCGCCGGCCGGCTCGCAGCAGTCGGTCACCGCGGACGGGCAGATCGCGGTTCTGGTCGGCTTCGTCTCCGACCCGGGCGACGCCGAGGCCGCGCTGATCGCGTCGCTCGGCGGCGAGGTGACTCACCGCTACAGGTACGTCCCGGTGTTCGCGGCGACGATCCCGGTCGATCAGGTCGAGACGCTCGGCGCCGATGCATCGGTCGCGTACATCGAGGAGGACGCCGAGGCCTACCCGCTGGCCGGCAAGCAGATCACCGACTGGGGCGTCACGAAAGTCGACGCGCCCGGCGCCTGGGACCTGGGATTCCGTGGCGACGGCGCCAAGGTCGGCATCTTCGACTCCGGCATCGACGTCGATCACCCCGACCTCACGGTCGCCGGCGGCATCGACCTGGTCGGCGATGGCAACGGTCTCGACGACTGCCAGGGCCACGGCACGCACGTGGCCGGCATCGTCGGCGCGAACGCGAACGGCAACCACACGGTGGGCGTGGCGCCGCGCGCCGAGCTCTACTCCATGCGCTTCGCCGACTGCGACTGGGCCGGCGCCACACTGAGCAAGATGATCCAGGCCGTCGAGTGGGCGATCGACAACGACATGGACGTCGTCAACATGTCGTTCGGCTTCGCGATCGCAGGGCTGGTGCCGACGCCCACGGCTTTCAGCCAGGCGGCCGATGCGGCGTTCGACGCGGCCTACGAGGCGGGCATCGTGCTGGTCGCCGCATCGGGCAACAGCAGCACGCCGTACGTCGGCTATCCGGCCGCGTACCCGACCGTGATCGCGGTCGGCGCGACCGACGACGCCGACATGCTCGCGACCTTCTCCCAGTACGGCACCGAGCAGGAGCTGACTGCGCCGGGCGTGAACAACCTGTCGTCGTACCTGGTCGGCCTCGGCCAGGAGACGTCGCTCTTCGTCGACACCGACAACGACCGCGAGCTCGAGGCGATCGCGCTGCAGTTCGCGGGCAAGACGAGAAAGCAGGGGCTCACGGCCGAGGCGGTGTACGCGGGCTTTGGCACGGCGGTCGAGTTCGAGGCCGTCGACTGCGACGGCAGGACCGCGGTGGTCAGCCGCGGCGGCGGCACGTTCGCCGAAAAGGTGACCGCCGCGATGGACGCCGGCTGCGTCGCCGCCATCATCCACAACCACACACCCGGCAACTTCAATGGCACGCTGGGAACGGAGACCACGGCCGACGGCCGCGCCTGGATCCCGGCCGCCTCGGTCACGCTCGAGGACGGGCTCTACCTGAAGGACCAGATCGAGTCGCAGACCACCGTGCTGACGCTGTACAACGTCAACGGCAATCTGGCCATCTTCAGCGGCACCTCGATGGCCTCGCCGCACGCCGCCGGCGTCGCCGCGTTGGTGCGAGGCAAGAACCCGGGCCTGTCGCCCGACCAGGTGCGCCAGATCCTGCAGGCCAGCTCCGACGACCTGGGCACGCTCGGCTGGGACCCGGTCTTCGGCTACGGCCGGGTCAATGCGAAGCGGGCCGTGGTGTTGACGCCCTGAAGCTCGGCGGCGCAGACACATCGCACTTCGAACACGAGTCGGACGGCCCGGCGGGAATTTTCCGCCGGGCCTTCGCGTTGCTGACCGCCACTGTTGCACAGCTCCTTGCCTGCCAACGCGACGCGCTAGACTGGTCGTAGACCAGTCGATACGGGGTGGCGGTGAAGAAGGTCGGCGCATACGAGGCGAAAACCCACTTTGCGGCACTTCTGGATCGGGTCCAGAAGGGCGAGCGGATCTCGATCACGCGGCACGGCCGGGTGGTGGCGGTCCTGGCACCGCCGCCCGGCGGCCGCGACCAGACGGTCCAGGAGGCGATCTCCACGATCATCGCGTTTCGCCGGGGACGCGTGCTCGGCGAGGACTTCACGGTACGTGACCTGATCGACGCCGGCCGGCGGTGAACTTCGTCATCGACGCATCGGTCGCGCTCGCGTGGTGCTTCGAGGACGAGGGCGGGGACTACGCGCTCGCGGTGCTGGAGGAGCTGCGCGCGTCGGAGGCGGTCGCGGCGTCGCTCTGGCCGCTCGAAGTCGCCAACGGGCTGCTCACCGCCGAGCGGGGCGGCCGCATCGAGCCGGCGGATGCGAGGCGCTTCGCCCGGCTGCTCCTCTCGCTGCCTATTGCGGTGGATCGTGTCGCGCGGCGCGAGGTGTTCGAGGCCTCGCATGCGCTGGCCCGCAAGCACGCGCTCAGCGCCTACGACGCTGCCTATCTGGAGCTCGCAGTCCGCCTCGGCGTGCCGCTCGCGACGCTGGACGACCGGCTGACCGACGCGGCCGGTGAGGAGGGAGTGACGCGGTTCGGCGCTCGTCGCCCGCGGCCCTGAGCCGCCTGCCGTCTCCAGCCGCCCGCCGTTTTCAGCCGCCCGCCGTTTTCAACATCGGTCCCAATCGCGCGGCGGCCGGCGGAGCGCTGTACACGTTGTACAAAAACGTCGAGGGTACGCGCAGGTGATGGGCGACGCGCCGGCGGCGAGCTGCGCGGCGGGCGTCACATGGCGCGCGCGCCGGTCGTTCGGTACGCAGGAGGTTTGCAGGGATGATGGCACGGCTGACGCTCACCATAGCGGGAATCGCGGTGCTGTCCGCGTGCGCGGGCGAGCGCTCTTCGCCGACCGAGAGCGTCGGACCCGCAATGGGCACCGACAGCGCCGTGTACCACGCGCGCCTGGACGAGCGCACGATCCGCGTGACGATCGGCTTCCGCTACACCAACCGCACGGACGGGCCCGTGTACGTGGGACGGTGCCGTTTCGACCATCCGCCGTCGCTGCAGAAGCTGGTGGAGGGCGCGTGGGTGACGGCCTACTCGCCCGTGGTGCTGATGTGCTGGGAGCCGCCCACCGTGATCGCGCGCGGCGCCACCTACGACGGCGTGCTGCACGTCGTCATGGGACGGGCCGGCACGAACATCCATCCGAAGGTCGAGGTGCCGCCGCTGGCCGGCACCTACCGCCTGTTCTGGTACATCTCCGGCCAGGACCCGCTGCCGGAGCGCGAGCGCACCTCAACGCCCTTCGAGATCCGCGAGTAGCCGTCACAAGCCGGCGCGAACGGTGTGTACCCGGCGACGACCTCGGCTGCGGCCCGGCCGGTCGCGCACGCGCGCCTGGTCAAGCCGGCAGCTGCCGGCTGGCGGCTTGACTAGTCTGACTAGTACAGCTACGCTTCGAGCATGCCGAAGACCTACTCGACCTACGAGGCGAAGGCGAAGTTCTCCGAGATCCTGCGGCGGGTTCGCGAACGAGGAGAGACCGTGACGGTCTCCTATCATGGTGAGCCGGTTGCGGAGATCCGGCCGATCCCGGCGGTGCGGGCCGAAGGGTTGGAGGCGCGGCTGCTGCGGCTGGAGCAGGAGGGCGCGCTCACGCGGTCGGCTGGCCGCCAGTGGCCGTGGCGGCCGGTGGTGCGGCGGCCCGGCGCGCTGGAGCGGTTCCTGGCCGAGCGCGAGTGAGGGCAGCGTACGTCGACAGCTCGTGGCTGATCGCGCTCGGGTTCGGAGAGCGCGATCCGGCGGCGCTCGCTGCACGGCTGGAGAGCTTCGACGAGGTGTTTTCCTCGAACCTGCTGGAGGCGGAGGTGCGCTCGGCGTTCGCGCGCGAGGGCGCGGAACTGGACCCGCAGCTGATCGCGCCGATCGGCTGGGTGCTGCCGAAGCGGCGGCTCAGCCGCGAGATCGTGCAGGTCCTCACCGCGGGGTACACTCGTGGCGCCGACCTCTGGCACCTGGCCAGCGCATTGTATCTGGCTCCGAATCCGCAGGATCTCGCGTTTCTCTCGCTGGACGACAAGCAGCTGGAGGTGGCGAGGCAGCTGGGATTCGCGGTGTGAACGCGCGCCAGTGGAATCGCGCCGCGTAGCGCCGGCTACAGCGCGGCTCGTGCTGCGGCAGTGATTCGTTACGACCTTGTCTCGCCGCCCATCGCCTGCGCGGCGCGCCGGGCCATCTCGTCGGACGGCACGTCCTCGACGTGCGTTGCGACGTTCCAGCGGTGGCCGAACGGATCCTCGAACTGACCGGAGCGGTCGCCGTAGAACTGGTCCTCGACGGGTCGCAGCGACCTGGCGCCAGCCTCGATCGCACGGTCGAAGACGCGATCGACGTCCTCGACGTAGACGCTGAGCATCACCGGACTGCCGCCGATGGACTTGGGGCCGATCGCGCCGATCTCCGGGTACTCGTCGGCCAGCATGATCACCGAGTCGCCGAGCTGCAGCTCGGCGTGCCCGATCTTGCCGTCGGGACCGGGCATGCGCATGCGCTCCGTCGCGCCGAGCACGTCGCAGTAGAAGTCGATGGCCGCGCTGGCGCCAGCGACGTGGAGGTACGGCGTGACCTGCGGAAAGCCATCAGGGATCGGCTTCGGCTTTGGCATACGAATCTCCTGTCGATGCGGTCGGTGAGGTTGACGTCGGTGCCGATGATCTACGGGGAAGATCCCCGCGCCACAAGATGACGTACAGGAGTGAGCCTTGGAGACGGGCAACGCAGCCGGCGAGCTGATGGCCAGACTTACCGTGTCGCGGCCGCTCCCGGATCCCAGACGGCGACGCCCACGCGCGAGTCGGCGGTGCCGTAGTACAGCAGCCAGCGGCCGTTGAACGGCACCAGCGCTTCGACGAAGGTGGTGCCTTCGACGTATTGCCCGGTGCGCTCGTAGTCCTCGGTCGGGCGGATGAACGGCGCGTCGGAGCGCGCGATGAGCTTCAGCGGGTTGCGCGCATCGAAGAGCGCCTGGCCGGCTGTGTACACGCGGTGCGGCAGGTCGGCGTCGCCGTAATCCTCGCTGTTGCCGGCGTTGTACATGAGCAGGATGCCGTGCTCGGTGAGGAGGGCCGGCGGTCCGGCCTCGACCAGCCAGGAGTCGAAGTAGCCGGGTCGGGGGGAGAGCACCGCGAGCGGGTCACCGCGCTCGTCCTCGAGCGGCGTCCAGGCGATCAGATCGTCCGACGTCGCAACGCGCACGTACGGCACGTTGTAGTACATCCAGTACTTGCCGTCGATGCGCGTGGCGACGATGCGGTCGCCGGCGACGCGGCTCACGATCGAGCCGGACTTCGACTCGATCTCGAGGTACTTGCCGCTCGCGGCGCCGGCGAATGCGGGCCCGTGCTTCGTCCAGTTCACCAGGTCGGGCGAGGTAGCGACCGCGAGCCGCGGCACGTCGCGGTTCCACTGGGTATAGGTGAGGACATAGGTGCCGTCGTCGGTCTCGACGATGCGCGGATCCTCGACGCCGCCCGGCCACTCGTAGCGCGCCTGCGCGTCGTCATCGGGGAAGAGCACGGGCGTGTCGCGGCGCGTGAAGTGCAGCCCGTCGGCGCTCTCGGCCAGGCCGATCCGCGACGTGTGGTGGCCGATCTGCATCCTGCCGGTCGCGTCCTCGGCACGGTACAGCAGGTAGACCCGGCCGTCGCGCACCACGGCCGCCGGGTTGAAGGTGGCGTGCTCCTCCCAGGCGACGACGCTGTCGCTGATCGGCGAGCGGAATCGGGCTGCCGCGTTCGGCGCGATCACCGGGTTGACAGCGGCCGGCTTTACGAACGGACCGAACATCCAGTCGTGCGCCTGCGCGTACGTCGGCGCGGGCGATGCGAAGAGGCAGGCGGCCAGCGCGACCAGCGCGCCGACCGCCCCACCATTGAGAATCGGCAAGCTCGGCAGCTGCCGACTACATGTTCCCGGCGGCCGGCTCCTGCGGTGCCGACGCCAGGTGCTGCACGATCTTCCAGCTGCCGTCGTCCTGCCGGCGGAGCACGACGATGTAGCGGCCGCTCACCGTCTGCTCCTGGCCGTCCGGTGTCTGGAACGTCTGCGTGAAGCTGCCCATATCACTGACGACGTCGGTACCGACCACCAGGTCCGTGCTGGTGACCTCGAGGTCGGACATGCCCTCGAGGCCCGTGGTCAGCGTCTCCTGGATCGCCTCGCGGCCCTCGAAGACCTCACCGGTGACGTCGACCATGCGCGCGTCCTCGGCGTAGTAGGACGCGATCGTGGCCACATCGCCGGCCTCCGCGGCCTGCACCCAGCCGTCCCGGATCCGGGACACCTCCGCTTCGCTGGCCGCGGCGTCCACCGTGACCGCTGGTTGCCCTGTCGGGGCCATCTCTGTACCGAAGTCGGCGTCGCCGACGTCGCCCGCCTCACAGGCGAGGAACAGGGGCAGAGCCAGGATGAATGGGCTGCGAGTCCGTAGCATGACGGCCTCCTTTGCTGTGGGAGAGTCACTGCGGGAGCCGCTGCAACCTCGGGTCAATTGGCGTGCCGCGAAAGAGGGGGGCGGGCTCACCGCGCTCCGATCCTCTAGGCGCGTCGAGGTCTGCCCC
>JBOHRE010000131.1:0-7303 GCA_050732635.1 Longimicrobiales bacterium | reverse complement strand
GAGCTGCAGGATGTGATGCAGGACCTGGTCGGCATCGTGCGTAACGAGGCGGAGATGACGGAGGCGCTCGGGCGCGTCGCGCAGCTGCGCGCGCGAGCCGAGCGCGTGCGCGTGACCGGTAACCGCGAGTACAATCCGGGCTGGCATACGGCGCTCGACCTGCGCACCCTGCTGCTGGTGTCCGAGGCGATCGCGCGCGCGGCCCTGGCCCGCCCCGAGAGCCGTGGTGCCCATTTCCGCGAGGATCGGCCCGACAAGGATCCGGAGTGGGCCAAGAAGACGGTCGTGATCCGCTGCGGGTCCGATGGCGGCATGCAGGTCCTGACCGAGCCCATTCCGCCACCACCACCGGAACTGCAGCAGATCATCGAGGAGATGAAGTGATGGCGCAGCAAACCACGTTCCGGATCTGGCGCGGCGACGCCGCGGGCGGCGAATTCCGTGACTACACGACCGAGATCACGGCCGGCATGGTCGTGCTCGACGCGGTCCACCGGATCCAGGCGGAGCAGGCGCCCGACCTGGCCGTACGCTGGAACTGCAAGGCCGGCAAGTGCGGCTCCTGCTCGGCGGAGGTCAACGGCAAGCCGCGGCTCATGTGCATGATGCGCATGAACGAGCTGCCCGAAGATCGGCCGGTCACGGTCGAGCCGATCAAGGCGTTCCCCCTGATTCGCGATCTGGTCACCGACGTGTCATGGAATTTCGAGGCCAAGAAGCGGATCCGGCCGTTCAAGCCGCGGCCGCCCGATGCGGCCGACGGGACCTGGCGCATGGATCAGCGCGATGTCGACCGCGTCATGGAGTTCCGCAAGTGTATCGAGTGCTTCCTGTGCCAGGACGTCTGTCACGTGCTGCGTGATCATCAGCTCTTCGATCGCTTCATCGGGCCGACCTTCTTCACGCAGATCGCGGCCCTCGAGATGCACCCGCTGGACACCGACGACCGCGCCGATGAGCTGCGCCAGGCGCACGGCATCGGCTACTGCAACATCACGAAGTGCTGCACCAACGTCTGCCCCGAGGGTATACAGATCACGGACAACGCGATCATCCCGCTCAAGGAGCGCGTGGTGGATCGCGCGTACGACCCGCTGCGTAAGGTTCTCCGTGTGCTCGGCGGTGGCGAAAGGAGGTCGGATGGTTCAGCTCAAGGCGCTCAGCCCCGAGGCAGTGCCGGCAGCACTCGAGAAGGCGGAGCGCTACCGCCTGCTCAATGAGCCCATCGAGGCGGAGAGCATCTGCCTCGACGTGCTCGAGCTCGACCCCGACGACCAGCGCGCGCTCATGCTGCTGGTCCTGGCGCTGAGTGATCGCTTCGACCGGGACGGCAGTGGCGACGCCGCCCGCCGCGCCACCGAGCTCGTCGGCAGCATCCGCGGCGAGTACGAGCGCCATTACCTCAGCGGCATCATCTGCGAGCGGCGTGCGAAGGCGCAATTGGGCCATGGCCGCGTGGGCGCCGGCGTGATGGCCTACCACCTGCTGCGCGACGCCATGACGCACTTCGAGACTGCGGAATCGATCCGCCCGCCCGGCAACGATGACGCGATTCTACGTTGGAATGCGTGCGCCCGGCTGCTGATGCGCAACCCGCACCTGCAGCCCGAACCGGCCGAAGAAGCCGTGACCGAGCTCGAGTAGCCGTTTCTTCTCAGGAGGTACTCATGAGCGCCCTGGCCGATGCGACCTGCGAAGCGTGCCGCCCTGACTCGCCGCGCGTAAACCCCGAAGAGCGGGCAGAGCTCCTGCGGCAGGTTCCGAAATGGCAGATCCTCGAGCGCGAGGACGCCGATCGGCTGCAACGCGAATTTCGCTTCCCCGACTTCGTGCAGGCCCTCGAGTTCACCAACCGCGTGGGCGACATTGCCGAGGCCGAGGGCCACCATCCCGCACTGCTGACCGAGTGGGGCCGCGTCACCGTGAACTGGTGGACGCACGCGATCCGCGGCCTGCACCACAACGACTTCGTCATGGCCGCGAAGACCGACCGTATCTACGACGAGCTGGCAGTGCAGGCGCGCGCGGATTGAATCAACCGCAGGGAGCGCAGGGCACGCAGAGGTTCAGCGGAGTATCGCCAACGCGACGCAGCACCAAATTTTTTGATGTTTTTTTCTCGGCGTCCTCGGCGTGCTCGTGCCGTCACCACGACTCCTCTTCCGCGTCCTCGGCCCGCCACTCCTCCTCGCGCCAGAAGCGCTCCTCCTCCGCCCGGATCACGTCCAGGTCGAGCGGCTCGTCGTGCTCGAGCCAGACCGAGCCGCGATGCTCGAGCTGGCGGATCATGTCGTCGGTGAGACGCGGCCTGCCGGTTTTACGCACGGAGCGGCTGCGACGCACGGCGAGGGCGCCGGCGAAGACGGCAAGAACGGAAAGCGAGAGCCAGACTCCGGAAGCCATCAGTGCCCGATTGCGAGTCCATCCTTGCGCGGATCGGAGGCTGCGGCCCAGCCGCGCTCGAGTCGCATGACCGCCTGTGCGCCACCGGCCGAGCCGCGGCGCAGCTCGAGCACGTCGTGGCCCATGGTGGCCAGCGCGTCCCGTACGGCGTCGCCAATGGGCGGCTCGAGCGCGACGCGCAGCCCATCGAAGTGGCGGAACCGCGGCGCGTCGATCGCCTGCTGCAGCTGCATGTCAAAGACCAGCAGGTTCAGCAGCACCTGCACGTGGCCCTGCGGCTGGATCGCGCCGCCCATCACGCCAAACGCGAGCCAGGGCTGCTCCGCACCGCGCGCATCCGGGCGCGTGACAAAGGCCGGGATGATTGTGTGGAACGGACGCTTGCCGGGCGCCACGGTGTTCGCGCGGTCCGGCTCGAGCGTGAAGCCCGCACCGCGGTTCTGCAGTGCGAAGCCGGTGCCGGGCACGACGACACCCGAGCCGAACGCGGAGAAGACGCTGTTGATGAACGAGACCATGTTGCCTTCCGTATCGGCGGCGGCCAGGTAGATGGTTTCGCTCGATGTGATGGCCTCGCCCGGGTCCGCGCGCGACGCCGCGCGATCCGGGTCCAGCGCAGAGCGCCGCGTACTGATGAAATCATCCGCGAGCAGGCGAAGCGGATCGACCGTCATGTGCTCCGGGTCGCCGACGTAGCGGGCGAGATCGGCGTAGGCCAGCTTCTTCGCCTCGATGAGGTGGTGCAGGTAGCGGGCGCTGTTGTGCCCCATCGCGGCAAGGTCGAGCGGCTCGAGAATGCGCAGCATCTCGAGTGCGGCGATGCCCTGGCCGTTCGGCGGCAGCTCCCAGACCGTGTGGCCACGGAACCGCGCGGAGATCGGCTCGACCCAGTCTGCGCGGTGGCGCGCGAAATCCTCGCGCGTCAGGAACCCGCCGAGCGACGCGACGTGCTCGGCGATGCGCGCCCCGAGCTCACCACCGTAGAGCACGCTGGGCCCGTGCTCGCCGACCCGGCGGAACGTGCGCGCGATGTCCGGGTTGCGGAACCACTCGCCGGCACGGGGTGCGCGCGCACCGTCGATCAGCAGCGCTGCACGCGCGCCCGCGTCGCTCTGCAGCTTCTCCACCTGGTCGGCCCAGTCCTCGGCGATGACCGGCGTGACGGGGAAGCCCTCCTCGGCGATGCGGATCGCCGGCGCCAGCGCCTCGGCCAGCGAGATCGTGCCGAGGCTGTCCAGCAGCGCGGCCCAGCCGGAGAGCGCGCCCGGCACGGTGATGGCCTCGGCGCCACTCCCTGGCACGCTGCGGTGCCCGCGGCGGCGCAGCTCAGCGGCGCTCATCCCGGCGCCCGCGCGGCCACTCGCGTTCAGCCCCAGCAGCCGCTGCTGCTGCGCCGACCAGACGATCGCGAACATGTCGCCGCCCATCCCCGTCATGTGCGGCTCGACCACGTTCAGCACAGCGGCCGCGGTGACCGCCGCATCGATCGCATTACCGCCGGCCTGCAGCACGGCGAGCCCCGCGGCGCTCGCCAGCGGCTGGCTGGTCGCGATCACGCCGCGCGGCGCGTACACGGTCGACCGTCCCGCGACCGTGCTCGGTCGCACAGTCTCCTGTGCCACTGTCGGGGTGCTCATCGCCAGCATCGCCAGGGCAAGCACCAATCCTCGTAGACGCATAGCAGCATCCTCTTCAGTTGGTACCCCCGCCCCCGCCCCCGCGCCCGCCCCTCAAAATGATGCGCTCCGCGTTCTCGTAGTACAGCTTGCGCAGCACCTCGTCGGGCAGGTCGAGGCCGTACAGCTTCCAGAACGCGTGGCGCCGGCGGTAGTAGTCGAAGTACTCGTCAGCGGTTTCGAGCGTGCGGAAGTAGTAGGGGTATTCGTCGGGCGCCCACGCGTCCTTGCCGAACAGCACGCGATCCTGATAGCGGATGAACCACTCGCGCGCGAAGCGCGGCTGGCGACCCAGCTCGGCAAGTACGGCGCCGATCTCCGTGTACATGTTCGGCAGCTCGTCCATCAGCTCGCCCAACCGTCCCAGATCGTTGCCGAACCAGCCCAGGTGCGCGTTGATGAACGTGGTGCCGGGGTGCCGGCGGAAGACCTCGTGCTGCTCGCCCACGATCTGCTCGAACGGCGGGTATTCGTCCGGCGGACGGTAGCGCGACGGGATCTCCTTCAGCTCCAGCCAGCGCTCGTTGTTCGCGTCGTGCGGCTGCCAGAACGGCGCCGGGTCCGCGCTGTGGATCAGTACCGCTATGCCCAGCTCGCCGGCCTTGCGCCAGACCGGATCGAAGCGCGGGTCATCGACCGGGATGCGCCGACCGGCTTCATCGCGCAGGCTCATGCCGAGGCCCTTGAAGATCTTCAGCCCCCGTGCGCCGTTGGCGACGTCGCGCTCGAGCTGCGCGGCCGCCCGCTCGCCCCACGCTGGATCATCGATCCCCTCGAAGTCCAGGTTGGCGAAGACGATGAAGCGGCCGGGGTGCCGCTCGTTCATCGCGCGCACCGTCTCGGCCAGCCGCTCGCCCGTGCCGCCGCTCAGGTTGACCAGCGCACGCATGTTCATCGCGTCCATGGCGGCCACCACCCAGTCCAGATACTCGGGCGTGATCCGGCGGTGGTGGCTGTGCACATCGATGAACGGGAAGCGCGCGCGTCGCACCGGGTGCTCCGGCACGACCAGCGTCGACGGCGGTGTGTACTCCTCGAAGGACATTTCCTGCGCCGCGGCCGGCGTCGTACCGACGAGCACCAGCAGCAGCAACGGCGCGAATCGTGTCATTGCCTGCGATCGGGTTGGGGGGACGCCTGTTGAAGTAGGTCGACGGCGGCGGGGCGGCGCAAGGGTGGCCGGCCGATGTGACCACCGCCGGGCCCGGATCGTCATTCGCAGACAAGGCCGGCACTCCCCCCCGGATCTTCGTCAAACCGTGTCGCGAGGCCCCCCATGGAGCTACGCCACGAGGCCGACCTGTTCGGCCGCGATGAGATCCTTCGCTGGGACGATTGGGTGTCCCGGCTCGAAGCCTGGGACCCACACCTGACCGGCCACGCCACGAACGTGGCGCGGTTCAGCGAGGCGCTTGCGCGCAGCGTCGACTGCGGCCAGCTCTTCGTCGACGCAATCCGCGTCGCCGCGCTGCTGCACGACGTCGGCAAGCTGCGCGTCCCGCCCCACGTGCTCGGCAAGCCCGGCCCACTCAGTGACACCGAATGGGACCTGGTCCGCCGCCACCCTGTGACCGGCGAACGGATGGTCGCGGGGCTCGGACTGCCGCGCATCGTGCGCCAGACGATCCGCCACCATCACGAGCACTGGGACGGCTGCGGCTACCCGGACCGGCTGCGCGGCACGGAGATCCCGCTCGCCGCGCGCATCCTCTGCGTGGCCGATGTGTTCGACGCGCTCACCAGCGAGCGCAGCTACCACACCGCACTGCAGCCCGCCGAGGCGCTCGCCGTCATGCGCGTCGAGTGCGGCACGGTGCTCGATCCTGATCTGTTCTTCAGCTTCGAGGCCATGATGGCCGGCACCGGCGCCACCGCCTTCGCCGCCTGAGCAAGTGGGGTGTCACCACGCTAGACAGCGGGGCGACGCTACCCCTATTCCGGCTCGACCTTGCGACGCTGACGTTTGCGTTCGCCGCGCCGCTTCTTCGCCTCCAGCCGTGCTTCCTTCGACGCGCGCGGCGGGCGCGTCTTGCGGCGCGGCTTCTCGGGCTCGAGCGCGGCGGCGACCACCTGCTGCAGCCGCGCCAGCGCGGCCTCGCGGTTCTGATGCTGGCTACGGCTGCGGCTCGCGACCAGCCGCAGCACGCCCGTACCGTGCAGGCGCGAGGCGAGTCGGGTCAGGAGGCGGCCACGTTGCTCCTCTGACAGCGCAGGCGACGCGCTGACGTCCCAGCGCAGCTCGATGCGCGTCGACGACGTGTTGACGTGCTGGCCGCCCGGGCCGCCCGCGCGCGTGGCGCGCAGCTCGAGCGCGCTCAGCGGGATCGTCAGCTCGGCGTTGATCCGCACGCCATCGCCGTCCATCATGGAGCCTCCATGCCCATTGTCGCTGCCGAGGCCACGCCGCGCACCGAGCGCGCCCGCTGGAGCATGCTCGCGCTGCTCGCGGCGGCCGAGCTGCTCGGCATGTCGCTCTGGTTCACGGCGAGCGCCGTCTCGCCCGCGCTCGCGGCGGCCTGGGAGCTCGATGCCGCGGCCGCGGCGTCGCTCACCACAGCCGTACAGCTCGGCTTCGTCGCCGGCACCGCCACGGCTGCCATCCTCAACCTTGCCGACATCGTGCCGGCGCGGCCGTACTTCGCCATCTCCGCGCTGCTCGGGGCCGCCGCGAACGCCGCCTTGCTCGCGGCCGGTGGCTTCGCGCCCGCACTGCTGCTGCGCTTCCTGACCGGCTTCTTCCTGGCCGGCGTCTATCCGCCGGCGATGAAGATGATCGCGACCTGGTTCCGCTCCGCGCGCGGGCTCGCGATCGGCACGATCGTCGGCGCGCTCACCATCGGCAAGGCGACGCCGTACCTGATCGCGGCGCTGCCCGACGCCGAGCCGCGCACCGTGATTCTGGCTGCGTCGGCCGGCGCCGTGATCGCGGCGCTGCTCGTGCTCACCGGCTACCGCACCGGCCCGTTCCCCTTCGAGCGACGCCCGTTCTCCTGGGCGCTCGTCGGCACCGTGCTGCGCCACCGTCAGACCCGCCTGGCCATCCTCGGCTACCTCGGGCACATGTGGGAACTCTACGCGATGTGGACGCTGATCAGCGCGTTCTTCTATTACGCACTGCTGGCGCGCGGGCTGGACGCCGCGGCGGCGCTCGCGCTGGGTGGCATCGGCGGCTTCGCCGCGATCGCCGCCGGCGGCATCGGCGCGGTCCTCGGCGGCGCCTGGGC
>JBOHRE010000130.1:0-7447 GCA_050732635.1 Longimicrobiales bacterium | reverse complement strand
GCGCACGACCCCACCCGAACCGGCGACCGGCGTGATCCCCCGCTAGCCGCGCCCTGGCACTGTCGCGAGGCCCGGCTCTATACTCTCTCACCTCTGAATCGGAACCGAGGAATCCAGCATGGTCTTCATTGCCGGCTTCATGGTCTGGATGGGCATTGCATTGATCGGGGGCTTCATCGCCTGGACGTTGTTCCGCGCGCCGATCAATACGAAGGCGATGAACTACGTGTTCGCGATCTTCGGTGCTTTCATCGGCGGCATGCTCGGCGTGTGGCCGTACATCTTCCACGCGCCGACGCCCTTGCGGCTGGGCGGGATCATCGGCGCAGGCGTGGGCGCGCTGCTGTTCCCCTGGATCTATCACATCGTGGCGAGGAAGTTCGTGTAGGCGAGGCGGGAGGTTCGCAGCCGCCGGTCACTGCAGAGCCGCCGGCTGGCGGACGGCCATGCGGCGCGGCGTCGGCAAGCTCCGGCGCCGCTCGTGTTTCGAGGGCGCCATGAAGGCCATCGTCATCACGAAACCAGGCGGTCCGGAGGTGCTGCGGCCGGGCGAGGTCGCGACGCCGGAGCCGGGCGCGGGCGACATCCGCGTACGCGTGCGCGCGGCCGGGGTGAACCGCGGAGATCTACTGCAGCGGCGCGGGCTGTACCCACCGCCGCGCGGCTGGCCTGAGACCGTGCCGGGCCTGGAGTTCGCCGGCGAGGTCGAGGCGGTGGGCCGCGACGTGGCGCGCTGGCAGGGCGGCGAGCGGGTGATGGGGCTCGTCGGCGGCGGGTCGTACGCCGAGTACGCGGTCGTGCACGAGCGCGAAGCGATTGCGGTGCCGATGTCGCTCACGCTCGAGCAAGCAGCTGCGGTTCCGGAAGCGTTCATCACCGCGCACGACGCCCTGTTCACACGGCTGCGCCTGCGTCTGGGCGAGTGGCTCCTGGTGCACGCAGTGGGCAGTGGCGTCGGCACGGCCGCGGCGCAGCTCGCGGCGGCCGCCGGGGCGCGCGTCATCGGCACGGCACGCAGCGCGTGGAAGCTCGAACGGGCGACGTCGCTGGGCGTGACGCATCCGGTTGACGCGAGCCGCGAGGATTTCGCCGAGTCCGTCGCGCGGATCACCGGCAGCGCCGGTGTGGACGCGATCCTGGACCTGGTCGGCGCTGGCTATTTCAGCGGCAACCTCCAGGCGCTCGCCATGCTCGGCCGTATGGTGGTCGTCGGTACGGTGTCAGGCACCGCAACCGAGCTCGATCTGCGCACCCTGATGCGCAAGCGCCTGACCTTGATCGGCACCGTCCTGCGCGCGCGGCCGCTCGAACAGAAGATCGATGCAGCGGTTCGCTTCGAGCGGGAGGTCGGGCCGCTGCTGGAGGCCCGCCGTGTGGAGCCGGTGATCGATCGCGTGCTGCCGATGCGCGAGGCCGGCGCGGCCCACCGGCTGCTCGAGGCGAACGAAACGTTCGGCAAGGTGGTGCTGGTCTGGGACTGAGCCGGCGGAACGTGAGGTCACGCGCCGAGCTGCGGCTCGGCCCGGTCGTCAGCGAGCAGCGCGCCCAGTAGGCGGGCAGCCGCGGCCGGGACACGGCGCTGGCGGTCCATGGCGGGATCGTACGCCGTGGCGGCCACCGCGCACACGCTGAACCGGCGCGCAATGCCCGTCAGGGCCCGCTCCAGCTCGTCGATGCCGAGGCCGTCGGCCGCAGCGAAGCGATTGGCGCGTCCGTCGCCAGGATCGAGCGCATCGAGGTCGAGGTGCACATAGACCTCGCGCGTGGTTCGCGCCAGTCGATCCAGCGCCGTTTCCAGATCCTCACGAACGGCGGCGGGCGCCAGCACACGCACGCCGCTGTCGGACAGCAGCGCGAGTTCCGCGGGGTCGACGTCGCGCACGCCGAGCAGCAGCACGCGGTCCTCGGCGACCGGCGTGAAGCCGGGGATCGTTTCAGCCAGTGGAGCCCAACAGCGCCCCACGAGCATCGCCAGCGACATGCCGTCGAGAAAGCCCGACGTCGTGGTCTCCGGGGTGTTGAAGTCGGCGTGCGCGTCGAACCAGAGAACGCCGACGTCGCTCGCATTGAGGCCGGCGACCGTGCCTAGGGCGGTGTTGCAGTTGCCGGCGAGCACGATCGGCAGTGCCTGCTCCTCACGCGCCGCAGCGACACGCTCGGCAATGACGCGCGCAATGTCGAACGCGGTGCGGATCTCAGCGGGGAACTCGCCCTGAGGCGTTTCGGGGTGGACCCATTCGACCTCGACACGATGCCCCGCCGCCGACAGCCGCATGGGCAGTCCGGCCTCCAGCAGACAGGCCGGACCGGCGCCCATCCGGACGTCCTTGATCGCGGAATCGTAGGGTACCGCGATCAGGCGAAGGTTCATGGCTTTCGGGAGCGGTGATCGGGCGAGCAGCGCTGCGCAGGCTAGCGACGCTGCGCCCGGCACGCCAGTCCGGCCACCAAGGCCGAGATCGCTGCGCTCAGAGCGTGGCTGCAGGCCACAGCCAGCCGAACGTGCCGGCCGTCAGCAGCGCGTAGATCAGGCCGTCGAGCGTAAAGCGTAACGTCGTCCCCCAGGCGCGCTTGTACCATATGGAGTCGTGCCATAGCGCGAGGCTGTAGCCGATGAAGGCCGTGGTGCCCGCAAAGCGGAACACCTCCAGGTAGGCGCCGCCCGGCGGTACTGCACGCCCGGCAATGTAGGCTGCGAACACGCCGACGACGATTGCGTACAGGAACCATTGCAGCAGCTGCTTTCCCATCCCCATTTGCGCGCCGCCTGCCACGGTCATGATCACCAGCGGCCCCCGTTTACGCTTCTCCAGGTACTCGGGCGCCTTCATGTCCTGAGGCGTCGACGCGTACGGGGCGATGTAGTCGCCCGGTGGCGTGGCTTGTAGTACCCCCAGCACCGCGTCCTCGTTGGCGAGTCTCCGATAATCATTGCGGTGGTAGCGCAAAACCATGTGGATGAGGGCGCTGACCACGAAGACGAGAACGGCCGACAGCAGGATCGGGAGCCACAACGATATCACGGTCACCATCGCTACCTCCTCACGTTGGGCTGGAGCTGGAGGGCCGCTGTTGGATACACTCGCCCTCGCCTGGCGTCAACGGCTGAGAACACTGCCTCCGGCGCGGCGACGCTGCTCCGGGCGCCGCGGTGCGCGATCCCAGCCTCCGCGCACCCTCGTGTTTTCTGTACATGTTGTCCACCGTCCCGCCACCGATTTCGGTTTTGGGTCAGGACGAGTCGCCCTGCCGGTCCTGGTTCTATTTGTGCCGCGACGGCAGCGAGGCGGACGGAGGATGCGCAGAAACCCGATTTCGAGAACCCGTATGCCGGCGCACGCTCTGCCACCAGGACGTTGCAATCCTCGACCGACGGCCGTTTCTTTGTGCAGACACCAACTCCACGGCAGCCCTTTCACAGAGCTCGACCGATGCGTCGAATCCCCAAAGTCTTTGTCGGCTCGCTCCTCCTGCTGGCGTGTACCGGCAGCGATACGGATCCTGCCACCGACGCCGATACGCTGACCCGCGCCCAGCGCGACAGCATCATCGGCGCCTCACCGCTGCCCGGGGCCGCCGGCGTGCGCCGCGCGCTGGAGGCGCAGGATGCAGCCGCCGATCGCGCTGCTGCGCTGGACAGCATCCGCTAACCTGGCCTTGCCTGATACGTCTGGCGCTTCGCACGCAACGTCCTGGTGCCGCGTTACGGCACGTTCGGGTTGGTCTGGCGTTGGTGTTCCGGGGATCGGATAGCCGAGCGTCTGGTCGGGTGAAGCCGCAGTGCGACACCGGGCGTCTCCTCCGGCGCGAGGGAGCCCGGAACGTTGTCGCGCTCCCACCGGCGCAGGTCGGCCAGGCGCCGGCCCTCCAGCCACAGCTCGATGCCACGCTCGCGCTTCAGCACCGTCCAGGCCTCATCGATGGTCGCTGCCGAGACGAGCGGCACGCCGAGGCTGCCGCGGCGCGCGTTGATGGTCGCCAGTGCCCCGGCGATGACGCCATCACGGAGCAGCGCCTTCGAGGTCACTCGTCCAAGGGCGGTCCAGTCATGACCTGGCGCGCCTCGAACGGAGCGCCCAGGCCGCTACCTGTCGGCGCCGTCGCCCTCATTGGCGAGGCGCATGAGCGCGCGAGCGCCGCCCCTGAACGAATACGCTTCGTAGCCGTGCCGCTGCATCCGCTCGGCCAGGTATGCGCTCTGGACGCCGTGCGCGCAGTAGAGAATGTAGGTTCGGTCGCGGTCGAGTCGACGAAACGCCTGGAGCAGCGCCCACTCGTCATGATGCTCGGCGCGGGGGTGGTGCCAGGCGCGGAAGGCGGCCTCGGGGCGGCAGTCGATCACGATGGCGTGCTCGGGCACGTCGCTCGTGAACAGGTACGGCGCGACCAGATCGGAGCCGACCAGCGAGCGCAGGTCGAGCACCTTGCGCGCACCGAGGGCGCGATCGAGCGTCGAAAGATCGACCGCCTGTTCCTGCCGATCGACCGACTCGACCTTCGCCGCCGTGACTGGATGGCCCGGCGCGATCGCACAGTACTCCTTGACCTGCTCCGACAGTGCCGCGGTGCCGATGCGTTGCGCGAGGCCGATGATCTCGTCCTTGTCGAACCCGAGCAGCGGCCGCAGCACGGGGACCGACGCGGCCGGCTCGATCGCCCTCAGATTGTCCAATGTCTGTGAAGAGACCTGGCCGATCGCTTCACCCGTAACGATCGCGGCGGCGCCTCGCTCCTCGGCGATCCGGGACGCGGTGCGGTACATGAGGCGCTTCAGCACGACCTGCCAGTAGCGCTCCCGCGCACCGGCGCGAAGCGCATCCAGCACGTTGCCGAAGGGCACGACGTGCAGCCGCGGCCGGTCACCGTGGCTCCATTCGTCCGCCAGCACCTTCACGACCTGGAGCACGGCACGCTCGTATGCGTCGCCACCGAGGTTGCAGAACACGTAGTCCAGGCTGACGCCGCGTTTCATGACGAGCCAGGCCGCCACGGCCGAATCGAAGCCGCCCGAGATCAGCGCGAGCGCATGGCCCTCCACCCCCAGCGGCAGCCCACCCGCACCGGACGTGCGGTCCGCGAAGAGAAACGCCTGCTCATCGCGGACCTCGACGAAGACCTCGACGTCCGCTGCCCCGAGGTCGACGGTGCCATGGCGGTTGAGCGCACGGCCGAGCTCGACCTGCACGTCCTGCGAGCTGAACCCGTGCCGGCCGGCCCGCCGCGCGCGCACGGCGTAGCGTCGGCCTACGACCAAGCCGGAGTAGAGCGATTCTCCGCGCTGGACGATCGCGTCCAGCTCGGCCGGAACGATCGCATCGACGCGTGAGAAGGAGCTGACGCCGAAGATGTGCGCGAGCACGGCAGGCGCCTCGGGAGCTGCGGTACGCACGTAGAGCCGAGCCCATTCGTCCGTAACGTCGAACTCGCCGCCGAGCGAATGCAGCGCATCACGGAGATTGTGCACGAGGCGCCGCTGGAATTGCGCGCGCGTGCGCTTCGACTTGATCGACGTCTCGCCGGCCAGGCGCAACAGGTACAGCGGTAAATTCGAGTGCTGCATGAGCGGAAAGCTTGCGGGAGCGGCAGGCCATCACAAGGCTGGACGCATGAGCCATCGCAAAGCTGCTTTCAGCCGCCGCGTGTACGCCCTGGTGCGGCGTGTGCCACCGGGCCGCATCGTCAGCTACGGCGGCGTCGCGGCGCTACTCGGCCAGCCCCGCGCCGCCAGGGGCGTCGGCCACGCGCTGTCCGCGCTGCCCGACGACAGCGACGTTCCATGGTGGCGCGTGGTGAATCGTAACGGCGCGATCAGCCTGACCGGGCCGCAGCAACACGTGCAGCGTGCGCTCCTCCAGTCCGAGGGCGTGCGCTTCGGCGGTAACGGACGCGCCGACTGGGCGGCGTATGGCTGGGACGGAGGCCGGCGCGTGGGGGAGCCGGAGCGGGATCACCCGCCGCGGAAGGGGGGCCGGGATCACCCCTCTCGGGAGGGGGGCCGGGATCACCCGCCTCGGGAGGGGGGCCGGGATCACCCGCCGCGGGAGCCGGGCCGGGATCACGCCTCTCGGCAGCGGGACCCCATCGCGTGACGCCGATGCCTGCCAAGGACGCGGTCTCATTCGTGGTGCGCGAGCCCAGTCGCCGTCAGCGCCTGTTGATCGTTCTGCGTCCTCCCGATGACCCCGACCTGCCGCGCGCGTGGGGCCTGCCCGCAGGATCTCGCGGTCCGCATGAGGACTGGGATGAAGCGGTGCGTCGCGCGGGCCGTGACAAGCTGGGTGTGGAGTTGCGCGTAGGCGCGCTGCTGAACGACGGCATCGCGGAGCGAGCCGACTACACCCTGCGGATGCGTCTCTATGATGCCGAGATCGTGAGCGGCGAGCCGAGCGTGCCGCAGCCGTACTCCGCGGTGACGCAGTACCGCGCCTGGGAATGGGCCGACGTCGCCAGGCTGACGCCTGCCGCGGCGCGCGGCTCACTCTGTTGTCGCCTGCTGCTCGAGGTGAGCTAGCTCGCGGAGACGCCGGAGCCTGCGCGCGTCGCCCGTGTCTCGAGCCAACGCGTCAGCAGCCGCACGAAACCCTCATGCAGCGTATGCCGCTCGTGATCGATGAGGCCGTGGCCGACGCGGTCGATCACGTGCACCTCGGGCGCAGCGTTGCCTGCGCTCGCCATCGCGTCCTCGAGACGGCGCACGTTCTCGAAGACCGGTGCGTTCTCCTGCTCATCCAGGGCACCCATGAGAAGCAGCACCGGTTGCTCGACCTTCTTCCAGTATGGAATCGGGTCGAAGCCGGCGACGGTACGCAGCCAATCCCAGCGTGGGTCATCGGGCGTCGCCGGATATCCGGCCGCGAGCTCCGCCGCGGGCGTTTCGACCGGCCGTAACCGGCGCGACCCAACCGCCCTGACTCAGCCCGACCAGGCCGATTCGCTCGGGCTGCACGTCCGGCGGCCGTCCCAGGTACGCCACACCGGCGAATGCGTCCCGTGCGAGCTCGTGAAAGTCGGTCGTGCGCCAGTCTCCCTCCGATGCGCCGGTGCCTCGCTTGTCGGTGAGCAGGACGACAGAGCCGGTGGTGGCGACGACCTCGGCGATGCTGCGGGCCCAGGCGTTCGCGCGATCGCTCGCCCCCGAACCCTGGATGATTACGGCCGCAGGGTACGCGCCGGCCGCAGCGGGCCGGATGAGCCCGGCGGCCGGCACGATCCCACCGCTCGGGCACTGGACATCCTCGGTGGTTAGCGGCAGGAGCTCGGTCGCGGCCGGCAACTGAAGGGCGGTGAGTACTGCACCGCCGTCGCCTCAGCACCGCTGCCGTCCGCGCAGTGCCAGCACCGCCAGCCCGAGATCCAGCCGCTCCCCGCGCCAGTCCGGCGTCGGCGTCCAGGCATCGATCGCCACGCCCTGCTCTCGGTGGACCCGCATCAGCGACGCCACCGGATC
>JBOHRE010000129.1:0-7881 GCA_050732635.1 Longimicrobiales bacterium | reverse complement strand
CCCGGCCCCGCCCCCTCATCGCGCATCGCCGCCTGCCTTGCCACCCCCCGCCCCCGCGCCCGCCCCTGCCCCCGCGCCCAACTTCGCCCTCACGTCCAGCAGCTGGTCCCGCAGCACCGCCGCCCGCTCGAAATCCTGCCTGGTGGCAGCCTCGCGCATCTGCTGCTCCAGGATCTTCGCGTACTCCTGCAGATCCAGCTCGTCCGCATAGGAGCTGGGCCGCTCGGCGACCTTGGCCTCAGCCCGAGCCCCAGCCGCACGCGCGTCCGCGACGCGCGTGCTGAACGTGATCTCGCGCACCGATTTGATGATCGTTGCAGGCGTGATGCTGTGCTCCTCGTTGTAGGCACGCTGCTTCTCACGCCGCCGATTCGTCTCGTCGAGGCACTGCTGCATCGAGCCGGTGATCCGGTCGGCGTACATGATGGCCCGCGCACGCTCGTTGCGTGCCGCCCGGCCCACGGTCTGGATGAGCGAGCGGCCGTCGCGCAGGAAGCCTTCCTTGTCCGCGTCGAGGATCGCGACCAGCGAGACCTCGGGCAGATCCAGCCCTTCGCGCAGCAGGTTGATGCCGACCAGCACGTCGAAACGGCCCAGGCGCAGGTCGCGGATGATCTCGACGCGCTCGATCGCATCGATGTCCGAATGCATATAGCGCACGCGCACGCCGACCTGCTGCAGGTAGTCGCTCAGGTCCTCGGCCATGCGCTTGGTCAGCGTGGTCACCAGCACGCGCTCACTGCGCGCGGCTCGGTCACGGATCTCCGCCAGCAGGTCATCGACCTGGCCACGCACCGGTCGCACGTCGATCTCCGGGTCGAGCAGCCCCGTCGGCCGGATCACCTGCTCGACCACAACGCCGCCGGACTTCGCCAGCTCGTAGTCGCCCGGCGTCGCACTCACGAACAATGCCCGCGACACGAGCGACTCCCATTCCTCGAAGCGCAGCGGCCGGTTGTCCAGCGCGCTGGGCAGCCGGAACCCGAAGTCGACCAGCACGGTCTTGCGGGCGCGATCCCCGTTGTACATTCCGCGGATCTGCGGGACCGACTGGTGCGACTCGTCGACGATCAGCAGGAAATCCTCGGGGAAGTAATCGAACAGGCAGGCCGGGCGCTCGCCCTCGGCGCGCCCGGTCAGGTGGCGCGCGTAGTTCTCAATGCCCGCACAGGTGCCGATCTGCAGCATCATCTCGATGTCGAAGTGCGTACGCTGCTCCAGCCGCTGCGCCTCCAGCAGCTTGCCCGCCAGCCGCAGTTCCGCGAGCCGGGCGGCCAGCTCCTCCTTGATCTTCAGCACGGCGCGCTCGATCGTCGGTCGCTCCGTCACGAAGTGCGTGGCCGGGTAGATCGCCGTCCGCTGGAGCCGCGTGATGGTCGCGCCGCTGACCGGATCGAAGCGCGTGATGCGCTCGATCTCATCACCCCACAGCTCGATGCGAACCGCCTGCTCCTCGTACGCCGGGAAGATCTCGACCGTATCGCCGCGCACCCGGAACGTGCCCCGCTGGAACTCGTAGTCGTTGCGCCCATACTGGATCCGCACCAGCGATTCCAGGATCTCGCGGCGCCCGATCTTCTGCCCCGTCTCGAGCATCAGCATCAGCGCCCGGTAGGTCGCCGGATCGCCCAGCCCGTAGATGCACGAGATCGATGCGACGATGATCACATCGTCGCGCTCCATCAGCGCGCTCGTCGCTCGCAGTCGCAGCCGTTCGATGTCCTCGTTGATCGACGCGTCCTTCTCGATGTACGTGTCCGACGAGGGCACGTACGCCTCCGGCTGATAGTAGTCGTAGTACGAGATGAAGTACTCGACCGCATTCGTCGGGAAGAAGCTCTTCAGCTCACCGTAGAGCTGTGCGGCCAGCGTTTTGTTGTGGCTCATCACGAGTGTCGGTCGACCGTGCGCCGCGATCACGCTGGCCATGGTCACCGTCTTGCCCGAGCCCGTCACGCCCAGCAGCGTCTGAAACGCGTCGCCGCGCTCGAGACCCGCCGTCAGCTCGGCGACCGCCTGCGGTTGGTCGCCGCGCAGCGGAAACGGCAGCTGTAGATCGAAGTTCGACATGGACCCGTGATACCCGGGATGGCCGCTCGGGATCGGCGGCGTTGGGGCTGGGGCTGAGGCTGGGGCTGGGGGAACCATGGACCAGGGACCAGGCACCCGTCACCACCACCAACCACCAACGCTGGCCAGCACCCGCCCTATCTCACCAACCCCCGCTCCTCCAGCTCCCGCATGGCCTGCTCCACCCGATCCACCGCATCGGTCCGCTGCGCCCAGGCGATCAGCTCGTCGAGCCCCTCGTCGATCCCCATTTGCGCGTCGAAGCCGAGCACGCGCCGCGCCGCGGCCGGATCGCCGACGCAATGGCGGATGTCGCCGGCGCGGTAGCGATCATCGAGCTGCGGCTCGACGCGCACACCCAACGACGTCGCCAGCCGCTCGGCCAGCTCGGCCACAGCGAGCGGCCGGCCAGTGCAGATGTTGTACGCGCCGGTGGCCTCGGTCGGCGCTTCCAGCGCGGCCAGCACGGCGCGCGCGACGTCGCTGACGTGGATGAAGTCCCGCGTCTGCGCGCCGTCCTCGAAGACCAGCGGTCGCCTGCCGTTCTTCAGCCGCGCCAGGAAGATCGCGGCCACGCCCGTATAGGGATTCGACAGTGCCTGCCGCGAGCCGTATACGTTGAAGAAGCGCAGCGCCACTGTCGGCACGCCGTAGGCGGCCCCGAAGCACAGGGCCAGCTCCTCCTGCGTCTTCTTCGTGATCGCGTAGATGCTGGTCGGCTGGAGCGGCTTGGATTCCGCCGTCAGGGCAGGCCTCGCGACGTCGCCACACTGCGGGCAGCGCACCTCCCAGGCGCCCGCCGCGAGCTGGGCCAGCGGTCGCGGCGGCGGTGCCACGTCCCCATGCGCCTCGCAGTGATACGCGCCCTCGCCGTAGATGCTCATCGAGCTGGCGACGACGAGGCGCTCGAAACGCGAGGCATCGCGCGCCATGGCTTCCATCAGCGCGCCCTGCCCATCGACGTTCACGCTCGTGTAGTAGCGCGGGACGTACATCGACTGACCGACGCCGACCGCCGCCGCCAGGTGCACCACCGCCGAGACACCGTCCAGCGCCCGCTCGACGGCCGCCGCATCGCGGATGTCGCCATGCACCAGCCCCACCTGACCGGCGCCGGCGTGCGCCTCCAGGCTCTCCGGCACGCCAGCCTCGTCCAGCTCCGTCTGACCGTGCACCTGCGGGTCCAGACTGTCGAGCACGATGACCGCGTGCCCGCGCTCCACCAGCAGATCGACCACATGCGAGCCGATGAAGCCCGCCCCACCCGTCACCAGTACGCGCATTCGCCTGCTGGTCCCGTGATCCCTTGGTCCTTGGTCCCCGATCTCTGTCTCTGGTCGCTGGTCCCCAGCCCCAGCCCCAGCCCTAGCCCTAGCCCCAGCCCCACACCGCGGCGCACACCTTAGCGGCGCGTGTCCGGCCATGCCAGTTGCACGTTTCGACGCCGCGACGCCGACCCGCAGCGACCTTGCAGAGCCGCAGTGCGCGTGAGAGCTTCACGCCCGCTGTCCCTGCGACCCGGACTGGATGCCTGAACGAATCGTGGTCACCGGCGCTGCCGGATTCATCGGCAGCCATCTGGTCGAAGCGTTGCTCGAGCGAGGCGACGAGGTCATCGGCATCGACAACTTCGACCCGTTTTATGCGCCGGCCGAGAAGCGGTCGAATCTGGCCGGAGCGCAGGCCAACCCTCGCTTTCACCTGCTGGAGGTCGACTGCGCCGAGCTGCCGGATCTGCGCTCCGCGCTCGAACCCTTCGCCTTCGATGCCCTGGTCCACCTGGCCGCGAAGGCAGGCGTGCGGCCGTCGATCCAGGACCCGGTCGGCTACGTGCGCGCGAACGTCGTCGCCACGCAATGCGTGCTCGAGGTCCTGCGGGAACGTAGGGTCGGTCGCTTCATCTTCGGCTCGTCATCGTCGGTCTACGGCAACAACGAGAAGGTGCCGTTCGGCGAGGACGACCCGGTCGATCGACCGATCTCGCCGTACGCGGCGACCAAGCGCGCCGCCGAGCTGCTCTGCCACACCTACCATCACCTGTACGACCTGGGCGTTCTCGCACTGCGCTTCTTCACCGTGTACGGCCCGCGCCAGCGGCCGGACCTCGCGATCCGCAAGTTCTCCGAGCTAATGCTTGCCGGCAAACCGATCCAGATGTTCGGCGACGGCACGACGGAGCGGGATTATACCTGGATCGACGACATCATCGGCGGCGTCACCGCCGCGATCGATCGGAGCTGCACGCACGCGGCGGAGTTCGAGATCATCAACCTCGGCGAGAGTCGCACCACCAGCCTGCGGCGCCTGATCGAGTTGATCGCGACGTCGCTCGGCAGCGAGCCGCGCATCCAGCGGCTGCCGCCGCAGCCCGGTGACGTGCAGCGTACCTTCGCCGATGTCGCGAAGGCCCGCCGGCTTCTGGGCTACCGGCCCACGACCCCGGTCGAGGACGGCATCCCGCGGTTCCTCGAGTGGCTCCGCCACACCCATCGGCTTGCCGATCCGGTTCCCGACTCCTGATGCGCCTCCTGATCACCGGCGCCGCCGGCTTCCTCGGTTCGCACCTCTGCGACCGCTTCCTGACGGAAGGTCACGAAGTCATCGGCATGGACAACCTGAGCACCGGCGCCCGCGGCAATCTGGCACACCTGAACGGGCACGAACGGTTCCGGCTCGTGCGGCAGAACGTCACCGAGTATGTCGATGTCGCCGGCCCACTCGATGGCGTGCTGCACTTCGCCAGCCCCGCGAGCCCGGTGGACTACCTGGAAATGCCGATCCAGACCCTGAAGGTGGGCAGCCTCGGCTCGCACAAGACGCTCGGGCTGGCCAAGGAGAAGGGCGCCCGGTACATGCTCGCCTCGACATCGGAGGTCTACGGCGATCCCGAGGTCCACCCGCAGCCGGAGACGTACTGGGGCCACGTGAACCCGATCGGCCCGCGAGGCGTCTATGATGAGGCCAAGCGCTTCGCCGAGGCGATGACCATGGCCTACCACACGTTTCACGACGTGGACACGCGCATCGTGCGCATCTTCAACACGTACGGCCCGCGCATGCGGCCCGGCGATGGCCGCGTCGTGTCGAACTTCATCGTGCAGGCGCTGCGCGGCGAGCCGCTCACCATCTATGGCGACGGCTCGCAGACTCGCTCCTTCTGCTACGTCGAGGACGAGGTCGACGGCATCTACCGGCTCTTCATGTCGGACTACACACAGCCGGTGAACATCGGCAATCCGGGCGAGTTCACGGTGCGCGAGCTGGCGGAGAAGGTGATCGCGAAGACCTCGAGCCGGTCGGCAATCGAGTACCGGCCGCTGCCGCAGGACGATCCCAGGCAGCGCCGGCCGGACATCACGCTGGCGAAGCGGGTGCTCGGCTGGGAGCCGCGCATCTCGTTGGACGACGGCCTCGAGCGCACGATCCCGTACTTCCGCCAGCTCGTCGACGAGCAGGACGCGCACGCGCGGACCCTGTGATGCGTCGGCGCCCCACGCCGGTCCAGGCGCCGCGGACCAGCCCGAGCCCGGCGGCGCGATCCCCGGTCGACTGCGCCCCATGATCCGCGCGCTCGCGCTCAGCCTGCACGAGCGCTCGCACGAGCGACGCGCCAGGCTCTTCCTGCGCTACCTGCGGCCGCCGCCCGGCGCCAGCCTGCTCGACCTCGGCGGCGGCAGCGGCTCCTTCGCAGCGCGACTGACCCGCCGCGTGCCGCTGGACGTCACGGTCGCCGACATCGCGACCGAGCACCGCACCACCGTGCAGCGCCGCCGGTTCCGCTTCGTGCATCTCGAGGAGGATCGACCGCTGCCGTTCGGCGACCGTGCCTTCGACATCGTGCTGTGCAACTCCGTGATCGAGCACGTCACACTGCCGAAGCAGGAGCTGATCGACGGCGCGCCGCTCGCCGAGCCGGAGTGGCGCCGCCTCGCCTTCGACCGGCAGCGCGCATTCGCTGCCGAGATCGAGCGCGTGGCACGCGCCTACTTCGTCCAGACGCCGCACCGCGATTTCCCGCTCGATCTGCACCTGTGGCTGCCGTTCACGAACTGGCTGCCACACCCGGCCGTCGACCGCCTGACCCGCTTCGCCGACCGCTGGTGGATCAAGAAGAACGGCGCGGCGGACTGGAACCTGCTTCGGCCCGCCGACATGCGCGAGCTGTTCCCCGGCTCGCTCGTGCTCGTCGAGCGCGCGCTCGGCCTGCCGAAGTCGATCCTCGCCCTACGGCGGGGCCTGTGAGGTCGGGCGCTAGGCGCCCGCGACCGCCTCGCGCACCGCCGCCACGACCTCGGCGACCTGCGCCTCCGTCAGCTCCGGGTACACCGGCAGACTGATCACCTCGCGCGCCGCGCGCTCGCTCTCCGGCAGCCGCCCCTCCCGGTAGCCCAGCTCCGCAAAGCACTCCTGCAGGTGCAGCGGCACCGGATAATAGACGGCGTTGCCGATGCCGCGCGCGTCCAGGCCTGCCTTGAGCGCGTCGCGGTCGCGCACGCGCAGCGTGTAGACGCCGTAGCCGTGGTCGTTCTCCGGTGTTCGCAGTGGCGTGACCACGTCCGGCGCGAGCTTCTTGAAGCGGAAGTCGTACTCCTCGGCGATGAGGTTGCGCCGCTCGATCCAGTTCCGCACGTGCGACAGCTTCACGCGCAGGATCGCAGCCTGCACGGTGTCGAGCCGCGAGTTCGTGCCCACCATCTCGTGATGATACGTGCGCTCGCCGCCGTGCACGCGCAGCTTGCGCAGCCGGCTCGCCAGCTCATCATCGGCGGTCGTGATCATACCGCCGTCGCCGAAGCCGCCCAGGATCTTGGCCGGAAAGAAGGAGTACGCGCCCAGCGCGCCGATCGTGCCGGCGTGCAGCAGCTTGAAGTCGATGCGCTGGCGCGCGCCGAATGCCTGCGCCGCGTCCTCGATCAGTGTCAGGCCGCGCGCGCGGCACAACTCGACGATCGGCGCCAGCGTCGCCATCTGGCCGTACAGGTGCACCACGATCACGGCGCGCGTGCGCTCCGTGAGCGCCGCCTCGATCGTCCCGGCCGTCACGTTGAAGGTGCGCCCATCGATGTCCGCGAATGCCGGCCGCAGCCCCGCATTCCAGACGGCACCCGCGGTCGCGAAGAACGTGAACGACGGCACCACCACCTCGTCGCCCGGCTCGAGCCGCAGCGCCTTCAGCGCCAGCAGTAGCGCGTCCGTCCCGCTCGCGCAGCCGACCGCGTGCCGCGTGCCCAGAAACGCCGCAGCCTCCTTCTCGAGCTGCTCGACCTGCGGGCCCAGAATGAAGCGCTGCGCTTCGAGCACCTCGCCCAGCGCCTCGTCGAGCTGCTGCCTGAGCGGTGCGTATTGCGCCTTCAGATCGACCAGCGGAACCGCCACGCCTGCTCCCGTTGATGTGGAAACGCTGCCCACGACGGCGGCGTCATTGTAGCCGCCCGGCGTCTCCCAGCAACCCGACCCGCGATGCGGCTTCGAACCGGCGCCTCGGACAGGAACAGCCGCCGGTCACCCTCGACTCTGGCGCGCCCTCGTGGGCGAGCCACCCTGCGCGCGGCCCGTGGGCAAGCCACCCCTGTGCGCAGCCCGTGGGCAAGCCACCCTGCGCGCATCCCGTGGGCAGTCCACCCCTGTGCGCAGCCCGTGGGCAGTCCACCCTGCGCGCACCCTCGTGTTTTTGGTACAGGTTGTACACTGCCCCGTCGCCAACCACGACTTTGCGCCACGGCGGCCCACCTGCCACGCCTCGGGCGGCACCGCTGCGCGCCGGCGCCGTCGCCTCCGCGCTTGCGCCCCACGCGGCGAGCGGCACCCGCC
>JBOHRE010000128.1:0-7955 GCA_050732635.1 Longimicrobiales bacterium | reverse complement strand
GGCTCAGGCACCGGTGTAGCGGGCGCTCCGCTGCTCGCGCTGCGCCGCCAGGCCCTCGGCCCAGTCGCCGGTGGCCATGCACGCGCGCAGTGCGCGGGCCTCCTCGCGCAGCACGGCACGTCGCGACAGGTGCGGCGCCCGGTGCAGCAGCTCCTTCGCGCGGCGCAGCGGGACGGGTGCTAGCTCGGCGAGTCGCTGCGCCAGGGCGAGCGCGGCCGCCGGCACCGCCTCCCGCGGGACCGCCGCGTTGGCCAGCCCGATCGCCACTGCGTCCCGGCCACTGAAGAAATCGCCGAGGAACAGCAGCTCTTTCGCGCGCGTGAGCCCGACCCGCTGCGGCAGCGTGTGCGCGACGCCGCCGCCGAAGAACGTCCCCAGCGCGAGCTCCGGCAGCCGCAGCTGCGCGTCCTCGGCCACGACGATGAAATCGCACGACAGCGCCAGCTCGAGACCCGCGCCCACGGCGGCGCCGTTCACCGCCGCGACCACCGGCTTGACGCAACGCTGCAGCGAGAGGTTGGCGCGCTGCGCTGCGCGCGCGTAACGGCGCCGCGCGCGCGGCGGCAACGGCCGCTCGGCGTGTGCCTTCACGTCGGCGCCCGCGCAGAACGCGCGACCGGCGCCCGTCAGGATCAGGCTGCGGACCGCTTCGTCGCCAGCTGCGCGCCGCACCGCGGCCCTGAGCGACTCGTACAGCTCCCGAGTCACCGCATTGAGCCGGTCCGGTCGATTCAGCGTGAGCGACAGAACGGCACCGTCCGTCGACGTCAGGACCAGCGCGGCCGTGATCGTGTCCATTCGCCAGGCGCAGGAGGGTACGCGGCCGGAAAGCTACGGTGGCCACGGGCAGCGGAACAGACGAGCCGCGGGGCGCCGAAGGCCGTCCTGCTCGCCTTCGCGCCCCGCGTGCCGCCTGCCTACTTGATGAACAGCATGTCGCGGTAGGTGGGCAGCGGCCACAGATCGTCCGGCACGACCTTCTCCAAGCGGTCGCACACCCTGCGCACGGCTGCCATGGCCGGGATGATGTGGTCACGCATGTGGTGCGCCTTCGAGTGCACGTCGTCGCCGCCCAGCTCGGCGTTCTGCGCGATCAGCTCGTCCAGCGCCGTGCGCAGCTCATCGATGAGGCCGTTGAGCTGCTCGATCGTGCGGCGCACACCCTTCGGCTCGAGACCGATGTCGGCCGCACGCTCGGCTGCCGCGAGTAGGTCGTTCAGGAATCGGATCGAGGCCGGCAGCACCATCGCGCTCGCAATGTGCGCCGTCGTCTCACCCTCGATGTTGATCGTCTTGAAGTACTGGTCGACCGTGACCTCCTCGCGTGATTCGAGCTCGCGCCGGCTCAGCACACCGTACTTCTCGAACAGCGCGATGTTCTTCTCGACCGTGAACGCGCCGAACGCATCGAGGGAGTTCTTGATGTTGAGCAGCGCCCGGCGCTCGGCTTCCTGGTGCCACTCCTCGGCGTAGTTGTCACCGTTGAAGATGATGTGCTTGAAGCCCGGCACCTCGCGCTTGAGCAGCGCGAGCATGGCCTCCTCCAGCGACTCGCCCTGCTCCAGCTCCGCCTCCAGCTCGCTGGACAGCTCATCGATGGACTCGGCGACGATCGTGTTCAGGATGGTCGCCGGGAACGCGATCGACTGGGAGCCGCCCAGCGCGCGGAACTCGAACTTGTTGCCAGTGAAGGCGAAGGGCGATGTACGGTTGCGATCGCCGGCGTGACGCGGCAGCCGCGGCAGCACGGGCGAGCCGAGGCCGAGCAGGCTGCCCTTCGCGCCCGCCTTCGCTTTGCCGACGCGCTCGATCTGCTCGAAGATGTCCGTGAGCTGCTCGCCCAGGAACACTGAGATGATCGCCGGCGGCGCCTCGTTCGCGCCGAGCCGGTGGTCGTTGCCCGCATACGCGACGCCGAGCCGGACCAGGTCCTGGTGCCGCGAGACCGCACGCATGACCGCCGCGCAGAAGAACAGGAACTGCAGGTTGTCGTGCGGGTTGTCACCCGGCTCCAATAGGTTGTGCTCGTCGGTGCCGAACGACCAATTCAGGTGCTTGCCGCTGCCATTCACGCCGGCGAACGGCTTCTCGTGCAGCACCGCGAACAGCCCGTACTTCGGCGCCGTCTTCCGCATCAACAGCATCATCAGCTGCTGATGATCTGCCGCGACGTTCGCGTTCTCGTAGATCGGCGCCATCTCGAACTGCCCCGGCGCGACCTCGTTGTGCCGCGTCTTCACCGGTACGCCCAGCCGATACAGCTCGCGCTCGACCTCCATCATGAACGCCAGCACGCGCTCCGGGATCGAGCCGAAGTAGTGGTCCTCCAGCTCCTGCCCACGCGGCGGCTTCGCGCCGAACAGCGTGCGCCCGGTCGTCACCAGATCCGGCCGCCTGTAATAGAACTCCTGATCGATCAGGAAGTACTCCTGCTCCGGACCCAGCGTCGCGTGCACCGGTGACGGCTCCGTATCGAACAGCTTCAGCGCACGCCGCGCCTGCGCGTCCAGCGCGTGCACCGAGCGCAGCAGCGGAATCTTCGTGTCCAGCGCCTCGCCCGTCCACGACGCGAACGCCGTCGGAATCGCCAGATACGGTCCCGACGGGCTCTCCACGATGAACGCCGGCGACGTCGGATCCCACGCCGTGTACCCGCGCGCCTCGAACGTCGCCCGGATTCCTCCCGACGGGAACGACGACGCGTCCGGCTCGCCCTGCGTCAGGTCCTTGCCGCTGAACTCCGCCGTCGCGCCGCCACCCACGTTCGGCGTAATGAAGCTGTCGTGCTTTTCCGCCGTCAGACCCGTCAACGGCTGGAACCAGTGCGTGAAGTGCGTCGCCCCCTTCTCCGTCGCCCACTCCTTCATCGCCAGCGCCACCGCGTCCGCCACGCTCGGGTCCAGCTCCGTGCCCTGCTCGATCGTCGCGCACAATGCCCGGTACGCCTGCTTCGGTAGCCGCGCCTTCATCTCCGTCAGACCGAACGTGTTCTCGCCGAAGATGCGCTCGATGTCCATGTCCGGCGGCTTCACCGGCATACCATTGTCGGCCCGGGACCCGGCCTTGCCGTGTCCGTTCGTCCAACCCTTCGCCGCGGCCAACGCGTCGAAGCGGGGAGTCCGTGTCTGCATCGTGGTGTCGCCTCGATCTGGGGGGAGGAAGTCGTGAGCGCGACGCGCTCCTGCGCGGCCGCCGGCGCGGCCCGCGCGCGACCCGCCAAGTTAGCATGCGCTGCCATTACCGTCAACGGCTTCGGTAACACTATGCCCTCCGGGCCTGGCATAATGGCCGCCGCTAGCTCCAATTCTGCAAAATGTCACCGAAAACCTGCACGCTGAAACCCTTCGCAGGTGACGCTGCGGACGCCCGAAGCAGGACGTGGGAACGGCGATCCTCGCCTTACCCCAGCGGCGCTGCAGCACGGCGCGTGCCCTACCTTGAGGGGCGGGCGCGGGGGCGGGGGCGGCGCGGAGGCCGACCGGACCCCCGCGCGCCACCGCAACTGGCCGCGTGACGGGCCGAGCTACTGGCTGCCGCCGTCGCCCGGGACCGGCATCATGATGTGGGCGTAGGGCGTGCCTCTCCACATCACCCAGGGCCCGCCGTTCGCGGGATCGTCGGTCATGCCCTCGAGCGCAGCCACGTCCGGCACGACCATCATCACGTGCGGCCCGGTCTGGATCCATTCGTTGCCCGGACCGGGCTCGGTTGCGAACGGGTCGGTGTTGCTGGCGTCGTAGCCACCGCGCAGCATATAGCCGGTGCCGACGCGGTCGACGTCCGGCGTGGCGCGGCTCTGCCAGGCTGCCGCCCACGACAGGAACACCTCGTCCAGACACATCGGGTCCGCGCCCGGCGTGGCGGGCACATCGGGCATGCAGGTCCAGCCGTTGGTGCCGGCGCGCAGCTCGAGCATCTCAGCGCCTTCGGCGGATGGCCAGTCCATGACCGCCGCATCCTCGGCGATCTCGGGCGGCGCGGCGCTCATCGCGTTCTCGATCTTCCATGCCGCCGAGCCCTCTTCAGCTGTGGCAGCCTCGGAGGCGGCTGGCGCGTCTTCCTGCGTTTGCTGGGCGCAAGCGAGCACGGTAGCCGCTGCACACGCGATCATCCATCCGCATCTCATTCCGACCTCCTTCGTGAAGGGGAACGACTGGTGGTGGGGCGCGCCCGTCCCCGGGGAGCCCCGTTCGAAAACCGTCGAGCGTTGCCAAGCCGTGTAGTGCTGGAGTCAGGCTCAAAGCTGGCAGCGCCGCACGGGGTCTCAACTCCTTCGGCCCCGATTCGGGCCCGGGCAGGACGGCACGGACGGCCGGACAAACGGGTCTGGGCTACCCCTATCCGTGCACCCGCCAGCCCCTGTACCGTATCGTGGAGCAACCGATCGCTGTCCCTTGTCCATGGAGCCGCCGATGCCCGCGCGCCGATCCCTGTGCCGATCCCGCTCCCGTAGTCGTCGGGTCGCTGGCGCAATAATGATGGCTTCGCTCCAACCGCTGTCGGGTCAGGAGGACGCGAAGGTCTTCGTGACGCAGCAGATCGATCTGCGAGCGGGACATCTCGGCGACGTCGCCCAGCGCATCTGGGAGTACGCGGAGGTCGGCTATCAGGAGGAGCGCAGCAGCGCGCTGCTGCAGGAGGAGCTGCGGCAGGCGGGCTTCAGGGTGGAGTCGGGCGTGGCCGGCATGCCGACGTCGTTCGTGGCGGAGTGGGGAGCGGGTGCGCCGGTGGTGGCGGTGCTGGCCGAGTTCGATGCGCTGCCGGGGCTGTCACAGGCGGCGGTCGCGGAGCGTCGGCCAGTGGTGGCCGAGGGCGCGGGGCATGCATGCGGGCATCACCTGTTCGGCACGGCGTCGACGGCGGCGGCGATCGCGGTCAAGCAGTGGCTGGAGCAGAGCGGGACGGCGGGCACGATTCGGGTGTACGGCACGCCGGCCGAGGAGGGCGGCTCGGGCAAGGTGTACATGGTGCGCGGCGGTCTGTTCGACGACGTCGATGTCGCGCTCTCGTGGCACCCGGGCGACGGCAACGATGCGGGGCCGTCGACGAACCTGGCCAACAAGAACGCCAAGTTCCGCTTCCGCGGCGTGTCGGCGCATGCCGCCGCGGCGCCGGAGCGCGGCCGCTCCGCACTGGATGGGGTCGAGGCGCTGAACCACATGGTGAACCTGCTGCGCGAGCACGTGCCGCAGACGACGCGCATCCATTACGTGATCACGGATGGCGGGCGCGCGCCGAACGTGGTGCCGGAGCAGGCGGAGGTCTGGTACTACGTGCGCAGCCCCGACCCGGTGGTGCTCGAGGACGTATGGCAGCGGCTACTCGCGGCGGCCGAGGGCGCGGCGCGCGGCACCGGCACGAGTGTCGAGCACGAGATCATCGGCGGCGTCTACAGCGAGCTGCCGAACGAGACGCTGGCCCGCGTTGCCGACGCCAACCTGCGGCGGGTCGGCGGCGTGCGCTATTCAGCGGACGAGCGCGCGTTCGCCGAGCAGCTGCAGGCGACGCTGCCCGCCGCCGCACCGGCGCTCGCCACGGCCGAGGAGGTGCGGCCCTTCGAGTTCCACACGACCATGGCCTCCACGGATGCCGGCGACGTGAGCTGGGTCGCGCCCTACACCTCCTTCAGCGCGGCGACCTGGGTGCCCGGTACACCGGCGCATTCCTGGCAGGCGGTGGCCGCCGGCGGCACCAGCATCGGCGCGAAGGGTATGCTCGTCGCCGCCAAGACGCTGGGCATGACCGCCGTCGACCTGTTCACCCAGCCTGCGCTGATCGCTGCCGCGCGCGCAGAGTTCGAGCGACGTCGCCCCGCCGACTTCGTCTACCGGCCGCTGCTCGGCGACCGCGCGCCCGCGCTCGATTACCGGCGCTGACTCATTGCACGGTGACGTTGCCCGTCATCCCCTGCGCCTGGTGCGGCGTGCAGAAGTAGTCGAAGTCGCCCGCGTTGTTGAACGTGTGCTCGAACGTCTGGCCGGCTCCGCTCAGTGACGCCTCCTGCCACTCGCTGTGACCGGCCGGCGTGACCGTGTGCGCGCCGCCGCCCTGCCACACCCAGCGCACGGTCGTGCCGGGCGTGATCGTCACGTTCGCCGGCTCGAAGGTGAACGACGCCGTCAGATTGACGATCTGCACGTTCTCCGGCGCCTCGTCCTTGTCCAGCACGAAGTCGGCTGTCGCCGTCGCGCCCGCCGTCACGCTGACATTCCGCGACGCGGGGTTCGTGCCCAGGCTGTAGCCGCTCGGCGCCGCGATCGTCACCGTGTAGCTTCCCGGCGCCACCTGCGTGAAGCTGTAGCCGCCCGTGGCGGTGCTCGTCGCGTTGCGCGCCGTGATCCCGCTGCCCGACAACGTCAGGGTCGCGCCCGGCACCGCCGCGTTCGCATCGTCCTGCACGCTGCCGCTGACAGTGCCCGTCGTTGGTCCCGTCATCCCGCCGTTGCCGCCGTCGCCGCCGCCGCCGCACGCGTACACCAGCGCCAGCGCGACCACACCTGCCGACATACCGGTTAGGTACCTTCGTCGCATCATGCCCAACCTCCGCATCGGTCGTGAGGGTAACCGGGCGTATCTCACCACTGAGTAACGCGCAACGCGGCCGGTTTGCGACGGCTCGGCGCACGCTGCACTCGGCCGCACTACCGTGCGCGCCCGCCGGCGCCCCCGTTCGCCGCCCATACACACCTCAGCAGGGGCGGGGCGTCGGCTGTTGGCGCGCCGTGGTGCGGCGGCGCCGCGAGCGCGCCCGTCGGAGGTGGCGCGCCGGCGGCTTTCGGACTATCTTCGGGCATGCTCTGGATCCAGCTGGTCCCGGCCTTCCTGCTCGGCGCGCTACTCGCCGGCATCATCGTTCACCTGCGGTGCAGCCACGCGCGAGCCACAGCGGAGCGCGAGTTGGCGGACGCGCGCGCGAGGCTCGACGCCGAGCGTTTGCATGCCGCCGAGAAGGCATCGCTCGATGCGGTGCTGCGACCGCTCGCCGACACGATCGCGCGCGTCGACCGCAAGCTCGAGGACGTCGAGCAGGCCAGGCGAGAGGCGTACGGCACGCTGCGCGGGCACCTCGACACGCTGCGCGACTCGCAACTTCGCCTGCACAGCGAAACGTCGAACCTGGTGAAGGCCCTGCGTGCACCCAACGTGCGCGGCCGCTGGGGAGAGATTCAACTGCAGCGGGTGGTCGAGCTGGCGGGCATGGTCGAGCACTGCGATTTCGTGCAGCAGGCCACCCTGGTTGGCGCTGACGGGCGGCGTCGCCCCGACCTGATCGTGCGGCTGCCGGGCGGCAAGCGCGTGGTGGTGGACTCCAAAGCACCGCTGCAACACTACCTGGATGCGCTGGAAGCCAGCGACGATGACGTGCGTCGTGCTCGGCTCGCCGACCACGCGCGTGCGATCCGCCGGCTCATGCAGGACCTCGCCTCGAAGAGCTACTGGGAGCGGCTGGATGAGACGCCGGAGTTCGTGATCCTGTTCATTCCGGGCGAGGCGTTCTACAGCGCGGCGCTCGAGCAGGATCCGGCGCTGATCGAGTTCGGCCCCGAGCAGCGCGTGCTGCTGGCGACGCCCACCACGCTGATCGCGCTGCTCAAGGCAGTCGCCTACGGCTGGCGTCAGGAGCGCATCGCCGACAACGCGCGCGAGATCAGCGACCTCGGCAGGGAGCTGTACCTGCGCCTGCGCACGCTGGCGCAGCACGTCCAGGGCATCGGGCGCAACCTCGATCGCGCGGTCGAGTCCTACAACAGCGTGATCGGCACACTCGAAAGTCGGGTCCTGGTCAGCGCCCGGCGCTTCCACGAGCTGGGCGCCGCACCTGCCGACGATCTCGGCGCGCCCGAACCGGTCGACCGCCGCAGCCGCGCCATCCAGGCCGACGAGCTGCTGCGCGTCTGAGGTCGGCTGCGCCGTGCGGGCGGCTGCGCCGTGCGGGCGGCCGCGCCGAGCGCGGC
>JBOHRE010000127.1:0-8105 GCA_050732635.1 Longimicrobiales bacterium | reverse complement strand
GCCGGGGCTCGACCCGCGGCTCTCGCTGCTGGCGGCGCCCACCTGGGCGCTGGCCGGCATCGGCTATGACACGCTCGGACCGGAGCTGCACCGCGAGCGGCACGTGCTCGCGGTGCCGCCCGGGGAGAACGCGCTGCTCACGGCGCTCGAGAGCTGGCTCGAGCGGCGCAGGGAGCAGATCCGCGAGCGCCTCGTGCGCTCGGCGACGCAGTGAGGCGACGTCGCCAGTTCCAACTGCCGGGCGGCAAGGCGCCGGCGTTCGAGCGCGCGCGGCGCCTCGAGTGGCTGAGCGTCATCCTCATGGCGACGGTGATCGCCGCGGTCGGCCTGACCATGGGCGCGTCGCAGGCCATGAAGGCGGCCTGGGTCGAGGACATCCTCTCGCTCGTGCCGCCGATCGCGTTCCTGGTTTCGGCGCGCTACCGCTTCCGCGACTCGACGCAGCGCTTCCCCTACGGTTACCACCGCGCGGTCTCGATCTCCTTCCTGACCGGCGCCGTCGCTCTCACCGGATTCGGCCTGTTCATCCTGATCGACTCGAGCATGGGGCTCGTGCGCCAGGAGCATCCGACCATCGGCACGATGGTCGTCTTCGGCCAGCAGTTCTGGGCCGGCTGGGCAATGATCGGCGCGCTCGTCTACAGCGTGATACCGCCACTGGTGCTGGGCCACCTGAAGCTGCCGCTCGCCGAGGAGATCCACGACAAGACGCTCAAGGCCGACGCCGACATGAACAAGGGCGACTGGCTGACTGCCCTCGCCGGCATCGTCGGCATCCTCGGCATCGGCATCGGCTGGTGGTGGGCCGATTCCGTTGCCGCGGGCATCATCTCGCTCGAGATCGTGAAGGACGGCGTGCAGAACCTGAAGCGTGTGATCGCCGATCTGATGGACGAGCGGCCGACCACGATCGAGGGCCAGGTCGACGCGATCCCCGCGCAGATGCGCGAGGCGCTGCTGGCGCTGCCTTGGGTCGCCGACGCGGATGTGCGCGTGCGCGAGGAGGGCGACGTGCTGGCCGGCGAAGCCTACATCGTCATGCGCGAGGAGCGCGACGTCGTGCGCCGCTTCGCTGAGGCCGGCCGCATGCTGAGCGGCCTGCACTGGCGCGTGCACGACATCGTCCTGACCGCCGTACCCGAGCTCGCGCAGCAGCCCGACCCCATCCCGCCGCCCCACCCCCCACCGGTTGATGGTTGATGGTTGGTGGTTGATCGTGCAGTGCGCCGGCCGCAAGACGCCGGCGCGCCGACCGACCGCAATCGACTACCAACCACTAACCATCGACCATCAACGGGCGGAGGCCTACGGCCTCCGCCCTCAGGCCGCCATCGCCGACGCCGGCTTGGGCGACGTCTCGCCGGTTTCCTTGTAGAGCGCGGCGCCGGCCAGGGTGGCGAGCGGGATCTCGAAGAAGCCCCAGACCAGGCCGATATAGCTGAGGCTGGCCGGGAACAGGCCGAGGTTCAGCATGCCGACCGTCGGATAGGCGTACGCCAGCACGAAGACGGTGAGACCGGCAATGATCGCGGTGCTCGGCCCGGGGCCGAAACGCGGCCGGATCGCAGCGTGGACCCAGACCGCGAGGATGCCGAGAGCGAAGCCCATGATGATCCAGACGGCCATGGTCGCGCCACCTTCCGGCATGGTAACGCCCAGCGCCTGCATCGCGGCGGCGAACTCGTCGGCCAGCAGCGCGCCGTTCAGGATGAACTCGCCGATGTTGATGATGAGCCCGGCGAGCAGGCCTCCGAGGAGCACGCCACGCGTGTTGATTCTGGCCATGCCAACCTCCCCGCGTAGGGCGCGCGACGACGGTGCCGTCGTTCGCGGCACCGGGCCGCGCGCGGATCAGCGTCTGACCTGCAACAGGTCGTGCAACTGGCGACGCACCTGGGCCGCCTTGCCGGCGCGCTCGAGCTCGTGCCAGAGCAGCGCGACCAGCTCGCCGTCCACGAGGCCCGGCGGCGAGCCGAGCGCCGGCGTGGACAGGCCCTGATCGCCACGAAATCGGTCGACGGCCTCGACCAGCTCGGCTGTGTAGAGGAAGCCCTCGGCCGTGCGACTCAGCTCGGGCAGCTCCGGCCGATGGTAGCCGAGCGCATGCAGCATAACGCGGAGCTGCCAGATGTCCGCGCCCTGGTACTGCTGCACGGTGCGGTAGCCCAGCGTCCCCGAGATCGTGTCATAGATGCGCCGCAGCTCGGCGATCGGGCGGGCGTGCTCGCAGACGTTGATGTCGGCTGTGACGCCGTCGGGCCGTCGCGAGCGACCCGGGCGCGGGTCAGCCACGACCACGGCCGTCGACTGCAACCGGCCCTTGCGCGCATCGCCACCGGCGGAGTCGCCCGCGGCCAGCGCCTCGATGAGCCGATCGGCCAGGTGCCGCCCGCTCGCGGCGCTGGCCTCGAATGCGCTCGCGACGGCGGCCAGTACCTGCGGACCCACGAGCAGGTTGCCCTGCGTCGCGTAATTCGGTCCCGCGCGGTGACCTGCCCAGCTGTTGGCGTCGCCGCCGGTATGCTGCGCCGCCGCGCCGTCCAGCGCAATGACGCCGACCTGCCGCTCCTCGGCCAGCGAGTCGGCCGCGACGGCCGCCGTCAGCGCCGCCGCCGGCGTGGTGCCGGCGGCCAGCAGGTCGAGCAGCTCGGCGCCGTACTCGACGCGCGTGAAGGCCTGCGTCGCCACTGCGCCGACACCTGCGCGCACGTGCGGCACCGCATTGCCGACGCAGGGTACCCGCGTCGTCACGGCCACGCCGCTCTCGCCGGTGGCCGGATCGACCGCGACGATGGAGAAGGTGCCGAAGCGCGGGCCGTCCTGCCAGGAGCGCGGCTGCTGCGCGGCGAGCGCAGCCGTGTTCAGCAGCAGTGCCAGCAGCAGCGCCCTCGGAGCGCGTGTCATGTCAGCGGTTCCGCTCGGTTCGCGCCGTGCGCGTACGAAGGCCGATCGCCTCACGCAGCTCGTCGGCGCGGTAGACGCGCCCGGCGCGGATCACGTGCTCGACGTTGCGCAGGTCGGCGATGCGCTCGGTCGGCCGGCCGGCCACGATGATGATGTCGGCGACCTTGCCCCGTGCGATGCTGCCGTACTCGTTCCCGTCACCCATGACGCGGGCGGGCACGATCGTGGCCAGCTGTAGCACGCGGTGCGGTGGGATGCCCGCGTGCTCGTAGAGCTGCAGCTCGGTGACATACGTGGTGCCCGCGAAGTTGTCGGTGCCGGGAACGAGGGTCACGCCTGCGTCGTACAGCCGCCGCAGCAGTCGGCCGTACGCCGCGCTGGCGGGCGAGCCGTTGCCGGTCAGCGTGCCGGCGCCCTGCCAGAGATTGAAGGTGCCGTCGATCACCGTGCCGTGCTGCCGCAGCAGCTCGATCAACGCCGTCATCTCCGGGCTGTCGACATCGAAGCGCGGCGCGACGGTCGCGGCCACGGCCGAGTAGGCGCGCATCTCGGGCGCGAACAGCGAGTCCGGGAAGAAGGTGGAGAACAGGAACGCCGCGTGGTTGATCTCGTCGAAGCCGAGCTGGATGGCGGCGGCCACACTCAAGCCGCGCGGGATGTGGCCGCTGAGGCGCATGCCCCGCCGCTGCGCCTCGTCGGCGATGACGGGCACGAGGTCGGGGTGGATGAGGTTGTACAGCTTGATCTGACGGTAGCCGAGCGAGTCGTAGCGGGCCACCCAGCCGCGGGCCTCGGCCTCGGTCGCCACGATCACCTCCGACGGGCCGGCCCAGGCGCCCGGCCCTTCCATGAAGCCGGCGAGGATCACGCGCGGCGACACGATCGAGCCCGCGTTCGCGCGATCGCGGTGCGAGACCGCCACGTCGATGTCGGACGCGAGGTCGCGCACGGTCGTGATGCCGGTGGCGAGCTGCATGATGCTGCCGCTCGTCTGACTCGTCATCTGGAAGTGGCCGTGCATGTCCCAGAGTCCGGGCAGCACGGTCCTGCCGGTCGCATCGATCACGGTCGCGCCCGGCGGCGTCGCGATCTCCGCGGCCGGGCCCAGCGCCACGATGCGCTCGCCCTCGATCACGATGCTGGTGCGCGGCAGGAGCGTGGCCCGCTCGCTGTCGAAGACGTCGCCATTGCGAATGACGAGCGCTCCCGAGATCGGCCGCTCGAGGCGGCGCGCGAGACGCGCGGCCTGGGCCTCGCGGTGTGCGGCCTCGAGCGCGCGCAGCGTCGGCAGCGCCGGTTCCGCGGCGGGCCGGACCGTGAGGAACCAGGCGACGTCGCTCGCGAAGAGCTCGTCGTTGGCGTCGAGCCAGACACCGGCGGGCGCGGGGCCGAGTCCCTCGATCAGCGCGAGCCGCACGCGCTCTGGCCCGTCGTGCGTCGTGACCACGGTATCGGCCGCGATGCCGAGCCGCGCCTCACCGCCCGGGATCACACTCGCACGCTGCTGCGGGCGGCGCAGCAGGAACCGCGCGAGCAGTGCGTTCTGGAACGATGTGCCGCGCTCCAGCCGGTAAAACGTCTCCGGGTCGAACGGCGCCGTACGCGCTTCCGCGGGTCTGGCGCGCGTGCTGCCGCCTGGCCGGATGTCGACGCCGCGGTGCAGCCAGCGCACGGAATCGCCGACGATCTCGAAGCGCTCGTCCGGCTCGCCGAGCGCGCCGGCGCGATCCATGGGTCGCGACTCGGCGGCGCGGATGGCGCCGTCCGCACCGATCCAGTAGCGTGCCTCGAGCCACTGACCGCGGTTGCGGTCGATGTGCTGATAGCGGACGACGACCGAGTCGGCTTCCTCGATCACCATCATATCGCCGGCTGGCCGGCCGTGGTTCAGGACCGAGAAGATGCTGGTATCCGCAACGACGACCATGGCGGCCGCGGTGGCCAACGAGAGTGTGGCTGAGATCATCCGTAGTCGAGCTGAAGGGTGATCTACGGTGCGGGACCTGGCCCGCGCCGCCGACAGGCCCCAACATATGCTCTGCCGTCGTATTTCGGACCCGTCACCGCCACCGAGCCATGAATCAGACGCTGGCCAGCGCAGCCCGCTCGGCTGAGATCCGCGCCGCGCACGCGCAGCACCTCTTCCCCGCCGTCAAGCCGTACTACGCCGAGCCGCTCGTCCTGGTCGAGGGCAGCGGCGTCTGGGTCACCGACGCCGACGGTCGCGAGTACCTGGACTTCTTCTCCGGGATCCTTACGACAGCGCTCGGTCACTGCCACCCCGAGGTCGTCGAGCGGCTGCGCCAGCAGCTCGGCCGGCTGGGCCACACCTCTACCCTGTACCTGAACGAGCCACAGGTCGCCGCGGCGCGCCGCCTGGCGCAGATCGCGCCCGGCCGGTTGTCGCAGACCTTCTTCACGAACAGCGGCTCGGAGGCGATCGAGACCGCGATCACGATCGCCTACCATTATACCGGCAGACGTGACGTCATCGCACTGCGGCACGCCTACGCGGGTCGCACCTTCCTGACCTCGACCATCACCGGCCACGCCGGTTGGCGGCCGCTGGGCGCGACGATCCCCGGCATCGTGCACGCGCGCGCGCCGAATCCGTATCGCTGCCCGTTCGGCTCACCCTGCGACGACGCCTGCATCGACGCCTGGATCCTCGAGCTCGAGGAGGTCATCGATACCACGACATCCGGCCGCCCTGCCGCCTTCATTGTCGAGCCGATTCAGGGTGTCGGCGGATTCGTCGTCATGCCACCCGCCTACCTGCAGCGCGCGGCCGAGCTGATCCGCGAGCGCGGCGGCCTGTTCATCGCCGACGAGGTGCAGACCGGCTTCGGCCGCACGGGCGGCCACTGGTTCGGCATCGAGCACGCGGCCGTCGAGCCCGACATCATGGTCATGGCCAAAGGCATCGCCAACGGCATGCCGGTCGGCGCGACGATCACGCGACCCGAGATCGCGGCCGCCTGGACCGGCAAGACCATCTCGACGTTCGGCGGCAATCCGGTATCCATGGCGGCCGTCGATGTCACGCTCGACGTGATGGTCCGCGAGGATACCCCGTCGCGTGCGGCAGAGCGCGGTCGGCAGATCAGGGCCGGGCTCGACGCACTGCGCGCAGCGCATGACTGGATCGGCGATGTCCGCGGACTAGGGCTGATGCAGGCGCTCGAGCTGGTCGAGCGGCGCGCGACGAAGCAGCCCAGCCCGCGTCGCACGCAGGCCGTACTCGAGGCGGCCCGCGAGGAGGGCCTGCTGCTCGGCATCTCGGGGCTACACGGCAACGTCATCCGCATGGCGCCGTCGCTGCTGATCAGCGAAGCCGAGACCGCCGAGGCGCTCGCACGCCTGGCCCGCGCCTGCGACCGGGTGGCGTGATCTACGGCCTGCCGCTGACCGCCTGGCTGCTACTCGTCGCCGCCGTCGGCATCGGGCTCGCGATCGAGCTCGTCTTCTTCCTGCGCAACCGCTGACGCAACCATGGGCTCGGCGACGATCGTGGCCGTGGTCGTTGTCTATCTGCTGGTCCTGCTCGTCATCGGCTACGCCGCGCGCCGCGAGTCCCACACCATGGCCGGCTACTACGTGGCCGGGAAGCGTCTGCCGGCGTGGGTCATCGCATTCAGCTCGAACGCGACCGGCGAGAGCGCCTGGCTGCTGCTCGGCCTGACCGGCATGGGCTACGCCGTCGGTGTGCACGCGCTCTGGGTCGTCCTGGGCGAGGTCCTCGGCGTGACGCTCGGCTGGGCGCTCGTCGCCCGACCCTTCAAGCTATGGACCGATCGCTTCGACTCGATCACCGTCCCCGATTTCCTGGCCGATCGCTTCCGCGATGATACCCACACGCTGCGCTGGCTCAGCGCCATCATCATCTTCGCCATGGTCGCCGCCTACACGGCCGCGCAGCTGACCGGCTCGGGGAAGGCGTTCCAGGCGTTCCTCGGACTGGACTACCGCGCCGGCGTGCTGATCGGCGCCGCGATCGTCCTCTTCTACACGACCGTCGGCGGCTTCAAGGCGGTGGCCTACAGCGATCTGCTGCAGGGCGTGCTCATGTTCCTCGGGCTGCTCGTGCTGCCGGTCGTCGGCATCGCCGCGGCCGGCGGCTGGACCGCCCTCATGGCGGCGCTGCACGAGGCCGATCCCGCGCTGCTGCGGCCCATGGGCAGTCTCGGCCTGACCACTGCGGGCGTGATCGGTGCGCTCAGCTTCGTCGGCGTCGGGCTCGCGTTCCTCGGCGCGCCGCAGCTCCTGACCCGCTTCATCTCCGCCCGCAGCGAGCGCGAGATCGTGCACGGCAGCCTGCTCGCCGTGATCTGCATCATCGTCTTCGATCTCGGCGCCGTCTTCACCGGCATGGCCGGCCGCGCGCTGTTGCCCGGCCTGGCCGATCCCGAGACCGTGATGCCGGTCATGAGCGACCAGCTGTTCCCCGCCCTGTTCACCGGCCTCTTCCTCGTGATCGTGCTCGCCGCCATCATGTCCACGGTCGACTCACTGCTCATCCTCGTGTCGTCCGCGGTCGTGCGCGACCTCGTGCAGAAGGTCTATCGCCCTGCCATGCCCGAGCAGCGGCTGTCGCTCTACGGCAAGCTGACCACCGTCGTCATCGGCGGCGCGGCGCTCGCCCTCGCCCTCGGCGAGGTGCGCGCCATCTTCTGGTTCGTGCTCTTCGCCTGGTCCGGACTCGCCGCCGCGTTCGCGCCCGTCGTGCTCTGCGGCCTCTTCTGGCAGCGCACGACACGCGCGGGCGCGATTGCCGGCATGGCCGCCGGGTTCCTGACCACCGTGCTCTGGGTGCTGCTCTTCAAGGCCGCGACCTACGGCCTCTATGAGATGATCCCCGGCTTCATCGCCGGCTTCGCGGCCACGATCGGCGTCAGCCTGGCGACGTCGCCGCCGGCGGGCGTCGCCGCCGACTTCGACGCGGTGGCCGGTCAGCTCAACCGCAGAGGACGCGGAGAACGCAGAGGACTGCTGTTGGTTCGTAACCGCTGAGGTCGCTGAGGCCGCCAAGCCAAAAAACGAAAAAAAAACCAAAGAAATAGAGCAGGCGAAGTGAGCTTGCCCCGCTTTCGTGGACACCTGTTCAGAGGCGGTTCTCGTATTCGACCGGACTCAGGTGGCCGAGTGCGGAGTGCCGCCTCTGTCGGTTATACCACACCTCAATGAAATCGAACAAGCGGTGC
>JBOHRE010000126.1:0-8225 GCA_050732635.1 Longimicrobiales bacterium | reverse complement strand
GGCGACGTCGCCCGTGTAGCGCCGTCGCCCGCCGTCTGCTCGCGGTATGCCGAGTCCGCTGCGGCCTGCGGCACGAGCTGCCAGTTGCGCTCGAAGTAGTCGGCCGCGCGCAGCGTGCCCTGCCGGCGAACCTCGGCGATCAGCAGGTCGCGGATGTCCTCCTGGCGATCGTAGACGACCGGCGCATCGGCGAGCATGCTGAACCCGCCACCGCCGCCCTGCCGGTAGTTGTTCAGCGCGAGGGTGAACGTGTCCTCGGGCTGAACCGCCCGGCCGGCGTAGTCGAGCCTGGTGATACGGCGTCCCGGCGGACGCGCCAGATCGATCGTGTAGTCCACGCCGCTGACCACGTCGAAGTTGTAGCCCGGCACGCGTCTGTTCGTGACCGTCCCGCCCGGTGGCGGCGGCCAGCCGTTGTAATACTCAGCCGACTTCTCCAGGTAGTCGCGGAGCGCGGCACCGCTGAGCCGCACACCCATCAGCGTGTTGTCGTATATGTAGAGCGCCGCGATATCCGCGATCCTGATCGGTCCGTCCGGGATACGCGCGCCGATGTTGAACGCGGCGGTCGACGACAGCTGCGCCCCCGCCGCACGGCGCTGCACCTCGTTGATGAAATCGAGGATCGGTGTGTCCTCGACGCGTGCGCGTGCTGCGCTCATGGCATCGGCTGATGTGCCGACGGTCGAGCGAACCCAGGCGAGCGTCCGCTCGTGCGCCGCGGCGACCGGTCCGAGCGCGGCAGTGTCGGCGCGGCCTGCGGATGGGCGCAGCGTCCGGCCGCTCGCCGCAACGACCTGCCAGTGCCCGGGCGCCGCGCGCTGCAGCTCGACGTCGATCGCGGCCAGGCTCCGCGCCCAGTTCCTGGCCTGCGCGAGCAGCACACCATTGATCGTCGTATCGGCCAGCTCCTGGTGCGTGTGGCCGAGCAGGATCACGTCGACGCCGTCGACCTCGCGCGCCACGCGCGCGGCCGCGTTCTCGGCGGCAAGGCCGGTGGCCGTCGTATCGTAGCTGGTGCCCTCGAGGCCGCCGTGCGAGAGCACGACGACCAGGTCCGCGCCCCGCTGCCGCAGCCGCCGCACCTCCGGTTGCAGCGAGGCAACGATGTCGCGCAGCTCGATGAAACCGTCGACATTCGCGCGGTCCCAGAGGTGCACGCCTGGGGGTGTGTTACCCGTCACGCCGATCAGCAACGTGTCGCCGGTCGCGGTGACGTGCGGCAGCAGAGCGGACGCGCGATAGGCGTGCGACTCGGTGCCGGCGTGAAAAATGTTGGCGGAGAGGAAGGGAAAGTCGGCCTGCTCGAGCGCGCGCTGCAGGTGCGGCAGGCCGTAGTTGAACTCATGGTTGCCGATCGCGGCCGCGTCGTAGTCGAGCGCGTTCATTGCCGCGATGATCGGGCTCGGCCCTGTTGTATCGACCCGCGCGTGCACGTACGCCAGCGCGTTGCCCTGGAGCAGGTCGCCGGAGTCGAACAGGTAGACGCGACCCGGGTTCGCCGCGCGAACGCTGTCGATCAGCGGCGCGAGGTGGGCGAGCCCGTGCCCGGTCTCGGCACCGGTGTAGTAGTCGTGCCCGAGCAGCCAGCCGTGCACGTCCGTGGTGCTCAGCAATACCAGACGCTCCGTGGCACCGGGGTCGCGGAGCGGGGGTGTGAGTACCGGATCCGCCGGACCGGCGGCCGGTGCGCACGAGGCCAGCAGACCAGCAGCGAGCGCGACGAGCATGGGACGGCGCGGCCCGAGCCCCAGCCCCAGCCCCAGCCCGGGCATACAAAAAAGCGGCCGTAGCGCGGCCGCTCTTTCGCCGGGTCCTCCAAGCTCCGTGTCGTCCTCGATCATGCGGCATTCTATACGGCCGCACGTAGCCGCGCCACGAGTGAGTCTACGGCGGCGGGACGTCGTGGGGTTGCTGCGTCGTCCTCCTGCGGCCATCGGCATTCGGCTGGGTTCCGCGTGCCGTGCTCGGACGCGAACGGTGCCGTGCGGCCCGGCGCTTCTCGGTCGCCACCGGCTCGGCCTGCTCCTCGCGCAGTGCGGCCTGCGCGGCCGCGAGCCTCGCGATGGGAACGCGGTACGGCGAGCACGACACGTAATCCATCCCGCACGCGTGGAAGAACTCGATCGAGCGCGGATCGCCGCCGTGCTCACCGCAGATGCCGATCTTCAACTGCGGCTGTTCGCGGAGGCCGGACTCGATCGCGGTTTCGACGAGCTGGCCCACACCGGCGCGGTCGAGCGTGCGGAATGGGTCGGCCTCGATCACGCCCGCATCGATGTAGCCGGGCAGAAAGCTGCCGGCGTCGTCGCGCGAGATGCCGAGCGTCGTCTGCGTCAGATCGTTGGTGCCGAAGGAGAAGAAGTCGGCGTGCCGGGCGATTGCGGCGGCCGTGAGCGCAGCGCGTGGCACCTCGATCATCGTGCCGACCAGGTAGCGGATCTCGAGCTGTGCGGAGGCGAGGACTTCCTCGGCGACGCGCCGGACCAGCTCGACCTGCCGCTCCAGCTCGGTGGCGAAGCCGACCAGCGGGATCATCACCTCCGGCACGACGCGGATGCCGTGACGTGTCGCATCGACGGCGGCCTCGAAGATCGCGCGCGTCTGCATCTCGGCGATCTCGGGGTACGAGATCGCGAGTCGTACGCCGCGGTGCCCGAGCATGGGATTCGCTTCGCGCAGCCGCTCCACGCGCTGCGCGAGCACTCGCGCATCCATGCCCATGCGCTCCGCGAGCTGCGCGATTTCCGCAGCGCTCGACGGCAGGAACTCGTGCAGCGGCGGATCGAGCAGCCGAATCGTCACTGGCAGGCCGTCCATGGCCCGGAAGATCTCGCGAAAATCGTCGCGCTGCATGGGCAGCAGCCGGTCGAGCGCCGCGCGTCGACCGGCCGCGTCGCCCGCGAGGATCATCTCGCGGACAACATCGATCCGACCATCCTGGAAGAACATGTGCTCCGTGCGGCAGAGACCGATCCCCTGCGCACCATACTCGCGCGCGCGGGACGCGTCGGTCCCGGTGTCCGCGTTCGCCCGCACACCGAGACGCCGGTGGTCGTCGGCCCAGCGCATGAGCCGCTGGTACGGCTTGCTGACCGCAGCAGCGACCGTGGGCACCTTGCCGGCCAGCACCCGTCCGGTCGTGCCGTCGAGCGTCAGCCAATCGCCCTCGGCGACCGTGCGGCCGTTCGCGTGGAAGACACGCTGCTGGTGGTCGATCTCGATCTCGCGCGCGCCGACGATGCAGCACATGCCCATGCCACGCGCGACCACGGCCGCGTGCGAGGTCATGCCTCCGCGCGCCGTCAGAATGCCGCGCGACGCGACCATGCCCTCGAAGTCGTCCGGCGAGGTCTCCTCGCGCACCAGCAGGACGGGCTCGCCTCGGGCACTCCAGTCGACCGCGGCGCGCGGGTCGAATACGACACGGCCGGATTCCGCGCCCGGTGAGGCGGGCAGACCACGGGCGACGATCGTGATGCTGGCAGCCGGGTCGATCTGCGGGTGCAGCAGCTGATCGATCTGCGCTGCATCGATGCGCAGGAGCGCGTCACGCTCATCGATTCGGCCCTCGTCGACCATCTCGACGGCCATTCGTACGGCGGCCGCGGCCGTGCGCTTGGCTGCTCGGGTCTGCAGCAGGTAGAGCTGGCCGCGCTCGACCGTGAACTCGATGTCCTGCGCGTCGCGGTAGTGCCGCTCGAGACGCTGAGCGACATCGCACAGCTCGGCGTACGCCCGCGGTAGCACCTGCGCCATGACGTCGACGGAAACCGGGTCGCGCGTGCCTGCCACCACGTCCTCGCCCTGCGCGTTCTGCAGGAATTCGCCGAACAGCTTCGCCTCGCCCGTCGCCGGATGCCGCGTGAAGGCGACGCCGGTGCCGGAATCCTCGCCCATGTTCCCATACACCATCGCCACCACGCTCACGGCCGTGCCGAGATCGTGCGGGATCCCGTTCACGCGACGGTAGTGGATGGCCCGCTCGTTGTTCCACGAGCGGAAGACGGCCTCGATCGCGCCCCAGAGCTGAGCCTCCGGCTCATCCGGGAAGTCAGCGCCCGTATCACTGCGGATCAGCGTCTTGAACTCGGCGACGAGCTGGCGCAGGTCACCGGCGCTGAGCTCCGTGTCGCTCGCCACGCCACGGCGCTGGCGGGCCTCGCGCAGCAGCCGCTCGAACTTGCGCGACTCCACGCTCAGCACGACCTCGCCATACATCTGCAGGAAACGCCGGTAGGAGTCGTACGCGAACTGCTCGTTGTCGGCCGCGGCCGCGAGCGCGGCGACGGTCCGATCGTTCAGGCCCAGGTTGAGGATCGTGTCCATCATGCCGGGCATCGACGCTGCCGCACCGCTGCGCACCGAGACCAGTAGCGGCACACCCGCGTCGTCGCCGAATCGCTTGCCGGTCTCCTGCTCCAGACGGCGCACCGCCGCTTCGACCTCGCTCGCGAGCGAGCCGGGCAGCGCGCCATCACGCAGGTACTGCTGGCAGACGGTCGTGGTGATCGTGAAGCCCGGTGGGACCGGCACGCCGATCCGGGTCATCTCGGCGAGGTTCGCGCCCTTGCCGCCCAGCAGCGCCCGGTCGTCCCTGCCGCCCTCCGTTCGCTGCTGCCCGAAACAGTACACCAGCCGCTGCGCCATACCGTCTTGCTCCTGCCCGAAGCCACGGATCCCGAAGGCAGGGCGAACAAGATTCGGGCCACGCGCAGCCGAGCCGTGGCCAGCACCGGAGTGTGCGCAGCGGCGACGGGCGGTTACGGCGGCGTGACAGCAGCGCGGCGGCCGCGCAACGAAACCGGCGAAGCCCCCGCGCCAGCGCTGCACCGCCGCGACACCGCCGGACCGGCTGCCTAACGCAGTAGCGCCCGCCCGACCGAAGCGTCCGGACCCCTCTAGCAGTGCGACGTGGCGCCGAGCCCCGCATTCAGGTCGACCAGCGGCGCGCTGTAGTTGCCCGAAAAACACGCATCGCAGAACGGCCCGTTCTCCGCCACCGCCGCGTTCATCCCCTCGAGCGAGAGATAGCCGAGCGAGTCGACGTTCAGGTGCTGGCGGATCTCCTCGACGTTCTTCTGCGCGCCGATCAGCTCCTCACGCGTCGGCATGTCGATGCCGTAGTAGCACGGGTGGCGAACGGGCGGTGAGGAAACCCGGAAATGGACCTCCTTCGCGCCCGCATCGCGGATCATCGAGATGAGACCGCGGCTGGTCGTGCCGCGCACCAACGAGTCGTCGACGACCACGACGCGGCGGCCCTCGATCACCTCCCGTACCGGGTTGTACTTGATGCGCACCCGAAAGTCGCGGCCCGCCTGCGTCGGATGGATGAAGGTGCGGCCGACATAATGGTTGCGAATCAGTCCCAGCTCGAGCGGGATGCCGCTCTCTTCGCTGAACCCCAGTGCCGCGGAATTCGACGAGTCCGGCACGCTGAACACGCAGTCGGCGGCGACCGGATGCTCGCGCGCGAGGTAGCGGCCGAGCTCGCGGCGCGCCCGGTCGACGCTGATGTTCCACATCACCGAATCCGGTCGCGCGAAGTAGACCAGCTCGAAGATGCAGGGGGCCACTCGCTCGCGCGACGGCAGGGCAGGGAGCGGTGTGATCTCGCCTTGGTCGATCCGCAAAAACTCGCCGGGCTGCAGCTCGCAGCTGAAGTCGGCGTTCATGATGTCCAGGGCGCAGGACTCGCTCGCCAGCACGAAGCCATCGGCTCGCCGGCCGAGGACGAGCGGCCGGAAGCCCCACGGATCGCGCGCCGCGTAAAGCGTCTCGCCGATCGTGATCAGCACCGAATAGGCGCCGGTCAGACGGCAGAGCGCTTCACGGATCTGCGCCTCTGGCGTCGCTGCCCGCGAGCGCGCGATCAGATGGACAATGACTTCGGTGTCGATCGTCGACTGGAACAGCGCGCCGTCATTGACCAGCTCCTCACGCAGCGTGCGGGCGTTCGTGATGTTGCCGTTGTGCGCGAGCGCCAGATCGCCCTCGCGGTAGCGCACCACGAAGGGCTGCGCGTTGTTCAGGCCCGGCCCGCCCGCCGTCGAATACCGCGTGTGCGCCAACGCCGTGCGCCCGGGCAGTGCCGCGAGCGTCTGGTCATCGAAGGAGTCGGAGACCAGGCCCGCCGCACGGTGCAGCCGCGTCGCCCCGTCCGGCCCCGCGACTGCGATGCCGGCGGCTTCCTGACCCCGGTGCTGCAGCGCGTAAAGCCCGAGGAACGCGAGCTCGGCCGCGTGTTCGATGCCGCTGACGCCGACGATTCCGCACATGAAGTTTCGCTGCCCCAGAAACGCGAAGGGAGGCGCCAACCTCGCCTCCCTACCAGACGCTCGCAACCCGGCGCCCGAGCGCCCTGCCGCCATGCGTACCCCCTGCGCCCGGCCCCGGTCCCCGAACGGCGGCCGACCGGCGGCCGACGCCGCGCGACGGCCCTTCGTCCGAGCCCCGCAACCCGTTGATGGTTGGTGGTTGGTGGTTGATGGTGCCGCGGCGGCGCTGCCTGCTCCGAACTCGTTCGGGCGGGGAGGCCGGCGACGGCCGGCGGTGGAGCCGGCGGCGGCTACGTGCCGGCGTCGGCCGGGGGTACGGCCAGCCGGGCTCGTCGTTGGCCATTCCGCCCCGTGCGTGCGGGGTGGTGCGCTCGGCGGGCGAGGCGAACACGGCGGTCCAGTAGTGCCCCAGGTCGGAGCCCTCGAGGTGGACATGGCCGATCCCGACCTCCTGCGCCCGGCGTGAGAGCATGGCGCGGCGGTGCGCCGGGCTGTGCCACCAGCTGGCGAAGGCGGTCTCGGCCATGGACCAGCCGGCGGCGACGTTCTCGCTCAGGTGCGCGTAGCGGTAACCGGCGGCCGCTGCGCGGCTGAACGGCGTCGAGTTGCCGCTGCCGGTATGGCCCCACAGGTCGGAAGCGGCGAGATCGGCGCTGTGCGCCCGGGCCGCGGCGATCAGGGCGGCCTGCGGCCGCAGCGCGGCGACGCCGCGCTCCGCCCGGGCCGCGTTGATCCGGTCGAGCAGGTCACGCTCCATCGGCGTCAGGCACTCGAGCGCCGGCAGCGGCTCGGGCGACGTCGCCAGTACCGGTGCGCAGCCTACGACGACGCCGGTGCACAAGACGAGAATCGGGCGCGTCGCCAATGAGGCGGCAGGTCGCGCTGTGCCTCGTGCCGTCACGGGTGGCAGCCGCCGGCTGGCGGCGCGGTGGCGCCGCGCGTCAGGCCGAAGACCGCGACCCAGAAGTGGCGGTAGCGGTTGTCGGCGTTGTAGCTGTAGCCGATGCCGACATGGCGCGCGTCGCGGTCCAGCATGTTCGCGCGGTGGCCGGCGCTCGATCTCCAGCCGGCTACGACCTCGCGGGGCGCTGCCTGCCCGACCGCGACGTTCTCCGCGATCCAGCTCCAGCCGTAGCCGGCGGCCGCCGCGCGCTGGCCCGTCGTGGAGCCGCCCGGCCCGGTGTGTGACATGATCCCGCGCGCGGCCATGTAATCGCTCTGCACGCCGGCCGACGCGACCAGCCGCGTGTCCACGACCAGCGCCGGCAGCCCCGCATCTTCACGCAGCAGGTTGATCAGCTCGACCACCTGCCCGCCCACCGTGCCGCACGCGCCCGCGCCCGCAGCCGGCCCATCCGGTGCGGGCGTCGACGGCAGCGTCGCCCCCGGCACGATGATGCACGCCGAAGCGAAAACGATCGGCAGCACCCGAAACGACAGCAGCGGGAGTGGCCGCCGGTCACACGACGTCGTTCCCCAGCCCAAGCCCCAGCCCCAGCCCGATCTCACCGCGGCATCGCCGGATGCTCCACCGCCACCTCGACCGCGCCCGGCTCGCCCTCCATGATGCGTGGCAGCGCCTCGTGGTACTCGATGGCGACGTCGCCCACGGGAAGATCGATCGCGCTCGCCTCGACGCCGGCGCCGGCAACCGCGATGCGAAAGCGCCCCTCGACCGTCCCGACCGTGCCGATGCGCGCAGCGGGCACGTCGTTCTCACGCGCGACGTCGAGCACGCGGTCGACATCCTCCTCCGGACACGACAGCACGATCCGCCCCTGCGCCTCGCCGAACAGCCATGCCGCCGCTCGCGCGCGAGGCGGCGCGTCCGAAGCTGGCGCGGCCTGCGCGTCGCTCAGGTGCACGTCCAGCCCGAGCGGCCGCGCGCTGTCGGCGACGCAGCACTCGGCCAGCGCGACCGCCAGCCCGCCCTCGGCGCAGTCG
>JBOHRE010000125.1:0-8285 GCA_050732635.1 Longimicrobiales bacterium | reverse complement strand
GCCTCGACCCAGGCGCCGCCGCCGCAGGCCGCGCCGTACAGACGCTCGATCGCCGGCGCGTAGACCAGGCCCAGCCTCGGCTCGGCGTCCACCAGCAGCGCGACCATGACGGCGAACTCGCCGTTGCGCGCGAGGAACTCCTTCGTGCCATCCAGCGGGTCGATGACCCAAACCCGGCTCGCCGCGAGCCGATCCGTCGAGTCGCTGGACTCCTCCGACAGGATCCGATCGGCGGGAAATGCGCCGCGGATCGCGTCGACCAGGATCCGGTTCGACGCCAGATCCGCTTCGGTGACCGGTCCCCGCGTGGACTGCCTGGCCTCGGCGAGGCCGTACAGATCCATGACGGCACGGCCCGCACGTCGTACGGCGTCCGTGATGGTCTTCAGCTCTTCTTCGAGCAAGCCTGCCCCTGAATTCGGTGAATGTCGAATCGATGGCCGGACCGCATACGCAGTCCGCAATGATAATCCTGATCGTTGGATCCGCCAAGGTGGGAAGTCCGACAGCAGCGACTGCGCACTGCGACGGCGCACCACCGACCCCCGCTCACGCCTCCAGATCCGCCTCCGCGAAGTGCTCTCGCCGCACGACCGAGTACACGCCGGTCACCCGCCGGATCGCCTTCATCACCTTTTTCAGGTGAGCGAGGTCTTGCACCTCGACCACGAACGCGCCGGTCATGCCGCCCTCCTTCGACTTGATCTCCGCCGAGCCGATGTTCGTACTCGTATCGGTGATCGCCGCCGCAATGTCGGAGAGTAGCCCGCGCCGGTCGTTGCCCTCGACGACCAGCCGCACATAGAAGCGGTCGCCCGACTCCGCCTTCCACTCGATCTCGATGCGCCGCTCCGGATGATTCGCGAGTTGCAGCACGTTCGGGCAGTCCACGCGGTGGATCGAGATGCCGCGACCCCGCGTGATGTAGCCGATCACCGGGTCGCCGGGCACGGCCTGACAGCACTGCGAGTAGTGCACCATCAGGTTCTCCAGGCCCTGCACGCGCACGCCCTTGCCCGTGCCCCGCACCTTGTCGACCAGCCGCTCGAATGCGGTCGGCGGCTTGTCCGGCGGCGCCTCATCGGTCTGTTCCGGGAACAACGCCTTGAGCACGGCGTACGGGCCCAGCTCGCCGCGCCCCAGTGCGGCATGCAGGTGATCCGGCGTCGGCAGGTTCAGCGCCTCGGCAACCTGCTGCAGCGTCGCCTCGTCGGGCTTCGGCTTGCGCGCCTTCTTGATCTCGCGCTCGAGCAGCTCGCGGCCCAGCGCCAGCGATGCGTCGAACTCCTCCTTGTTGATCCACTGCCGGATCTTCTGCCTCGCTCGCGCCGTCTTGACGAACGCAAGCCAGTCGCGCGACGGCCGCTGCCGCGCATCCGTGACCACCTCGACCGTGTCGCCGTTCTTCAGCTCCCGCGCCAGCGGCGCGATCCGACCGTTCACCTTCGCGCCCGCGCAGCGCAGCCCGACCTCCGTATGCACCGCGAACGCGAAGTCGATCGGCGTCGCGCCGCGCGGTAGCTGCTTCACGTCGCCCTTCGGCGTGAACACGAAGATCTCGTCCTGGAACAGGTCGATCCGGAGGAACTCCATGAACTCCTCCGGCTCGCGCGTCTCCTGCTGCCACTCCAGCACCTGCCGGAACCAGATCAGCGTCTCATCCACCTCGCTGGCCCGCCGCGACGGCGTCGGTCGCGCCGGCGCCCCAGCCGCGCCGTCCCCAGCCCCAGCCCCAGCCCCAGCCCGACTCTCCTTATACCGCCAGTGCGACGCGATCCCGTATTCCGCCGTGCGATGCATCTCGCGTGTGCGGATCTGGATCTCGTACAGCCGCCCGCCCGGCCCGAACACCGTCGTGTGCAGTGAGCGGTACATGTTCGACTTCGGCGTGGCGATGTAGTCGTGGAAGCGCTCCTGCAACGGCGTCCATTCCGTGTGGATCACGCCCAGTGCGTGGTAGCAGTTCGCCACCGTGTCGGTGATCACGCGGATGGCCATCAGGTCGTAGATCTCTTCGTACGGCTTCGACCGCTTCACCATCTTGCGGTAGATCGACCACAGGTGCTTCGGTCGGCCGTACAGCTCGCAGGGGATGCCCGCTTCCTTCAGGTGCTCCTCGAGCGGCTTCAGCAGCGCCGCGATCTGCTCCTCGCGCTCCTTGCGCTTGTCGGCGACCTGCTTCGCGAGTGCCCGGTACTCCTCCGGGTACACGTACTTGAACGCCAGGTCCTCCAGCTCCCATTTGATGTGCGCCATGCCCAGCCGATGCGCGAGCGGCGCGTAGATCTCCTGCGTTTCCAGCGCGATGCGGTGCTGCTTCTCCCGTCTCAGATGGTCCAGCGTCCGCATGTTGTGCAGCCGGTCCGCCAGCTTGATCAGGATCACCCGCGCGTCCGTGGCCATGGACAGCAGCAGCTTGCGATAGTTCTCGACCTGCTGCTCCGTCGACGACCGGAACTGCACCCGCCCGATCTTCGTCAGACCGTCGACGATGCGGGCGATCTCATCGCCGAACTCCTCGCGCACCGCCTCCAGCGACGCGTTCGTGTCCTCGACCACGTCGTGGATCAGCCCCGCGGCCACGGACGCCGTGTCCAGGTGCAGATCGGCGAGAATCTTGGCCACGTCGACACAGTGGTCGACGTAATCCTCGCCCGATGCCCGCTTCTGCCCCTCGTGCGCGGCCACACTGTACGCGTACGCCCGCGCGATCAGCGCCGCATCCAGCCGCTCGGCGTGCGGCTCGATCGCGGCCCGCAGGCGCGTCGGCAGCGCAGCCATGGCTGCGCTGTCACGTTCCAGAGTCGCCGTTGGATTCATCGCGTACGTCGCCTCAGTGTCTACTTCGCATGTGGGCTTTAGGGACCGCGGGCGGCGCGTGTGCTCGTTTGATGATAACGCGCTAACCTGTTGATTTCCAACATTCCAGGCGTGGACGCCAGGCGTTCCGCGTGGTAGCATCTCGGATCATGGACCGGCGCGGACCGCCATCCCGGATGTTTATACACCCCGGCGCCGCTCGTGTGGCAGCGCCCGCGAGCCCGCGCCGCACGCCCCGCTCACGCCCACACCGCACGGCCGCGCTCGCGCTGGCCGCCCTGACGATCCCCCTCACTGCGCCCCCGCTCACCGCCCAGACCGACCCGACAGCCCAGCGGTCCCCAGCCCCAGCCCAAGCCCCAGCCCGCGCCTCACCGCACCTGCCATCAAACCACTGGGCCCGTTCCGCCATGCTCCGCCTGCATGCCCTGGGCCTGCTGCCGGCGGGCTACGATCCGGGCGACCGCACGCCGCCGATGGCCGAGGTCGCCGCGGCCCTGGATCACGCCGCACAGACCGACGCCGGCGACGTCAATCCGCTCATTCAATCCTGGCGGGCCCGCTTCGCGGAGGAGTACACGCGCCCAACGTGGTCGGAGGGCGACGCCGCGCTGCGCGTCACGCGCTCGATGCTCGCTGCCGGCGCCGCCCGCCTCGAGGGCGGCGCTCTGGCCGGCATCGGCTACGACCCGGCCACCGACTGGACGGGCGCACGCGCGCAGCCGGACGGCTCCGTGCTGCTGGGGATCGGTGATGCCGCGTTCTCGCTGGGTCCGCGCATCAGCGTGGCGTATGCGCCGCGGGCCGGCGCGCGCGATCCGCAGCCGTTCGACGCGTACATGAACGGTCTCGTCGGCCCGCTCGATCTCTGGCTCGGCCGGCGCGCGCTCGGCTACGGTGCCGCCAGCTCCGGCCTGATCCTGTCCGGCGAGCTCGGCTTCACGGGTGGCGGCCTGCGCATCACTCCGCCGGTGACGCTGCCCGGCTTCCTGCGTGCACTGGGGCCTGTCGGGCTGCAGCTCTTTGCCTCTCGTATCGACAACGTCATCTGGGGCGGCGATGAGGACCGCAGGACCGAGCCGTGGTTCTGGGCCATGCGCGCGACCAGCGCGCCGCACCCGCGCCTCGCGCTCGGCGTCGCCCGCGGTGTCATGTTCGGCGGCGCAGGCAACTCGCCCGCCACGCTGCGCAACATCGCCTACATGCTGATCGGCAAGCACGCCGGTGAGCAGGGCGAGTTCGATGCGCAGCTGGTGTCGCTCGACGCCCGCTGGGCCGTGCCGTTCCGGCCGCTGCCACTGGCGCTCTACGCCGAGTTCGGCGCCGACGACAGCGCCGGCGCGCTCTTCGACGTGCCCGGCTACGTGCTCGGTCTCGAGCTGCCCGCACTGCCCCGCCTGCCGCAGCTCGCGCTCGGCGTCGAGCACGCCGCCTTCGCCCGCTCCTGCTGCGGCAACACGATCTGGCACCGCAACTGGTTCTTCCGCGGTGGCTGGACCGACGACGGCCGCCCGCTCGGCCACGGCCTGGCCGGCCACGGCTCGGAGTGGCGCGCCCGCGCCGCCGCCGACCTCGCCGCTGCGACCCTGCGTCTGCGCGCCGACCTCTTCACCCGCGACCGCGGCGATGAGAACCTCTTCGCCCCCGAACGCGCTGGCCGCAGCACCGGCGCCGGCCTCTCCGCCTGGCTCCGCGCCGCCTCCCACCTCGAGCTCGAGGCACACCTCACCCTCGAGCAAGGCCCCGACTGGCGCGAACGCCACGCCGCCGCCCTCCTCCGCTGGCTGTTCTGACGCCCCCGCGCAGGCCCCCGCCCCCGCGCCCGCGCCCGCCCCCGCGTCCGCCCCAGCCCCAGCCCTAGCCCTAGCCCCAGCCCCAACTCCCGATCCCGCTCCCGCTGCCTTATCTTGGGCGACCCTCGTCTCACGTTCACCAGTTCGCGCGTAATCACCGATGAAGGTAGGCGTCATAGGCACCGGTTACGTCGGCCTCGTGGTCGGTGCATGTCTGGCCGAGACCGGCAACGACGTGATCTGCGCGGATGTCGACGCAGCCAAGATCGACGCCCTGAGTGCCGGCCGCATCCCGATCTACGAGCCGGGCCTCGACGATCTCGTCGAGCGCAATCTGGCCGAGGGCCGCCTGCGCTTCACGGTCGACATCGCCCGGACCGTGCGTGACTCGGAGATCCTGTTCGTCGCCGTGGGCACGCCGCCAGGCGAGGACGGCAGTGCGGACCTGCGCCACGTGCTGGACGTCGCCGAGACCATCGGCCGCAATATGAACGACGAGAAGATCGTCCTCACCAAGAGCACGGTCCCCGTCGGTACGGCCGCACGCGTACGCGAAACCATCGAGGCGCACGCCTCTCACCCGGTGCATGTCTGCTCCAACCCCGAGTTCCTCAAGGAGGGCGACGCCGTCAACGACTTCATGAAGCCCGACCGTGTCGTCGTCGGCGCGGAGTCCGATCGCGCGCGCGAGCGCATTGCCGAGCTCTACGCCCCCTTCGTCCGCACCGGTAATCCCGTCCTCTTCATGGACATCGCCTCGGCCGAGATCACCAAATACGCCGCCAATGCCATGCTCGCCACGCGCATCTCCTTCATGAACATGGTCGCACGGCTCTGCGAGCAAGTCGGCGCCGATGTCGACAAGGTGCGCACGGGAATCGGCACCGATCCCCGCATTGGCCCATCCTTCCTCTTCCCCGGCGTCGGCTACGGCGGCAGCTGCTTCCCCAAGGACGTGAAGGCGCTGATCCGCACCCTGCACGAGCTCCAGGTCGATGCCAGCATCCTCGACTCCGTCCAGCGCCTGAACGAGGACCAGAAGCGGCTCGTCCTGCGCGTGCTCGACCGCCACTTCGAGGACGGCCTTGCCGGCCGCACCATCGCCGTCTGGGGTCTCGCCTTCAAGCCCGAGACCGACGACATGCGCGAGGCCCCTTCGCTCGTCGTCATCGAAGGCCTGCTCGAGCGCGGCGCCAGCGTCGCCGCCCATGACCCGCAGGCCATGGATGTCGCCCGCGGCGTCTTCGGCGACCGCATCCAGCTCTGCGCCACCAACTACGACGCACTCCGCGACGCCGACGCCCTCATCGTCCTCACCGAGTGGCTCGCCTACCGCCGCCCCGACTTCGACCGCATGAAGAGCCTCATGCGCACCCCCCGCATCTTCGACGGCCGCAACCTCTGGGACCCCGCACGCATGCGCACCCTCGGCTTCGAGCACTGGAGCGTCGGCCGCGCCTGACACCCGCCGCTCCCGCGGCGCCGATCCTCGCGTCGCCGCTCCGGTCGTCGCCGGTCCCCGCCTCGCCGCTCCCCCGGTCTTCGGCGCCCCGCTTCGAGCCCTGCGCCCCCGCGGCACGTCTTGGCCTCCGGCCGCCGCCGCTCAGCTACTCCACGCACCCTCTTACTTTTGGTACATGTTGTACAGCTCGCCGCCGCCCAACCGCCCGATGCGCCACAGCCGCCGCGTCGCTCATCTCTGCGGCTGCCCGCGTCCGCCACTTCAGACGCCCGGCAGACTGCGCGGCGGCTCGTACGCCTGTCAGCGGCGAGCGCCCGCGCCGCACTCACGTGGTCAGCGCCGGCCGAACGCGGCGCTGGCGTCGCCGCACCTCGAACATCGTCGTGCCGGCGCGGTCGGCTTCTAGCCGGCCTCGCGCCGGGCATGTCCCATCTCGTCGTCTGCCGGCGACGCGCCGTACAACCTGTACAAAAAACACGAGGGCCCGGATGGGGCGTAGGGAAGCGCGCCGGCGGCGTGTCCGGTCCGGGCGCCTGGCGGCGGCGTGTTCGGTCTGTGCGCCTGCCCGCGGCGGTCCCGAGGGTCGGCGACGGTGTCGTCGCAGCGCGCAGGGCGTCGAGGCTCCGCGACGCTGCGCTAGCGGCTCAGCCGATGAGCCAGAGGCGCTCGACGGCGGATTGGGCCAGGAGCAGGCGGGTGAAGGCGCCTGGCACATCGGTGTAGGTCGCAGCGCGCTCGATGTGCAGCGGGCGGACGGGGAGGTAGGAGATGCCTTCGGCTGCAAGGTCGCTGAGCTCGAAATCGGGGAGGCTGATGCGACCGATTGCCGCCTTGACGCGGAGCTCCCACAGGCTGACCTCGCTGACGAACACGAGGTCGGCCCCGGTGATCAGCTTGAAGACGTAACGGGGCAGGTTTTCCGCTCCGGACTGCCACTCGAGGAAGGCGCGGGTGCGCAGTAGCAGACGGGCCCGCGGCCGCTGAAAGTGGAGCGGCGGCTGGCGCGGCTGCACCTGGAGCAGTTCGTCCGGGACGCGCTGCATGTAGGCGGCGATCGGCTGCGCGCCGGTCTGGACCGGGTCGCGCGAGGCGCGGCGTTCGGCCCGCTTCACAGCAGATCCTGGGGCTGGAGCGGTGTGTCGAACTCGTCGCCGATGCGGACGGAGGCGCGCCAGCCGCCCGGCTCGCGCAGCGACGTGGCAACGACGAGCGGCAGGAGGCGCGCGCGCGGGCATCCGGCCTTCGCGATCACGATCTCCTCACCCGCCGCCGCGCGGTCGACGAGCTGCGCCAAGCCGGCGCGCGCCGCGGTGATGTTGATCGGGCCGCTCATGCCGTCGGCGGCTGGAGCCAGCCCTGCTCGGCGAAGGAGACGAAGCGGCCGTCGCCGATGATGATGTGGTCGAGCACGTCGATGCCGACCACGTCGCCCGCGGCGCAGATCTGCTTGGTCGCAGCGCGGTCGTCGGGGGACGGCGCGGGGTCGCCCGACGGGTGGTTGTGGACGAGGATCAGGGCGGAGGCGCTCTCGGCGATCGCGGCGCGGAAGACCTCGCGCGGATGCACGAGCGAGCCATCCAGCACGCCACGCGTGATCGTGACCTCGCGGATCGCCTCGCGGCGCGCGTTCAGCAGCAGCGCTCGAAACTCCTCGTGCCGCAGGTCGCGCATGGAGGGCGCGCAGAGCTCGTAGACGTCGGCAGGCATGCGGATGCGCGGCCGCTCGCTCGGCCCCTCTTTCGCCAGCCTGCGGCCCAGCTCGAGGGCCGCGGCCACGCGCGCCGCGATGGCTGGGCCGACGCCCGGCACCGCCTCGAGCTCGGCCAGCTCCAGCGCGGCCAGCCGTCGCAGTGAGCCGCCAGCGACCCGGACGAGATCAGCAGCGATGCCGAACGCCGAACGGCCGACACCATTCGGCGGCGCGCCGTTCACCGGCGCGCCGGCTGCTGCCTGCGCCCGCCCGCCGGTGCCGATGATGACGGCCAGCAGCTCGCGCACACTGAGCGCCTGCGCGCCCACGCCGCGCAACCGCTCCCGCGGCCGCTCCGTCGTGGGCAGCGCGTCGATTCGCAGCGCGCCGGCATGGAGCTCCATGCGCGGCAATACCGCGCACAGGAGAGGACAGCGGAATAGCGCGATGGGCGCGCGCGGCGCGCGCGCCCAGGAGCGCCTGCGGCGCAGGCGGCCCTGCGGGCCGAGGAGGCGCGCAC
>JBOHRE010000124.1:0-8285 GCA_050732635.1 Longimicrobiales bacterium | reverse complement strand
GCCGCCAGGTCACCGGCCGAGGGGCCGGCCGCCGAGGAGGAGGCCGGCGCAGCGCCCGCCGCCCACGGCGTACCGGAGCGGCAGACGGCCGAGCAGGCGCCCGACGAACAGACTGCCGTCGACGACGACGCGCTCGACGACGTGCTCGCTCAGGGCACCACGGCGGAAGCGATCGACGCAGAGCAGGAGGCCTTGCCGTACGCACCGGCGGAGTCGCGGCGCGAAGTGGACGCGCAGCGCGAGTCGATCGAGGCGGGCGCGCCCGAGGACGTAGCGGAGGGCGAGCCGGCGGCCGGCGAGCCCGTGGCCTACGGGCCTGGGGCCGAGGAGGCCGCGGCGGAGGAGGCCGCGGCGGAGGAGATGATCGCGGAGGGGGGCCCGGCGGAGGAGGCGATCGCGGAGGAGCCCGCGGTCGAAGCGGAGGAGCCGCCGGCGACGAGCGCGGTCGAAGACTTCGCCCGAGCGTTCTTTTCCGGCACGGCCATCACGGATCTGAGTGGCGGCTCGCGTGACCTGACGTTCGACGACGAGACCGAGCCGGATGCGGCCGAGGTCGAGCCGATCGACACGACCGACTGGGGGCTGGAAACGGGCGAGCGCGTCGAGCTCCCCGAGGCGGCGAATGCGTCGCTGCTCGGCAGCGATGTCGCCTTCGAGGAGAGCGAGGGTGCCGAAGCGCCGGCGGAGCTGGTCACCGAGACGATGGCTGATTTGTACATGCGGCAGGGATTCTATCAGCGTGCTGTCGACGTCTACTACGAGCTGCTCGACCAACGGCCCGGCGATAGCCGGCTCGAGGTCAAGCTGGCGGAGGCCGAGTTCAAGGTCGAGGAATGGGGCGCGGAGGCGCCTGGCGCGGCCGAGGCGGCGGCCTCCGAAGCGGACGCCAGGGAGCCCGAGGGCTGGCGCGACCCCTTCGCCGAGGGCGTGATGGAGCCGGAGGCTGCCAGCGAGCCGGAGAGCGCCGCGGAGTCGGAGCGTGCGGCGGAGGAATTGGCTTCGTGGACGGTTTACCCCGACGCCGAAGGGGCAGAGCCGAGCGAGCCGCTTGCGGCGGAAGCGAGCCGCGAGCCAGCTTCCGGCGAGACGGACAGCTGGGCAGCTTCACCGGAGCCGGAAGAGGTCGAGTCGGCGTGGACCGGCGCAGGTGGCGCGGCGGCGGCCGAGTCGAGCCCGTACTGGATGGACGAGGCGGCCGCGGAGCCGGCCGCTAGCGGCCCGACGATCCGGTCGTACTTCGATTCTCTGCTGGCGTGGGGTGGAGGAGCGGGGTCCGGCGAGCGCGAACTGCGCCGGGAGCCTCCGGCCGAGCCGACCTCGCCACCGCCCGGCGAGGTCGAGGACGACGAGGATTTGGAAATGTTCAGGGCGTGGCTGCAAAGCCTCAAGCATTGAGGATCTCGGTCCTGCACGGGCCGAACCTGAACCTGTTGGGCGCGCGCGAGCCGGAGATCTATGGACGCTCGACGCTCGCCGAGATCGCCACCTCCTTGGAGCAGCTGGGCGCCGATCTCGGCGTCGAGCTGCGGAATTTCCAGGCGAATGGTGAGGGTGCGCTGATCGATCGCATCCATGCGGATGCGCCCGAAGTCGCTGGGTTCGTGATCAATGCGGGCGCGTACACCCACACGAGCATTGCGCTACGCGATGCGCTGGTCGGGGTGGCGCGTCCGTTCGTCGAGGTACACCTGTCGAACACGCTCGCCCGGGAGTCGTTTCGCCGCCGTTCGTTGCTGGCGGGCGTCGCCACGGGCGTTGTCATGGGATTCGGCGCGGAGAGCTACCGCCTGGCGGTGCGCGGGCTGGTCCACCACCTGCAGCGCAGCGCCTGAGCGGTCGTTGAACTCGGCGCTCCGTTCGCAACGGGAGAAGGCAATGGCAGCCACGGGCGGCAAGGCCACGGGCAAGAAAGCGGGTCGCGCAGGCTCTCGCGAGACCGTCGACTCGAGCACGAATAGCGGGTATACCAAGAACGCATCGAAGCCGCTGATCGATCTCGATTTCGTTCGTGCACTGATCGCCGCCGTCGACGACAGCGGCATCGACTCGCTCGAGATCAGCCGGGCGGGCACCCGCATCCGGGTGGCGAAGACGCCACCGCCGGCGCCGAACGCGCCCGGACCAGCGGCCGCCACGGTCGCGCAAGCGAGCGGCACGGCGCGCGAGCCTGGCTCGGACGCAGCGGCCAGCGAAACGGCGTCGCCGCCGGAATCGAATGCGGGCCCGGCAAGCGCGACGGCGCCGCCTCGGACGGATCTCCATGAAGTGAAGTCGCCGATGGTCGGCACGTTCTATCGAGCGCCAGCGCCCGACGCGCCGCCGTACGCAGAAGTCGGCTCGACGATCGTGAAAGGCCAGACACTGTGCATCCTCGAGGCGATGAAGCTCATGAACGAGCTGGAGTCGGAGGTCGACGGCACGGTGCGCGAGGTCCTGGTCACCAACGCGGAGCCGGTCGAGTACGGACAGGTGCTGTTCCGCGTCGAGCTGAAGAAGTAACCCGCCGATTTCGATGTTCCGAAAGATCCTGGTGGCGAACCGGGGCGAAATCGCGCTCCGGGTGATCCGGGCATGCCGCGAGCTGGGGATCCGCACCGTCGCCGTCTACAGCGAGGCCGACCGCGAATCGCTGCACGTTCGCTTCGCCGATGAGGATGTCTGCATCGGTCCACCACCAGCACGCGAGAGCTACCTCAACATCCCGCGCATCATCGCGGCCGCCGAGGTCACCGGCGCCGAGGCGATACATCCGGGCTACGGGTTCCTCGCCGAAAACGCCGAATTCGCCGAGATCTGCGATCATTCCGACATCGTCTTCATCGGTCCGAGCGCGGAACAGATCCGTCTGATGGGCGACAAGGCAGCCGCGCGCCGGACCATGATGGCGAGCGGCGTACCGGCCGTGCCAGGCAGCGAGGGCGCCGTCGGCGACAGCGATCAGGCGCTGGAGACGGCGCAGGAGATCGGGTTCCCGGTGCTGATCAAGGCCGCCGCCGGCGGCGGCGGCAAGGGCATGCGCGTGGCCGAGGATCCGGTCGCGTTCCCGCGTCACTTCCAGGCCGCGCAGCAGGAAGCGCAGGCGGCGTTTGGCGACGCGACGGTGTACCTGGAGAAGTACCTCGCGCGACCCCGCCATATCGAGTTCCAGCTGCTGGGCGACAAGCACGGCCATATCGTGCACCTGGGCGAGCGCGAATGTTCGATTCAGCGGCGGCACCAGAAGCTGCTGGAGGAGTCGCCCTCGCCCGCCGTCACCGCCGAACTGCGCGAAGCGATGGGCGACGCGGCCGTGCGCGGCGCGCAATCGATCGGCTACCACTCCGCCGGCACGATTGAATTCCTGCTCGATCAGGACGGGTCGTTCTACTTCATGGAGATGAACACCCGCATTCAGGTCGAACACCCGGTGACCGAGGTGGTGACCGGGTACGATCTGGTCAAGGAGCAGATCCGCATCGCGGCCGGCGAGCCGCTGACGCCGCCGGAACAGCCGCTGCGGCTGCGCGGGCACGCCATCGAATGCCGCATCAATGCGGAGGATCCGGCACGCAACTTCGCGCCGAGCCCGGGCACCATCAGCATCTTCCATCCGCCGGGCGGCCCCGGCGTGCGCGTCGACACACACGTCTACGCGGGCTACCGCGTGCCGCCCAACTACGACTCGCTGATCGCGAAGCTGATCGTGCACGGCTGCACCCGCGACGAGGCCATCGCGCGGATGCGCTTCGCGCTCGAGTCCTTCATCATCGAAGGGATCCACACGACCATTCCGTTCCTGCTCGCACTCATGACCGACGCGGGGTTCGTGGCAGGGGCGGTGGATACGAGGTATTTGGAGCGGCGGGCGCAGCCCGCCGCAGGGGTCCAGGCGGGTGGGTAGGGCGGGCGCTTCTGCGTTAGGCGATAAGGGACGGGATCGACAAATCGGGCGGGTGTCGACAGTTTGAAAGCGCTAGGGCGTCCGGCGGCTGCGCCGGACGATACGCGGGCTCCTCCCCTCTGGCTCGCGGCAGGCGTGCTGCAGGACGCACGGCAGGCGGCTGGCAACCTCACACCGGCAACCGAATGATCTCAGAGGAGCAGCGACGCGAGCTCGCAGGACTCGGGCTGCTCGCGCTCGCGCTGTTCATGCTGCTGAGTCTGGTGCCCGCGAACGTGCTGGGCGGGCTGGGCGAGCGGTTGGGTAGCTCGCAGAACCTGCTCGGACCGGCGGGCGCGGGCTTCGCGCGCGGCGTGGTCGGCGCCTTCGGCATCGGCGCGCCCGTGCTGGCACTGGTCGCGGCGCTGGGTGGCGCGGTGGCGTTCGGCTGGATCGAGCGGGGCAGGGGGTTGCGGTGGGGCACGCTGGGGCTCGGTCTGGCGCTGGTGTTGCCGACCGGCGCGATGCTGCTGGCGCCGGACGTGCTCGCGCCCGCTGGAGTGGTACGGCCCGAGGCGGCGGGCTGGCTGGGTGGCGTCGTCGGCGCCCTGCTGGCGGCTGGACTGGGCTGGCTCGGGGCCGTGCTGCTGCTGCTGTTCGTGACCCTCGGACTCTGTGTGGCGACGCTGGGCTGGAACCCGGCGCGGAGCGCGGCACGCGCCGTCGCCAGCGCAGTCCGCCGTACGGGCCCGGATTCGGGCACGGCCGTGACCCACGCGGCGCGCGGGTTCGCGCCGCCGACCGAGGAGCTGCTGCCGGAGATCGAGCTCGACAGCGAAGCGGCGTTGGCGACGGCCGATGCGAGCGCCACCGGGCTGCTCCGGCGACGTCGCCGGTCACGCCTGCGTGAGACGGAGCTCGAGGACACGGGCCGACCGGAGTCCGACGACCTGCCGCCGATCGACTTGCTGACGCCCCAGCCGGCGCGTGACGCGTCAATGGCGGAGGGTGAGCTGGACCGCCTGGGCGCGGTCCTGATCGACACGCTGAAGACGTTCCGCGTCGAGGGGCAGATCGGCGGGCGTACCACCGGGCCGGTGGTGACGCAGTACGAGGTGGTCCCGGCGCCGGGCGTGAAGGTGAATCGTATCGCGAACCTGGATGCGGACCTGGCGCTCGCACTCAAGGCGCCCAGCGTGCGCATCGTCGCGCCGATTCCGGGGAAGGGCGCGGTCGGCGTGGAAGTGCCGAATCCGGTCGCCGAAGTCGTGCAGTTGCGCGAGATCGTCGAGGCGCCGGCGTTCCGCCGCTCGCGCGGCTTGCTGCCGCTCGCGCTCGGCAAGGACCTGACCGGCAATCCGTATGTCAGTGACCTGACGCGCATGCCGCACGTGCTGATCGCCGGCGCGACCGGTTCCGGCAAATCGGTCTGCATCAATACGATCATCACCAGCCTGGTCTACCGCCACTCGCCACGCTCGCTGCGTCTGCTGATGATCGATCCGAAGATGGTCGAGTTGAGCATGTACGGCGACCTGCCGCACCTGCGGCATCCGGTGGTGACGGACCCGAAGGACGCCGCGGTCGTGCTGCGCTGGGCGGTGCTCGAAATGGAGCGGCGCTACGGTCTAATCGCCGAAAACGGCGCGCGCTCGGTGAGCGAGTTCAATCGCCGCGTCGAAGAAAGGCGCGTGCTGCGCTGGCCGGCCGAGGAGGACGACGCGGACGATGTCGCGGATAGCGACGCGGCGCGCGCCTACGATGGTGGGCCACTTCCGTTCATCGTGCTCATCATCGATGAGTTGGCCGATCTGATGATGTCGGTGCAGTCGGAGATCGAACGCCCACTCGCGCAGCTCGCGCAGAAGGCGCGCGCCATTGGCATCCACCTGATCGTGGCGACGCAACGTCCCAGCGTGAACGTCATCACGGGCCTGATCAAGGCGAATTTTCCGTGCCGCATCGCGTTCCGCGTGGCCTCGAAGGTCGACTCGCGCACGATCCTGGACCAGAACGGAGCCGACGCGCTGCTGGGCAACGGGGATATGCTGTTCCTGCCACCCGGTCGCTCCGATCCCGTGCGCGTGCAGGGCGCCTACATCAGCACCGATGATACGGAGGCGCTGATGGAGTGGTATCGGGCGCGGGAGCAGGCGCCGGCCGCGGCCGAAGAGGACATTCTCGAGGTCGTGCGCGCGCGCGAGGCCGCGGAAGCCGACGAGCTGCCCGAGGACCTCGTCGCCGAGCGCGATCCGCTGTTCCAGCAGGCCGCCGAGATCTGCGTGCAGTTCCAGCAAGGATCGACCTCGCTCCTGCAGCGGAGGCTGCGCATCGGCTACGGTCGCGCCGCTCGCATCATCGACCAGCTTCACGCGGCCGGCGTGCTCGGCCCGCCGGATGGATCGAAGCCGCGCGAGGTGCTGGTCGGCTTGGAGTGACCTCGCTCGTTCGCTCACCACAGCGCGTCGACATCGCCGTTCCGGAACGCGCCCATCCGCTCCGGGTAGACAGTGGAACACACGGAAGGTCGGTTTGGACTGACGTGAAACGAGTACTGATCGCATTGGCTTTCGCGGGCGTCGCGGCCGCAATCGCGCTGGGCGCCCGCAATCATTTCGTGGCCGACGAGAGTGGCGCGGACGCGAGCGCGTCGACGTCGGCGCCGTCGTCGAATCACGTGTTCGCGCCCGACACGAGTTCGCCGAGCGAGCTGCGTGTCGACGATCCGGTGCGCGGTCTGGACACGGTGAACGGCGTCGGCGCTGCGCTGCTGGAGCGTGAGGCGCGCGAGGCCGGTGCGGCGCATTCGGGCAGCCGCCCGCCGGCGCCGGCTGACGCCGGGCCGACGGCGGGTGCACCGTCGCAGCCGAATGAGGGCGCGTCCGCCGAGGCTGTGCTGCGCCGCGCGTCGGCGGCATACGAGCGCGTGCAATCGCTGCAGACCGAGTTCGTGCAACGGCTCGATAACCCGCTGCTGCGCTCGAGCACGACCAGCAGCGGCACGATCTATCAGCGCACACCGGACCGGTTCCTCATGCGGTTCAGCGACCCCGAGGGCGATGTGATCGTCAGCGACGGACGCCACATCTGGATCTACTATCCCAGCGTCGATCCGAAGCAGGTGCTGCGCACGTCGGCGGGTGCGGGCGGCGCCGGTGCGGTCGACCTGCGTCGACAGTTCATCGGCGATCCGGTCGCGCGCTTCCGCGCGACGCTCGAGGGGACCGAGGAGGTGGACGGCCGCAGCGCACACGTGCTGACGCTCGAGCCGCGGGCGGCCGCGGGCTACCGTGCGCTCAAGGTCTGGATCGACACGCAGGACGCGCTGGTGCGACGCTTCGAGATCCGTGAGGAGAACGGTACTGTGCGCGAGTTCCGGCTCTCCGACCTGCGCATCAACCCACGCCTGGACGACTCGCTGTTCCGATTCGAGCCGCCCGCGGGCGCCACGGTGGTCGATCGCGGCTGAGCCGCATATACTCGACGTAATGAGTCCACTCCCCACCCGCCGTATCGCTCTGCCCGTGCTCGCAGGGCACGACACGGCCGTGCGGCCCTCGGGCCGCCGCTCCCAGTCGCTTCCGGCGCAGCGCGCTTCCCATCAGCCGCAAGAGCTGCGCGTGGCAATGATCACGCTGGGCTGCGACAAGAACACGGTCGACAGCGAGCGGCTGCTCGCACGCGTGCTGCACACCGGCGCGCGGGTCGTGGCGGCCGAAGGCGAGGCGGACGTCATCCTGGTCAATACGTGCGGCTTCATCGACATGGCCAAGGAAGAATCGGTCGACGCCATCCTCGCCGCGGTCCGGTCGAAGCAGGCCGGCCGGGCGCGGGCGGTCGTTGCGCTGGGTTGTCTCGTGCAGCGCTACAAGGATGAGCTGAGCGCGGAGCTCCCCGAGGTCGATCTCTTCCTCGGTCTCACCGAGACCGACCGTCTGCTGCCGGAGCTGCGGGCGAGAGGCCTGCTCGGGCCCGAAGCCGCGCCGCTGCCGACCATGGAGCGGCCGCTGCGCGCGCTCACCACGGCGACGCCCCACACGACGTTCCTGAAGATCAGCGAAGGCTGCGATCACACCTGCGCGTTCTGTGCGATCCCGCTCATGCGCGGCCGCTTCCGCTCGACGCCGCTGGACGCGCTGCTGCGCGAGGCCCGCGAGCTGGAGGCGCGGGGCGTGGTCGAGCTCAACATCGTCAGCCAGGACACGACGTGGTATGGACGCGACTGGCGACGTGGCGCGGTCCGCGCTGGCGACGATTTCTTCATCGGCCGCGAGTTCGCGCGCATGGCCGGACCGCGCCGGAGGGCGGCAACCGGACCCGGAGCGGCAGCGGGAGCCGGAGCGGCAACGGGCGCCGCGGCCGGATCGGCAGCCGGAGCCGGATCGCGGGCCGCGGCCGACACCCGCCGGGTACCCCCGCCCCCGCC
>JBOHRE010000123.1:0-8435 GCA_050732635.1 Longimicrobiales bacterium | reverse complement strand
CTCCTGCTGGGCTGCGCGCCGACCGTCCGCGACGCCGAGCCGCGGCCCGCTGGCGCGCCCGCGCTGCCGCCGATCCCGGCCGTGGACGGGCCGCTCGCCGTCGATGTCGTCTATCCCGAGGAGGATCAGGCGCTGACCGTGAGCGATAGCAACTTCATCTTCGGCAGCGTCGGCACCGGGCGGGCCACGCTGACGATCAATGCCGCGCCCGTCGTGGTGCAGCCGAACGGGTCCTTCCTCGCCTTCCTGCCGGTGCCGTCGGACGGCCGCTACGACGTCGTCGCGAACGTCGCGGATCAACGCGCGCAGGCAACGCGTGCCGTGCGGGTGCCGGCGCCCGCGGAGGTCGTCGACCCGCTCGACATCGTCGCCGGTAGCATCACGCCACGCGGCACGCTCGTGGTACGTGAGGGAGAAGTCGTCGAGTTCGGAGTTCGTGGCGTGCCCGGCGCCGAAGCGCGTCTGCTGTTGCCGGACAGCAGCATCATCCGCCTCGAGGAGCGACGTGTCGCAGCACGGCCCGAGGGCTTCATGCGCGATGTTGCAGTGCCGCCGCGTGAATTCGTCGAGTACTTCGCTCGCGTACCGGTGCGACAGCCCCTCCTCGCGCTGGATACGGGCGTTGCTGCGCCGCGCTTCGGTGTGACACCCGACACGGCGGCAACCGCGATCGTCGAGCTGGTCACCGGCGACGATACCGTACGCGTGCCGCTCGAGGCCAGCATCGGCGTACACCACGGCGAGGCGCGGGTCGGCGTGGTGCGCAGCACGCGCGTCGACAGCGTCGCCATCGGACAGGCCGTCGCCGGCGGCGGCACACCCTATCATTGGTTCTTCCCGAACGGGACGCGGCTGCCGATCACCGGTCAGCGTGGCGCGGAGTACCGGGTCGAGCTCACGCCGGAGCAAACCGTGTGGGTGAGCGTCGCAGACGTCGAGCTGCAGCCGGAAGGCGTGCCCCCCGTGCGTGGAGCGGTGACCACAGTGCGCACGCTGCCGGGCACCGAATCGATCGACATCGTGCTCGGTATGACCGAGCGGCTACCTTTCCATGTGCTGGCGCGCGAGGACGCCCTCGACATTGCCGTCTACGGCGCGGAGAACCGCACGAACTGGCTGTACTACGGCGAGCTGGATCCGCTGCTGTCGAGCATTCAGTGGGAGGCCGTCAGTGATGTCGAGTACCGGCTGCACGTCGAGCTGTCGCAGCCGCTCTGGGGCTACCTCGCGGAATGGGATCCGGACGGCAATCTGCGCGTACGGGTTCGCCGGCCGCCCGCGATCGATCCGGATGCGCCGCTGCGCGGCCTGACGATCATGGTCGACGCCGGACATCCGCCGGGCGGCGCGATCGGTCCGACGCGCTTGACCGAGGCCGATGCGAACCTCGCCATCGCGAAGCGCTTCGTCGAGCTGCTCCGCGCTGGCGGCGCCACGGTCTTCGAGACGCGGCCGGACACCGCTGCGGTGCCGCTCTACGAGCGGCCGCTCCTGGCGATCCGCGCCGATGCAGACGTCTTCTTTTCCATCCACAACAATGCCTTTCCGGACGGCGTGAACCCATTCCGCCACGCCGGTACGAGCATGCTGGTGAGCCGGTTGCATTCCGTCGAGCTCGCCGGCCACCTGCAGCGCGAGGTGCTGCGCGAGTTCGGGCTGCGCGACCTGGGCATCATCTGGGGCGACTTCGCGCTCGCGCGAACCACCTGGATGCCGGTCGGATTTTCGGAGTCGATGTTCCTCATGATCCCGGAACAGGAAGCCGCACTGCGCGATCCGGTGGTTCAGGACCGGCTCGCCCAGGCGCACCTGCGCGGCCTCGAGGCGTTCCTGCGCGAACGCGCGACGCTGGCGCGCTGAAGGCGCCGCGCGCGATCTTGCCGCGCATGCGACGCATGTCCGGAACCTCAGCCCCAGCCCTGGCGCTCGCCCTCGCCCTGTTCGTCCCACCGCAGCACGCCGAGCCGCAGGTCCCGCCGGACGCCGACTGGCGTGCGCTGCGCACGGACCACTTCCGCATCACGTACATGGCCGGCCTCGACTCGCTGGCCGCTCAAGCGGCCGCCGTGGCCGAGGCCGCGCACGCCGAGCTGCGCGAGATCGTGGGGCCGGCGCCACGCGGCACCATCGAGCTCGTCGTCAGCGACCATGCGGACTTCGCTAACGGGTTCGCTACGCCGCTGCCGTCGAATCGGCTGTACGTCTTTGCGAAGCCGCCGATCGACAACCCGGCTCTGGCCTACTACCGCGATTGGCTGGAGCTGGTCGTCTCCCATGAGCTGGCGCACCTCTTTCACCTCGATCGCAGTGGCCGGATCAGTGGCGTGCTGCGCCGCATCTTCGGTCGCATCCCGCTCGCGTTTCCGGTCCTCGGCACACCGGGCTGGTCGATCGAGGGCCTCGCCACGGAGATCGAATCGCGCTTTACCGGCGTCGGCCGGGTGCATGGCGCCTACCACGAGATGGTCGTCCGCACGGCCGTGCTGGAGCACGGTCTCCCGCCGCTCGACCGCGTCAGCAGCCCGAACCCGGTCTGGCCAGAAGGCGCCCACGCCTACGTGTACGGCTCGCTGTTCCTGCACTGGATCCACGAGCGCGCGGGCGACGACGCACTCGCCCGGCTGGTGCAGCACACCGTCAACGCGTGGCTCTCTCCGCGCATCTTCTTCGACCGTGTCGCCGACAATGCGTTCGGTCAGCCGTTTACCGAGCTGTGGCGTACTTGGGGCGACGAGCTCGCCGCACGCTACGCGGCGCTCGCCGACTCGCTCGCCGCAGAGGGACTCACGTCGAGCGAGCGCCTGACGCACGCCGGTCGCTACGCGTTCCATCCACGGTTCGCCCCCGCTGGCGGCCGCCTCGCCTACGCAGCGAGCAGCGGACGCAGCGATCCGACCACGCGGCTGCTGGACGCGCGCGGCGGCAGCACGGCGCTCGCCAGGCGCGACCAGGGCGGCACCGAGCTCGGACCGGCCGCATGGCTGCCCGATGGCCGCGCACTGATCACATCGCAGTTCCGCTTGCGCGGGCCGTATCGGATCTTCGAGGACCTCGTGCGCATCGATGCGCGCACCGGCGAGCAGGAATGGTTGACCCACGGTGCGCGCTTGACGGAGCCCGATGTGGCCGCTGATGGGCGCCGCGTCATCGCGGTTCGCAACGAAGCCGGAGGCACGTCGCTCGTCGCTCTCGATCTGGCGACAGGCGAGCTGCGCACGCTGGTCGCGCCGCGGCCCGGCACGGACTGGGCGCTGCCACGCTGGTCACCGGACGGCACTCGCATTGCCGCAGCGCGCCTCGACCGGGACGGCTTCGACCTCGTCCTGCTCGACAGCGCGGGCACGCTGCTGCGCCGGATCACGAACGACCCTGCGCCCGAGCATGGACACGCCTGGACCCGCGATGGACGCTGGCTGCTGTACGCATCCGAGCGCAGCGGAATCCCGAACCTGTACGCGGTTGGCGGCGATGGGCGCGCGCCGATCCGCCAGGTCAGCAATGTGCTGGGCGGCGCGTTTCACCCCGAACCGAGTCCGGACGGCCAATCGATCATCTTCGTCGGTTACCACGCCGATGGCTTCCACATCGAGCGAATGCCGCTCGACTCGACGACCTGGCGGGCGCCCGCGGCGCTACACCCGCGCTTCACGGCGACGCCCGTACTCGCTGCTCCCAGTGCCGTCGATTCGCTGCGCTCCGGTGGGTACTCGCCCGTCCCGAGTCTGCTGCCCCGGTCCTGGCTGCCGCTCTATGAGGAGGAACCGGCGACCGGCACCCTGCTGGGCGCAACGATCTACGGCCGCGACGTCGTCGGACGCCACGGCTACTCGCTCGGCCTGAGTGTCGCGCCCGCCACAGGGCGCAACGAAGGCTGGATCGATTATACCTACGCCGGACTGGGCAATCCGCGCCTCGGCCTGTCGCTCGCGCGCGACTGGGACATCGACGGCGTGCTGGAGCAACAGGACGGCACGCGCCATGACGTGCTGCTGCGCGAGGATGTCGCGGCCGCGCACGCCACGCTGCTCCGGCGACAATGGCGCTCGTTCGTGAGCCTGGTCGCCGGTGCCGAAATCACGCGAGGGGCGCGTCTGTTGGAGCCGGCCGGGCCGCCGCTGCGTGATGACCTGGCGCGCGTGCGCCGACACGGCGCCTTCGCGCGCTTGACCGCAACCACTGCCCGCGCGCACACGCTGTCCATCAGCGCCGAACGCGGCGCCACGCTGCTGCTCGGTGCGCGCCGCCGCTGGGACCGCGATACCGGAACCAGCCTGGACGACGACTACGCCGAATGGATCGCGCGCACGACCGGATTCGTCGATCAGCGCGCATTCGGCTTCGCCGACCACGTGATCGCGCTGCGGGCGAGCGCCCTGCGGCGAGACGGCGCGAGCGCGCCGCGCACCGCGCTGGGCGGCGCCTCCGGCGTGCCGTTCGACCTGGGCGGCTTCGCCGGCACGATCGGCGACAGTCGGTTCCTGCCCCTGCGGGGCTTCGCGCCCGGCGTGCGCCGCGGGACCCGCGGCTGGAGCGCCAGCGCCGAGTACCGATTCCCGCTCGCGCTCGTCGCGCGCGGCATCCGGTTGTGGCCGCTGTTCTTCGAGCAGGCCGCCGCGGCCGTGTTCCTCGATGCCGGCAATGCCTGGTGCACGCCCGAACAGCTCGCTCGACTGGGACCGTGCGGTGCGACGGCGGCATCCGCCGAGCCCGCCGATCCGCTGCTCGGCGCCGGCGCCGAACTGAGCACCCAATGGGCGTTCTTCTTCGCCGCGCCCGTGCGCGTGCGCCTCGGCCTCGGCGTGCCGTTGCGGGGCAACGGGCCGCCCCGTGCCTACGCCGCCCTCGGACCGGCCTTCTGATTCGGCAAGCGGGGTTCCGGGCCCCCCGCCGGCACGATTCCTGTACTTCGACACCCGCACACGCGAGTAACCGCATCAGAAGGAGGCAGAGCATGGGCGGCAAACGACCCGACCAGCACAACATCGACCCGGCCGAGGCCGGTGCCACCGATTACAAGTTCCGTCCGAATTCCCGCACCGCCGAACAGCCGCAGGACGAAGAGGTCCACGGACGCATCCTCCAGGGACCCGCCAAGAAGCGCCAGAAGCCCGCCGCGAAGCACCCGGAAGAGCCGCCCGAGGAGTAGGCCCCGCCCGCCCGCCCCCCAGCCCCAGCCCCAGCCCCAGCCCCCGCCCCCGTTCATGGTTGATGGTTGGTGGTTGATGGTTGATGGTCGTTCGCGGCCCGTGGGGCATGCCGGTCACCTTCGGCGTCCGGCCGGCACGACCAACCACCAACCATTGAACCATCAACGGGCGGTGGGGGGCGGGGTTGGGGCCGGGTCGGGGCCTGGGGCTGGGGATAACTCTGTGCAAACACCGTGGACAACCTGGGCAAAACCGGCCAGGTGAGGCCCGCCCAAGGCCTTGCGAATATCCACAGAGAAGACCCTTGACCCACAACATGCGGGGTCCTATACTTCTCGACCACACAATATCTTGTGGCTGACCTCCCCGGGTCACCGACGCGCCACAAACGCGGACGCAACCCGCGATGCCGCGGGGCTTCGCATCTGCTTTTTCAGGGATATTTCAGCAGGCATCAGGGTACCTTTCTTCCGCACAGCCGAGGTCGGATCATGCGCCGCGACCCCACCGCTACCCCACCGAACCGTGTCCTGCAGGCTGCCGTGCTGCCGGACGATCTGCCGCCCGCGCGTCTGTCAGAGAACGCGCGGATCATACTGACACGCCGGTACCTGAAGAAGGACGAGTCGGGGCAGGCGGTGGAGTCGCCGGAGCAGATGTTCTGGCGGGTGGCCCGAGTGGTGGCGGATGAGGATCGGAAGTTCGGTGCGAGCGCGGGCGCGATCGACGCGCTGGCGCGCGAGTTCTACCGGCTGATGACGGAGGGTCTGTTCGAGCCGAACTCGCCGACGCTGATGAATGCGGGGCGTCCACTGGGTCAGTTGTCGGCGTGTTTCGTTCTGCCGGTGGCGGATGCGTTGTCGAACGGCAAGGACGGGATCTACGACACGCTGCGGGCGATGGCGCTGGTGCATCAGTCGGGAGGCGGCACGGGGTTCGGCTTCAGTCGGCTGCGGGCGCAGAACGACGTGGTGCGCTCGACGATGGGAGTAGCGAGCGGGCCGGTCTCGTTCATGAGTCTGTACGACCAGTCGACGGAGGTGGTGAAGCAGGGTGGCACGCGGCGGGGTGCGAACATGGGAATCCTGCGCGTCGATCATCCGGACATCCGCGAGTTCATCAGGTGCAAGAGCGACGTGACGAAGATCACCAACTTCAACATCTCGGTGGCGGTCACGGACGCGTTCATGGGCGCGGTGAAGCGGGGCGAGCGGTATGACCTGCTGAGTCCGCGGACGGGACAGGTGGTCGGGCAGGAGGACGCGGGTGAGATCTTTGACCTGATCGTGCAGGGTGCGTGGTCGACCGGGGAGCCGGGCGTGTTCTTCATCGACCGGGCGAACGAGTACAACCCGGTGCCGAAGCTGGGCAGCTACGAGGCAACGAATCCGTGCGGCGAGCAGCCGCTGCTGGCGTACGATGTGTGCAACCTGGGGTCGGTGAACCTGGGCGCCTTCGCCCGGCTGGACGCGGCGGGTGCGGCGGCAGCGGAGGCGAAGATCGACTGGGAGGCGTTGCGCCAGGCGATCCACGTGTCGGTGCACTTCCTGGACAACGTCATCGATGCGAATCAGTACCCGCTGCGCGAGATCGAGGAGCTGGCGCACACGATCCGGCGCGTCGGGCTGGGCGTCATGGGGTGGGCCGATCTGCTGGTGCGTGTCGGTGTGCCGTACGCCAGCGACGAGGCGGTCGAGCTGGCGCGGCGCGTGATGGCGTTCGTGGCTGAGGAATCGAGGTGCGCGTCGGAGAAGCTGGCGGAGGTGCGCGGCGTATTCCCGGCATGGGCGGAGAGCATCTGGGGCCCGGATGAGAGCTGCGCGAGGCGGCCGGACGGCACGCGGATCCGGCCGCAGCGGAGCCTGCGCAACTGCAATCTGACGACCGTGGCGCCCACCGGCACGATCTCGATCATCGCGGACTGCTCGGGAGGAATCGAGCCGTTGTTCGCGGTTGCGTTCATGCGCAATCAAGCGGGCGTGCTGATGCCGGACGTGAACCAGGATTTCGTGCGGCAGGCACGAGAGCAGGGCTGGTACTCCGAGGATCTGATGCAGCGGATCGCCGAGCAGGGCCATATCCACTTCGACGAGGTGCCGTCGGAGGTGCAGCGCGTCTTCGTGACGGCGCATGATGTCACACCGGAGTGGCACATCCGCATGCAGGCGGCCTACCAGGAGCACGTCGACTCGGCGATCTCGAAGACGTGCAACTTCCCGCGGGAAGCGAGGCCCGCGCAGGTGCGCGAGATCTACCTGCAGGCGTTCGAAGCGGGGTGCAAGGGCGTGACGGTCTACCGTGACGGCTCGCGCCCGGCACAGGTGCTGTCGACGGGCAAGACGACGAAGGAAGTGGATCGCGGGGCGGTCAGCGATCTGGAAGCGCAACTCGCGGATGCGCGTGAGCGGCTGCACCGCATCGAGCAGGAGCGCGAGGAGCTGGTGCAGAAGCTCCAGGACTCGGAGGCCGGACGGCAACGGCGACACAAGCGGCGGCGGCCGTCGATGTTGCACGGTACGACACGGCGGATGCAGAGTCCGCTCGGCGACCTGTACGTCACGATCAACGAGGACGAGAGCGGGCAGCCATTCGAGGTCTTCGCAACGTTGGGCAAGGCGGGCGGCGCGGCCATGGCGGATGTGGAAGCCATCGGCCGACTCATCTCCTTGGCGCTGCGCAGCGGGTTGTCGATGCCGGAAATCTACGGTCAACTCCGCGGCATCTCCTGCGATCGCGCGGTGGGCTTCGGCGCGAACAAGGTCCTCAGCGTGCCGGACGCGATCGCGCAGGCGATGGTGCAGCACGAGCAGGAAAAGGCGGGCATTCAACAGGAGCTGCCGATCGCGCCATCGGCACGCGTCGGCACTGTGCCCACACCACAGGGCGGGACGCAGCCCGCGGGCGGGTTCGAGGGGTACGACCCGAGTGAAACGTTCATCGGTACCTGCCCGGAGTGCTCTGCCGAGCTGCGCTTCGCCGAAGGCTGCGTGAAGTGCCTGGCCTGCGGCTACAGCGAGTGCGGCTGACCGACTCGAAAATGGAGGCACCGCACACAAAGGGGGTCGGCACCTCGAGGGGCCACCCCCTTTCGTGTGAGGCATTCACCCTGTGTCGCCGGAGTCGCCTGACCCGCCTCACAGCGCGCTGCGGATGAATTCGCCGAGCCGGTCCGAGATCGAGCGGCTCAAGCTGCTCTACTCGATCTTCCCGACGTCGGAGCTGTCGCGCCAGCTCGCCGACGCCTACCGCCGTGCCGGTGACGAGACCAGCGCAACGCAGGTGCTGGAG
>JBOHRE010000122.1:0-8524 GCA_050732635.1 Longimicrobiales bacterium | reverse complement strand
GTTTTGGTACAAGTTGTACAGGCCACCGGCGACGGCGCCACGGTTGGGACAGCAACCAGGCCGGCTGGGCCGAGCCGTGACTCCGCGGCGTGCTGCTCCCGGCTCCGCGATCGGCGTGCTGCGCCCCGACACCGGCGACGTGCGCGCAGGACCGTGCACGGCGATGCAGCGTCGGCGATCGTGGCGGGTCGGCGCCTGCTCGCACCCCGCAGACCGTCCCAACGGCCAATCCATCGCCCGACCGCTGTACAGGTTGTACCAAAAGCTCGAGGGGCCGGCGCAGGGGCTGGGCGACGTCGTGGCGGTGTTGCTGCGCGCGGTGGCGCTAGCGCGGGTTGGCCGCGCTGTCGAGCGCGGCCAGGAGCTTGTCGTGGATGCCGCCGAAGCCGCCGTTGGACATGCAGAGCAGGATGTCGCCCGGGCGGGCGGCGGGCGTGACGGTCGCGACAATGCGGTCGACGTCGGGGATGTAGTCGGCGTCGATGCCGTCGGCGCGAATCGAGTCGGCGAGCTCGTGCGGGTTCATGCCGGTCGTCTGGTCGTAGCGCTCGGGGTGGAAGAGGCCGGCCAGCACGACGCGGTCGGCGGCGCCCAGCGCTCGGCGGTAGGCTTCCTGAAACTCGCGGCGCTGGGCCGTGTAGCTGCGCGGCTCGAAGATGGCGACGATGCGGCGCCCGTCGAAGCGCTGGCGGACCGCGTCGATGGTCTCGCGCACGGCTGTGGGGTGGTGTGCGAAGTCGTCGATCACGAGCACGTCGCGCACCTCACCGCGCACCTCGAGCCGGCGGCGCACGCTGCGGAAGCTGCGCAGGGCCTCGCGCAGCGGCTGGAACGGCGCAGCGACGGCGTGGGCTGCCGCGATCGCGGCGAGGCAGTTGCGGATGTTGAACGCGCCGGTGAGCGGCGTGTCGACGTCGCCCAGGCATTCGCCGTCATGGCTCAGGCTGAAGATCGTGCCCTCTGCGCCGTAGTGGACATCCGATGCGCGCCAGCGCGGGTGCTCGGCGCTGTCGCCCGTGGCAGTGTCAGTTTGCAGCCCGAAGGAGTCGACGGGCGCGTGCGACTTCTCGCTCAGCTCACGCGCGATGGGCGATTCCCAGCCGACGATCAGCGTGCCGGCGCGGGGCACCAGGTTGATGAAGCGCTCGAACGCGAAGCGGTAGGCGAGCTCGTCGCGATAGATGTCGGCGTGGTCGAACTCGACGTTGGTCACGACCGCGGTCCACGGCCGGTAATGCCACATCTTGGGGCCCTTGTCGAAGTAGGCGGTGTCGTACTCGTCGGCCTCGATCACGAAGTAGTCGGATTCGGTCAGGCGGAACGACGTGCCGAAGTTCTCCGACACGCCGCCGATCAGGAACGAGGGCTCGAGCCCCGCTGCCTCCAGGAGCCAGGCGAGCAGCGACGTCGTCGTCGTCTTGCCGTGCGTGCCGGCGACGGCGAGCACGTGACGGCCGCGCAGGAACTCGTCGGCCACGGTCGCGGCGGCGGACGTGTAGTGGAGCCGCCGCTCGAGCACGGCCTCGAGCTCCTCGTTGCCGCGGCTGATTGCGTTGCCGACCACGACGACGTCCGGCGCCGGCTCGAGGTTCGCCGGGTCGAAGCCCGAGGCGTAGCGGATGCCGAGCTGGTCCAGCATGAGCGACATGGGCGGGTAGACGCCTTCGTCGGAGCCGGTGACCTGGTGGCCCTTGGCGCGCAGCAGCCCGGCCAGCGACGCCATGGCCGTGCCCGCGATGCCGATGAGGTGGTAGTGCATGGCTCGAATGGTAATCGAGCAGCGTCACCGCGTCACCGTGGCGCTTCCAGACTTCTCTCTGGCGCCGCGCGCGGGCGGGCGCCTATGTTGTTCCGCTCGCGGCGAAGCCCACCGGCAACCAGTTCGATCACGGAGGAAGTGCACGATGGCTGAGACCGGGCAGCGCATCCGGGTCTACCTGCATTGGCTTCAGGTCCTCGACAACCTGGATCCGGCCTACGAGGAGCGGGGCGAGTTCGCCTTCAGCGCCAAGGTGCGCGCCGACGGGACGCTCCACGAGTGGCGCTTCCCCAAGGAGGGCCATTACTCCGTCTCGGACCACCCCGCGTGGAACAAGCTCACCATCGGCGATGTGATCTTCGAGGGCGTGGTGCAGAACGAGCTCACCATCGATCTGACCGGCGAGGAGTTCGACTTCCTCAGCGCCAGTGACCACCTCGAGCCCTACAGTCGCACCTTCACCGGTTCGCCAGCCACCTGGGTCGGCCGCTACTGCCCGGGCGATGAGGGCCCGCCCGACCCCGAGGACCTGAGCAACTGGCGCGTCTGCTACGAGATCCAGACGACCTGACGCCCACGCTGGAGAGACGAGCGACGTCGCTGCTGGGACCACCAGCGGAGTCATGAGCGACGTCGCCCGTCGCTTCGCTTCCGCGCCCGCTATTCGCCGCTACTCACGCGCGGACTCGCCACCATCCACTGCTGAGCCCGTCGTCGCTCGCCGCGCGACTGGCTGCCTGCGCCGCGGCGTCTTCTCCCGCTTGCCCGGCTGTTGCTGCGTCACCCCGCGCGGCGGCGTCGACTCCCGGCTCACCGGCCGTACGTTCTGCGTCCGCTTGTCACGCGACCGCTGATCCTTCTGCTTCTCAGCCATACTGCCTCCTGGGCATGCTTCTCTGCGCGTCCAACATCTGTGCATTTCCCGCGCCGAGACGGCGGTCGCTGGTTCTGCGTCACGGTCGCCGCTCGCCGCGTCTTCGCGTGCCCTAGAACCGCACCTCATCCCGCGCCCAACCCGGTGCGCGCAGCGGCTCACTCCGCTCGACGGCCAGCCAGCCGCGGTCGAGGAAGCGGGTGATGTCGGCGGCGACGTGCTGCCGGTGCGCGGCGTCGCTGGCATCGCGCGGCGGCTGCTCGGCACGCGCGAGTGCGCGGCGCAGCCCCCACTCGGCGGCGGCGCGGGCTTCGGCAGTCGCGTCATCGTGGGCGGCGAGGTCGAGCAGCTCATCGACGACGACGCGCTGGACGACGCGCACGAGGCTGGCGTCGGCGGCGGTCGCGGGGCGCTGCCAGGCGTCGTCGACCAGCCGGGCGATGACGTCCTCGAGAGACGGCAAGGACGGCTCCCGCGCCTGGAACGCGACGACACGAGCAGCGCGCGCTGGGTGCAGCACGCCGCCGACGATCTCGCTGGCCAGCGAGCGGGCGACGCCGACCTGATCGAACGCCGGGTCGGCGGCGGTCGCGAAGTCCGCCATGCCGCCGATGAAGCCGAAGGACTGCGGCGCGAGCTGGCGCAGGATGCGCTCGGGAATGGCGAGCGCGTCGGGCGCGAGCGCGGCGGACAGCAGGTTCAGCGCGTGCTCGACGCGCGCGGCGGGGAGCAGCGTGGTCACCGGCAGCGGGTCGCCGCGCACTCCGTAGCGGTACTCCATGCCGCCGATCGTCTTGATGGCGGCCTCGTAGGTGGCGCGGTGGTGGAAGTAGACGGGCGCGAAGCGTTCCCACAGCTTGTGCAGCGGCTCGCCCGGCTCGATGGCGCGCTCGTCGAAGCGGTCGATCAGCAGGCGACGCACCTCCAGCACGCGCGCCAGCTCATCGAGCGGATCGGCGCCATTGGTCCACCAGGACGCGTCCGGGTGTGCGTTGCCGGCGCCCGCGTCCGGGTTCGTGATGAAGTGCCAGCCCTGATGTTGTGCCTCGAGCAGGAGCCCGTTCAGGAACTCGGCCTCGGTCTGTCCTGCGGGCACCGGCTCATAGGCGTAGCGGATCGCGAGCGTGTCGTAGGCACCCGCGCCGGGCCGGTAGGCGTCGCGCAGGTCGATCGCGCCGTCGGTGATGCGGATGAGCGGGGCGGGGTAGTCCATCACGGAGGCGCGGCCGTAGCTGATGGCGATGAAGTTGTGCGCGAGCCCGAGCGTGTGGCCGATCTCGTGCGCGGCGTGTTGGCGACGTCGCGACATGACGAACGCCTCGGGGCTGACGCCCGGGTCGATGCCGCCGATCCAGTCGCCGGCGGTGCCGACCGCGCCCGCGTACACGTTGTAGTTCGCGAGCGAGCGGTAGGAGTCCATGCGCACGGCGGCCTTGATGATCTCGCCGGTGCGCGGATCGCGGAACGATGGGCCGATCGATGAGCCCGCCTCCGTGCGGTGCACCCACTGGATCACGTTGTAGCGCGCGTCCATGGGGTCCATGTCGGCGGGCATGTCCTCGATGCGGAACGCGTCGCGGAATCCGGCGGCCTCGAAGACCTCGTTCCACCAGCCGCCGCCCTCCTTGAACGCGCTGCGGTATGGCTCCGGGATCGCCGGGTCGAGGTAGTAGACGATCGGCTCAACCGGCTCGCTCACCGCGGCTGACGGGTCGCGCTTGACCAGCCGGTGGCGGCTCGCGTAGCGCGTGACGAAGTCCTCGTCGAACGGCTTGCCGAAGTCGTAGAAGTAGACGCCGAACAGGCCGACGCGCGGGTCGAAGCGGCGCGGCTCGTAGCCCGGCTCGGGCAGCTTCACGAACGAGTGGTGCTGGCGCAGCGTCAGCGAGCGGCCGTCCGGCGTATGGCGCCGGATCTCCGAGCCTGGCCGCTCGCTCGTGAAGGTGAGCGACGCCTCGACCTCCGTGTTCTCCGGGAACGCCTTCGTGCGCGGCAGCCAGATCGCGCTGCGCTGCGACTCCAGCCGGAACGTGCCCTGATCCGAGCGCTCGAGCTGGCCCGCCAGATCGACCGCGTCGCGCAGGAAGAACGACGTGGCATCCACGAGCACGTGGCCGTCCTGCTCGGCGACGATGTCGAAGCCGCCGATCGTCGATGTCGGGAACGACTCCTCGACCGAACGCTCGAGCGCCGGCGTCGCGCCCCGCTCCGCGCGGAACAGTGGGTTCGTCAGCACCAGCAGCAGGCGCGGACCGACACGCTCGAAGCGCGCGATGTGCTCGTCTGCGATCTCGCCGCGGTCGATGCCGAGCTCATTCGAGCCGATACCGGTCGCGTGCGACGTCAGGTACAGCAGCTCCTCGCCGGGCCGCGGCACCTCGAGCAGCAGCCGTCCGCCCACCGGGTCCCAGTACAGCGGCAGGTAGCCGGGCTGCGCGTCCATGGCACGTGTGTAACCGTCGATCGTCGGCAGCTGACGTGGCGACGTCGCCGCCGCCGGTGGGCCCGTCGGCGCCGATGCGCAGCCGGCCGCGAGCGCGGCAGTGACGATGAGCAGCAGGCACGGCCCGGAGCGCGCCGCGCGACGTCGCACGGATAGGGAGCGGGTCATTGCTCGAACCTCGTCGGGTGGGGGACACGGCAGAGAGTACGGGCCCAACTTGCGACGCGTACACGGCCGCCGGCAAATGGCTGCCGCCAGCGTGCCGCCGGACTCGAACCTGCCGCTGCCGCGGCAGCAGGCGCCGGCGCAGCAGTGAGCACCCGCGCGGGACGCGTGGAGCCGCGCGTCAGGCCCAGACGGACGCCTTCTTCGCCCAGGTCGTGCTCTGGTATCGCTCCTGGAACGCGCGCCCCGTCTCCTTCAACGCCGCAGCGTCGTCCGTGGCCTTGTACCTGGCGACGCCGGCCCAGTACAGCGCTTCCGCTGCGGTGTCGGTGTCCGGGTGCCGTGCCACGACCTCGCGGAAGCGGCGCTCGGAGTCGGCGAAGCGCCCGGCCGAGAAGTCGAGTCGGGCGCGTCCCACCGCGAGCTGCGCGATGAAGTCGTCGGTGGGCAGGAACCCCTCGATCCGGTGCCGCTCCGTACCCTCCGGATCCAGGATCAGGATCGTCGGCGTCCACTCCGCGCCGAACCGCTCGCCGAGCCGCCGGAAGTCCTCCGGTTGCTCGCGCACGTGCACGCGCGCGGGAATGAAGTTTTCCGTGATGAACCGCGCGACGCGCTCATCAGGGTACACCTCGGCATCCAGCCGAGCACAGCCGGCTCACGTCGGTGCTGCACTGAAATCGAGCAGAACCGGCTTGCCCTGCTTCTTCGCGTCCTCGAGCGCGGCGTCGACGTCGCGCCTCCATTCGATCGCCATGGCCACTCCTTGCACGGGAATCGCTACGCGTCGGTTGCGAACCCCGTGCCAGCCTCCGTGCTCTGCCATGTCAGCGCGCGTGGACACCGAGCCGGCGTCAACGTCAACGACAACGTCAACGTCGACCTCGACCTCGACCTCGACGTCTACAGCCTCGTCTGCTGGCCGGCCTTGCTCACGTCGAACGTGCGCGACTGTCCGCGCGGAATGCTCAGCGAGCGCCACTCGGCTGCGCGCCGCAGCTTGGCGATGTAGACGATCTGGCCCACGTGGTTCGCGTAGTGCGTGAGCTGGCGGTCGATCGCCTCCAGCACCGTGTGCGGCTCGCCGCGGATCGTGATGGTGCGCAGCAGGTCGCCGGGCTCGAGCGGCTCGATCGCCTCGAACACGCGCGCCCAGCCGTCCTCCCACCACCCCATCACCGTCGCGCGGTCCGTCCCCGGCTCCAGCTCGAACTCGCGGTCGCGCTCGCGGTCCGGCTTCTCGCCGTCGCTCGTCAGGAAGTCCGTCCAGCGCGAGCGCATGTTGCCGGCCATGTGCTTGATCAGCAACGCGATGCTGTTCGACTCGGGGTCGGGCTGGTGGAACAGGTCGTCGTCAGTGAGCTGCTCGATGGCCTGCTCCGCCAGTCGCTTCTGTTTGCGGAGCTGGAGGAGGACGTCCTGCAGATAGTGGGCGGCGAGGTCTGGCATCGGGGGCGCGGACTGCAGGATCAGGGCCGGAGCTCGCTGCGATTTCGCGCGTGAACCACGGCCCCCGGTTCAGGCCACGGTCAGAGCCCAATCGAATCGGTCGGCGGCGCTAGGCCGCCCGCCAGCGCCGGCCGCGCGTGCGCTCCGCAGGCCGCTGCGCTCGCCGCGGCCGCTCCGGTCGCCGCGACCGATCGCCTCGGCTCTGCACCTGATCGGGCCCCGTCGCCCGCGCTCTATAATCGAAGCCATCGATGGTGCGCCGCTCGATGCGGCGGCCGAGCGCGCGCTCGATCGCGCGGACCTGCTCCTCTTCCTCCCGCGCCACGAACGTGAACGCCTCGCCCGACGCGCCGGCGCGCGCGGTGCGGCCGATGCGGTGGATGTAGCTCTCGGGCTCGGCCGGCACGTCGAAGTTGACCACGTGGCCGAGCGTGTCGACGTCGATGCCGCGCGCGACGATGTCCGTCGCGACCAGCACGCGGAACCGACCGGCCTTGAAGCCCGCGAGCGCCTGCGTGCGCTGCGACTGGCTGCGGTTGCCGTGGATCCGCGCGACGGCGACGCCCTGCCTGACGAGCTTGTCGGCGAGCCGGTCGGCGCGGTGCTTGGTGCGGCAGAACACGATCGCGCTGCCGATCTCGCCGCGCTGCAGCAGCTCGACCAGCAGCTGCGGCTTCGCGGCCGCGGCCACTGGATAGAGTGCCTGCGTGATGGCGGCCGGCGGCGTCTGCTTGCGCTCCGTGCCGATGATGACCGGGTCGCGCAGCAGCTCCCGCGCCAGCTCGCGCATCGGCGCAGGCATGGTCGCCGAGAACAGCAGCGTCTGGCGCGGCCGCTTCGGCAGCCGGGCGAGGACGCGCTTGATGGCGGGCAGGAAGCCCATGTCCAGCATACGGTCGGCCTCATCGAGCACCAGCACCTCGATGCCGTCGAGGCGCGCGTAATCGTACTGCAGGTGGTCGAGCAGCCGGCCCGGTGTGGCGACCAGCACGTCGACGCCGCGGCGCAGCGCGCGCTCCTGCGGCACCATGCCGACGCCGCCGTAGATGGCGGCGCCGCGGACGCGCGTGTGCCTTGCCAGCTCGTCCAGATGTGCGACGATCTGCGCCGCCAGCTCACGCGTCGGCGTCAGGATCAGCGCCCGGCTGCGGCCGCGGGGTCGCTCGCGCAGCCGCTCGAGGATCGGCAGCAGGAACGCCGCCGTCTTGCCACTGCCCGTCATGGCGCAGCCGAGCACGTCCTTGCCCGCGACCGCGGGCGGGATCGTCGCCGCCTGAATCGGGGTCGGCTGATCGAACCCCAGCTCGTGCACCGCGCTCAGGAGCTGCGGATGCAGCCGTAGTGAACCGAAGTCGGCCGTCTGCGGCCGCTCGGGGTGCTTCATTGTCTTCGTGTGCATTCGGTCCTTCCAAATAAAAAAATCCCGGGCCCCAGCGCTCACGTGCCCCTGGGGTCCGGGAATCAAGAGCGTAAAAATAGGGACCGCGGCTTTGGCCGGGTCCCCTGTGTTGCACGCCGGTGTCGGCGGCAATTCCGCCAACGTTCAAAGATACCGGTCGAAGCTAGCGCCAGACGACGCTTTCCGCAAGCGTGCACCGGAGCGCGACGTGGACCGACCGATGGGCGGCCGCCGGTGCCAAGCCACCCACCGCGCCCCCTCTTGTTTTTGGTACATGTTGTACAGCGCCCCGCCGCCAGGCTCCGTTTTGGGCCACGCCCCCTCCTTGCCGCGCCGCCACACGTGGCGCCGCTGAGCGCCCTGGCCGGCCAGCCCGCAGTCCGGCCGAGGCGCGGTGGCCGGCCAGCCCGCAGTCCGGGCCAGGCAGCGCACGGT
>JBOHRE010000121.1:0-8640 GCA_050732635.1 Longimicrobiales bacterium | reverse complement strand
CCGGCCGCAGCGGGTGGTACCGGCACGCTCACGCAGTCACTGCCGAGCGCACGCGGCGATCAGGCGCCGCCGCCCTCCCGGGCCAGCGCCTCGAGGCGGGCGACGCGGTCTTCCATGGGCGGGTGCGTGCTGAACAGCCGGAGCATGCCGCCGCCGCGCAGCGCCGAGAGTGGATTCACGATCGCGAGCTGAGCCGCCGCGGGGTTGACCGCGAGCGGGATGCGGTGTGCGAAGGCGTCGAGCTTCTTCAGCGCGCCGGCGAGCGCGAGCGGTCGTCCGCAGATCGCAGCGCCGGTACGGTCGGCCTGATACTCGTTCTGCCGGCCAATCGCGAACTGCAGGATCATCGCTGCGATCGGCGCGACAATCGCCATGCCGAGCAGCGCGATCGGGTTGTTCTCGCCATCGCGACCGCCGAAGCCGCCGAAGATCGCGCCCCAGCGCGCGACACTGCCGAGCATCGCGATGGCGCCGGCCATGGTGGCCGCAACCGTGGCGACCAGCATGTGGCGGTGCTTGATGTGCGCGAGCTCGTGGGCGGCCACCGCCTCCAGCTCGTCCGGCGCGACCAGGCGCAGGATCCCCGCAGTGAAACAGACCACTGCGCGCTCCGGATTGCGACCCGTCGCGAACGCATTCGGCTGCTCGCCAGGCGCAATTGCGACCACCGGCATGGGCAGGCCGGCGCGCTGGCGCAGCCGGTCGACCATGCGGTACAGGTCCGGTGCCTTCGACTCGTCGATGATCTGCGCGCGGTACATGCGCAGCACCATCTTATCGCTCCACCAGTACATCGCGAAGTTCATGGCCGCGGCGATTACGAAGAACAGGAGCGCACCGTTCTGGCCGCCCAGCCACCCGCCGATCACGACGAGCAGGGCCGTGAGGCCCGCCATCAGCATGAAGACCTTGATTCGATCCATCGTTTTCCCACGCTCCGTTTCAGTGTCGTCGCGTCAATGTACCCGGTGGTGTGGCGCGCGGTCCAGCGTTCGCCGACGACGCCGATCCGGCGGCGACTCCGCCCCTCGACGAAGCTCAGGTACCCCGGCGGGCCGCGCTCAGCGGGGCGGCGATTCGATCTCGAGCGCACCAACCTGCAGCCCCTCCAGCGGCAGGTCGCCCGGGATGAAGTCGCGCAGCAGCTCGACGTCGAGGGGCGCGGCGCGCAATGCGACCTCGGTGAAGTAGGTCGAGTCGCCGCCGATCACGATGCCGAGGGTCCCGAGAATGCGCGTGCGGGGCGCGCGGACATCGAGGTTGGTCGCGTACCAGAGCGTGCCGCCATCGGGGCGACTCTGGATGCGCAGCTCGAAGGCGCCCGTGCCCCGCTCGGGCAGGTCGGGCAGCAGCCACTGCATATCCACGAGCGAGACCCGGTCGCCTTCCAGGAACACGTCGAATCGCCATTCCTCAGCGAGCACGAGGGCGCCGTAGCTGGCGAGCTGCGATTCGGGGAACACCAGGCGGGGCACATCGAAGGTGAGCAGCGAATCACGCAGCGTGAGCGTACCGCGCATATCACGAAGCAGGAACGGCGTGTTCCAGATGAAGCCCCGTGTGGACAGGCCGGCGACCTGGAACATGCGGCCTTCCTCGAACGGCGACTCCCACAGGATCCGTGGCAGGCGAGCGTCGACGTCCTCGAAACGCATCTCGCGCACGGTGCCGCCGGGCGCCTGACGCAGCATGATGCGCGAGGTGTCCGCATCGGGCTCGCCAGGGTCCGGGTCCCAGGGCGTGCGCACCACGACGTGGCCACTGTAGATGCTGATGCCACCCACCAGGATGAGACGATCGCGCGCGGGCGAGCTCGGCCGGACCGGCTCCGTGCCGGCGAACACCTCCTCGAAGTTCCAGAGCGTGTCACCCGGCAGCCGCTCGATGAGGACCGTCGCGTCGTAGAGCGCAATGCCGTCGAAGACGATGCGACCGGTGACAAACCCCCGCCAATCGTACGAGAGGCGCGCGCTGTCGGCCTCGAGGAAGGATCGGCCGTCCGGGTCAACGATGGTGATGCCGTGCAGCGTGACGCCGCCCAGCAGCCCGCCGCGCGAAGTCGCGCGCTGGACCCGGAGCTCGCCGCGCACCCGGTCATCCAGCCAGCGCACGGTATAGCGGCCGACGCGCTCCACGCCGAACTCCGTGCGGGTAAGGACCAGCACGACGAGCACGCCGAGGAGCACTCCAGCGGCGATCCCCAGGCCGACGTATGCGGCGATGCGTCGCTTACGTGGCACGCCCTAAGCCTCCCGCGCCCATGGTTGTGAACCCCGGCCGTGGCAGCCGTGCCGGCGCAAGGACTACGCCCATTCCTGTGGCCGTCGATCGGGCGGCAGGGTCAGGAACATGTTGCTGGAGCGGGGAAAGACGTGACGGCTGACCGGCGCGAAACCATCGACATCGGTGAAATACATGTAGTGGGTGATGCGGATGATGTCTTCGCCCACGCGCACGACATTGAAGGAATTCTTCTCGCGCTCGCGGGCGCGGCCGCGCCGTGATGTCGTCGTTCCGCTCTGCACGATGATCACGCCATGATCGCGATCGACGCCGGAATACACGTCGAGTGAGTTGCCGATGTATGCGCGATGCAGGTGGCCGCCCAGCACGAGGTCGACGCGCATCGCCTGGAACCGCTCGAGGGCGTGCTGGGCGCCGGGCATGACTTCGCCGCCCTCATAATCCGGTGCGGGCGCGAAATGATGGTGCGCGACGACGATCCGCGCGTCGGAGGCGCGGGCGTCGGCAAAGGCGCGGCCACAGAACTCGAGTTGCGCATCATCGATGCGGCCGTTCGTGATCGCTCGCAACGGCGCGGTCGAGTTGATGCTGACGATCGTCGCGTTCTCGATGCGCAGGACCGTATTCAGCTCCGCCGCGATGAAGTGGCGGTACCAGCGGTAGGGATCGGTGAGGCGTTCCACGACACGATACAGCGGCACATCGTGGTTGCCGGGCGTGACGACCAGTGGCACGGGCGGCAGCCGGTCGAGAAAGGCGCGCGCAGCCTCGAACTGCTCGCGTTTCGCGCGCTGCGTGAAATCGCCGCTGGCGACGATGACATCGGGTGACAGCTCGGCGGTCGCGCGCAGCACGGCCTCGCCGATGGGCGGCTGATAGGGCGGCCCGAAGTGGAGATCGGAGATATGCAGCAGGGTCAGCACGGGCCGCGGTCCAGCCCCGGAAACGGCAGGTCGGCGCGCGCGGCGAGATCGAGCGGTGCGGTATCGCCGCGCTGGTAATGGAACAGGCCGGCACGCGCGACCATGGCGGCGTTGTCGGTGGCCAGGCGCGGGCTGGGGAAATGCAACTGGCCGGCGTCGCCGAGCCGCTGCGCGAGCCGTTCACGCAGCAGACGACTGGCCGCGACACCGCCGCCGAGCACGACGCGAGCGCAACCGGTTTCGGCGACGGCACGCATCGTCTTCTCGACCAGCACCTCGATGACGGCTTCCTGAAAGGCGGCGGCGAGGTTCGCGACCTCCGCGCCCAGGCGGTCGGCGGCTTCCAGCGCGCGCACACGGTTGAGCACGGCGGTCTTGAGTCCGGAGAAAGAAAAGTCGTATCCCTCGGCGATCATCGGGCGCGGGAAATCATGCGCGGCGGCGTCGCCGGCGCGCGCTTCGCGCTCGATGGCCGGACCTCCAGGAAAGCCGAGGCCGAGGATCTTGCCGACCTTGTCGAAGGCCTCGCCGGCGGCATCATCGCGGGTCGCGCCGAGCATGCAATAGACGCCCCAAGCCGGCACCTGCAGCAGCATGGTGTGACCGCCCGAAACGAGCAGTGCCACGAACGGAGGCGCGGCCTGCGGATCCTCGAGCGAGGTGGCGAACAGGTGCGCCTCCATGTGATGCACCGCGACGAGCGGTTTGTGCAGCGCGAAGGCGGCACCCTTGGCCCAGGCCACGCCGACCAGCAGCGCGCCGATCAGTCCGGGCCCGGCGGTGACGGCGATTGCGTCGAGGTCGCTCGAGCGGACGGCGGCGTCGGCGAGCGTGCGCTCGACGACCTGATCGATGACGCGAAGGTGCGCGCGTGATGCGATTTCCGGCACGACGCCGCCGAAGACGGCGTGCGCGTCCTGGGACAGGATGGTGTGGCCGAGCAGCTCGCGGTCGCCGCGCAGGACTGCGGCGGAGGTCTCATCGCAGGAGGTCTCGAGGCCGAGCACGAGCGGGGCAACGTCGCTCACCTCATGGTCTCCCGCGCGTGGTGTCCGCTGCGGCACCGCGGCGCCCGCTGAGCAGGCTGTCGGGCACCGGCTCGGCGGGCACGATCACCGCCACCTCGCTCGGTGCAATGCGCAGGGTCCGCACAGCGCTGGTATCGATGCGCACGTGCAGGGTCTCCGGCTCGGTGAGTCCGCTGATGTCGAACGGCTGCAGCGGCACCGAGTCGAGCCGCACGATGCGGGAGCGCGGGCCGGTCACCTGGACGTAGGCGGGCTCCGCGCGGACGCGGCCGTCCAGGCGCACGCCGACGGGCAGCTCGCCGCGCGTGCGCACGGCGACGGGTCGCAACACGTTGTCGACGCGCTCGAACTGAAGCCGCACTCGCGCGGGTCGGATTTCGGCGATGCGGCCGGCCTCGACGGGGCCGCCCATGCGCACCATGGGCGTGCTGAGCGCGTAGGATTGCAGGCTGTCGTTGACGTTGTCGACGGGCAACACGATGCGGGGCGTCTCGCCGAGCAGGCGCAGCAGCTCGCGCGCCGAGCCGGTGAAGACGATGCTCGCGGTGGGCGGACTCGGCGTGTCGACGACGACCCAGGCCGGGTCCTCGAGCAGCACTTCGATCGGCACCGAGCTCACCGTCGCGCGCGCGGGCGCATCGGCACGGACCACGCTCCACAGCAGCAGTGCGAGTCCGAGTGCGGCCAGCTTCAGCCACAGGTTGCGCGCGACGAGATCGGACAGCTGCGGCACGCTCAGTCCTCGAGTAAGCGTCGGATCCGGCGGGCGGCGTCGCCCTCGTCCCAGATGCGGCCGCCAACGATCTTGTCACGAATGATGCCGCGACGATCGATGATGAAGGTGGTGGGCAGCCCCACAACGCCGAAGTCATCGAGCACCCGGCCGTGGGGATCGAGCAGGATCGGGAACGTCAGGGCGAGCTGCGCGACGAACGGCGCGACGCGCGCGCCCGCCTGGCCGAACGCGCCGATCCGACCGGGTGGCGCATCCACACTGACCGCGACCACGTCGAGCCCGCGCCCGTGCAACTCGGTGTAGAGGCGCTCCAGCGAGGGCATCTCGGTGCGACACGGCGTGCACCAGGTCGCCCACACATTGAGCAGCACGACGCGACCCCGCAGTGATTCGAGACCGAGCGTATCGCCGTCCAGCGTGGTGGCGGCGTATGCCGGCGCAATGCTGCCCGGCCCGATGATCTCGTAGCGGGCTCGCTGCGTGTAGCCGAGCGCGATCAGCCCCAGCACGGCCAAGCAGACGAGGATCGGCGCGCTCCAGCGGCTCATCGCGACTCGGTCGTGTCGAGCGGTGGCAGGCGGACCAGTCCGGTGTCGCGCGGCGCCTCGATGGCCGTCGCGGGCGGCCCACTGCTCACCACCAGGGTCACCGGCCCGGGCACGGGCACCGACGCGCCCGGCCGTGGCTCGACTCGCAGCACCTGGCCGGCCGGCGCGTTGGCCACGATGTCGCTTCGCCGTGCGCGCAGGCCGAGGCGGTCCAGGATGCGCACGGCCACGTCGGACGGCAGTCCCACCACATGCGGCACGGGCGCATCGCGCGCCAGGCGCGCGATGCCGACACCGACCGTCGAGCCACGCGGCAGCCGCTGTCCGCCCAGCGTACTCTGGGCCACCACGACGCCGTTCGGCGCGCCAGCCAGCGGCAGCTCCGTCAGGTCGCCGAGCTCGAGGCCAGCGCGCTCGAGCCGCAGCCGCGCTACCTCCAGCGTTTCACCCACCAGCTCGGGAACCTCCACGCCGGGCTCGCTGCTGTCGCTCGGCGGCGGGTACAGGAGCAGTGCCGCGATGCCGTAGCCCAGGATGAAGGTGCCGAGCACGACGCCGAGGCCGATCGTCAGTCGCCGCCCCCAGCGCGGCCGGGGGGCCGGACGCCGGCGTGGCGGCGGCGGTGCCCCGAGTCCGCGCCGCCTGCGGCGGATCGAGTCACCGAGCATACCAACACCGGGACGCTCAGCCATGCCGTACCAGCCGCGCCGCAAAGGCGCCATCGACACCCCAGCGGTGTGGCAGCACGCTCAGCCAACCGTGGTCATCGAGCAGCCCCGCGTCGATCCCCGCAGGCGGTGCCGTCTCGAACTCCGCGTGTCGCTCCAGAAATCCAGTCACCTGGTCTTCATTCTCCTCTGGCTCGAGCGAGCAGGTCGCGTACACGAGCACGCCGCCAGCGCCGACCAGCGACGCTGCCGCGTCCAGAAGCTCGCGCTGAAGCGAGACCAACGCCGCGAGGTCATCGGCGCGCAGCCGCCATTTCCCGTCGGGATGACGGCGCAGCGTGCCGGTGCCCGTGCAGGGAGCATCGAGCAGCACCGCTTCCGCCCGCCGCAGAGGCGGCCGCCGCGCATCGGCCACCGCGATCCGGACCGGCGCCGCCAGCGCGCCGGCCAGCCTGCTGCGACCCGCCGCCAGCAAGCGCAGCCGCTCGAACGAGACGTCGAGCGCCAAGATGCTGTGTCCCGCCGCGGCGAGCGTCAACGCCTTGCCGCCGGGTGCAGCACAGAGGTCGAGCACGTCCGCCCCCTGCGCAAAGGCGGCATAACGGGTCACCAGCCCAGCCGCCGGATCCTGCACCACCGCCTGCGTCGCCGCCAGCACAGTGCCGATGGGCGCGACGGTGATGACGCGCACGGCGTCCGGTGCGAACGACACGACCTCGCTGTCGTACCCGGCGCGGCACAACTCGCTCACGGCCTGATCGGCCGACCGCCCGATCGGACGTAGATACAGCTGCGGGCGACGGTTGTTCGCTTCGATCAGGGCCTTCGTCTGCGCGTCACCGAAACGCGCGACCCAGCGCTCGACCAACCACTGCGGGTGTGCGCCCCAGGCCACCAGGTGTTGGATCGTCGCGCGCTGCGGATCCGGGAACCCCAGCTCGGCCTGGCGTCGCTTCAACGCGCGCAGCACACCGTTCGTCAGGCGGGCGGCTCCCGCGCCGCCGGCCTCCCGGGCCAGCTCGACCGTCTGCGACACCGCCGCATACTCGGGCACGGCGTCCAGCTCGAGGAGCTGATACGCGCCCAACCGCAGGACATCCAGGACATCGGGGTCCACCGAGCGGGTGCCATCGCGGAGCAACTGGTCGAGCAGATGATCGAGCCGGCCGCGCAAGCGCACGGTGCCGTACGCCAGCTCATGGGCAAAGCTGCGCTCACGCGCGTCGAGGCGATCCAGGCGCGTGTGCATGGCCCGGTCGAGAAGCTCGCCCCGGCGCACCGCGCGCAGTGTGTCGAGTGCGGCGCGGCGAGCCGGAGTCGCGCTCAATCGAGCATGCCCCGCGTCGGTGTGGAGGGCACGGCCACTTCGCGCTTCGGCATACGGCCGGCCAGGTAGGCCAGCCGGCCCGCGTCGATCGCAAGGCGCATGGCGCCAGCCATCGCGACCGGGTCGCGTGCGGCGGCGATCGCCGTGTTCATCAGCACGCCATCGACGCCCTGCTCCATCGTGATGCAGGCGTCGGACGCCGTGCCGACACCCGCGTCGACGATCACCGGTACGTCGAGACGCGCCTTGATCTCGCGCACGTAGTAGGGGTTGACGAGGCCGAGGCCGCTACCGATGGGGCTGGCCAATGGCATGACCGCGGCGCAGCCGGCGTCCTCGAGGCGGAGCGCAGTGACGACGTCCTCGTTGGTGTACGCGAGTACCTGAAATCCTTCCTGCACGAGCAAGCGTGCCGCCTCCAGCGTCGCCTGCACATCGGGCAGCAGCGTCCGCTCATCGCCGATGACCTCCAGCTTCAGCAGGTCGCCGAATCCGGCCGCCCGCGCCAGCCGGGCGTAACGGACAGCCTCCTCGGTGGTGTAGCAGCCCGCGGTGTTGGGCAGCAGCCGGACGCGCTCGGGGTCCAGGTGATACAGCACGCCCTCTTCCTTGCTGCGATCGAGGTCGACACGGCGCACGGCGACCGTCACCATCCCGGCGCCCGACGCCTCGATGGCCCGCACCATGGTTCGGTTGTCGCGGTACTTGCCGGTGCCGACGATCAGTCGCGACCGCAGCTCCTGACCTGCAATGGTGAGCGGCGCGTCATCGACGACCGGCGCCGCCATGGTTGGCGTGCTCATCAGCCACCCCCGACGAAATGGACGAGCTCGATCGAGTCGCCCTCGCGCACCTCGACGCCCTCGAGTCGAGCCCGGTCCATGATCTCGCGGTTGTGCTCGACCACGACCAGTCGACGATCCAGCCCGAGCTCCTCGAGGAGCCGGGCCAGATCGAGTCCCGCACGCACGCGGCGAGCTTCCCCGTTCAACTGGATCGCGACAGTTCTGACGTTCATCAGCCGATTCTCGTGACTCCGCTGCTTGGCTACCCGTTCCCGGCCGCACCGGTCCGCGGACCGCCAGCGGCGGACAGCGCGTCAAGGTACGCGCGCGCGGCGGCCGCGGCATCCGTCGCACGCCATACGCCGGCGAGCACGGCCACGC
>JBOHRE010000120.1:0-8652 GCA_050732635.1 Longimicrobiales bacterium | reverse complement strand
ACGTGGAGGGCCGGCTGTGCAGCCTGTCCGGCGTCGGCAGCGTCACGGTGACCGACGTCTGGCAACCTGCCTGGACTCGCGCACGCATGACCGCCGAGGGTGCGGCGGTGCTGCGCCGCTACGGCGTCGCGGCCTGAGGGGGCCGGATGATCTACGAGGTCTTTGCGCGCAAGAGTCGGGGCGAGCCGCTCCGCCACATCGGCAATCTGAACGCTCCCAATGATGAGCTGGCGCGCATCTACGCCTTCAACACCTATGACGAGGAGCGGTGGTTCGACATGTGGGTCACACCGCGCGAACGCCTCGTGGAGGTGTTCAACGCGGATCGCGCGGCCGACCCGCCCGGCGCGCAGTGACGCCGAAAGAGGTGGAGGGCTCCGCCGAGCAGGATGCGCAGGCGCGTGACGCGCTGCGCGACCTGATCCTGTGTCTGGCGGATAGCAAGCGCCTCCTCGGCATGCGCTACGCCCAATGGATCCTCGGCGCGCCGGAGCTGGAGGCGGGAATCGCCTGTGCCTCCATGGCGCAGGACGAGTGGGGACACGCGCGGCTGCTGTACGCATTGCTGCGCGATTTCGGTGACGACGTGGACCGGCTCGAGCACGGCCGCGAGCCCCACGAGTATTGCAGCATGGCGGCGCTCGACCGCGAGCCTGCCGACTGGAGCGAGCTGGTGGCGCTGAACGCATTGGCCGACACCGCATTGAGCGTCCAGTTCGAGGCGCTGCGGGACGCTGCCTATGCGCCGTTACGGCAACGCGTCGAGAAGCTGCTCGAAGAGGAGCGTTTCCATGCCGCCCACGGCGCGGCCTGGGCACGGCGCCTCGCCGGTGCGGGCCAACCGGCGCGCGAGGGGGTGGTCCGCGCCATCGACGCGCTGCATCCGCAGCTGCTCGACTGGTTCGGCCCCGACTCGCCACGCGCGGACTTGCTGGTGAGCGCCGGCATCGTCGATGCCGGGCCGAGCGAGCTGAGGCGCCGCTACGAGCAGCGCGTGAGCGCGATGCTGGCCGGCCTCGCCGCGCCCGTCGAGCCGGATCTCAGCGACTTCGACGAGCGGCGCCGACGCCCGGGGCACGGCGCGCCCGACGCCGAGACGATCCGGCGCGTGCGCGGTGACAAGAATCGCGCATTCCTGATGGACTGAGTGATGATGGAGCCAGCCTCCCCGCGTGGATCGGATCCACGGCGCAATCGTCTGACACCCGATGCGGCGGAGCTGGGCCTGCCGAGCGTCGTGCGCTGCCCGTTCTGCGAGGGACTCGAGACCGAGCTGCACGCGCCGTTCGGCACGGCGCTCTCCGTGGCCACCTACTGGTGCCGCCGCTGCCGCAGCGCGTTCGAGTGGGTGAAGCCGGGCTGAGAATCGGCGCTCGGTTCGCGCGCGCCACACCCACCGCGGATGCTACGAGTCCCGCTGAAGCGGGTGACCGCCTATCGGAGCCTCAGTCCGATGCCAACCGAGGCAAGCTGAAAGGCGTCGCCTCTGTAATCAGGAACAAGGGTACCGCGTCCAGACACGGCCAACGAAATGCGCCGGACGAGCGAGACCGCCAAGTCTACGCGACCCTGCAATCCGACCGTCGCAACGTCACCGCGGACATACGTCGGGCCGCCTGATACCCGAACGGCGGCGTTGGCACTGCTCTCCCACCCGATGAGGGCCGCTACAGTCAAGAAATCCGGAAAATCAGGCACGCAGCCACCCCGCCGCGCCGGAAGGCAAATGTCCGTGACGGGCCCCGACCCTTGCATGCCGACGCTCCCACCTGCGATCAGTCCGGCGCCCGCGGCTGGCCGAATGCGAAATCCAACAAGTACGTCCGCGGTGATCCCCGCAGTGTTGTCACGGTATTCGCCGTCGGTCTGCCCGGTACCGCGTCCGACAGTGGCCTCGAAGAACACAGGCCATCGATCCTGCGCTTCGGCAGCCGACGTACCGGTGAGCGTCAGCGCGATAGCCGAGACGATTAGCAATCTCCGAACGAGTGCGTGTAGTACATCCAAGGTCGAGGAGGGGCCTCGGTGAGCGGTCCGGTCAGACCATCTGGCGTGGTCCATGATCGTCATCCACGCCTATCTCAGAAGCCTGACTCGAATTCGAGCCCGGAGCCGCTCCCATTCGATGATGAAGTCGGATTCGCCCACTCCGTCGCCGCCGCGGATCGTGAATGTTTCGACGTGATGGTCGAGTCGTTCGACCGTGGCGACGCCGCGTCCCACCTCCGTCATGTCACTGAACATCTCCAACGGCGTTGCTGCTTCCGAGGTGTTGAACAGAACCGTCCAGGCGTCCTGCTGGGGTATCGTGAATAGAAGGTAAGTCCCTCGTTCCAGTCTGACCCCAGCGACTTCGGCCGCAACGGGTAGGTGCAACAGCGTCGGTTCATTCGCACCGGTACGCCATGTCCGCCCGTAGGGCACGAGTCCACCGAAGACAGTGCGGCCGCGAGCGCTGGGACGGCTGTAGCAGATCTTCAGCGGATGGTCGCCAAGCACGAGAATCGCCGAATCCGGCGGACTCGCGCGATCGGACAAGAACTGCACCGGCGCTGGCCAAGGGCAGGTGAAGGATGGCGCCTGAAGAGCGGCTGTGCCCAACAGTATTACGGCCGCCGCTGAGCCCGCTGCGCTCATCGCATTCGACATGAACAGGTCCTATTCTCACGAGTGACGAAGCGCCGATCCCACAACTATTTGCGGCTCTTCGCAAGTTTCGGGTGCGTGCAACTGAATCGGCCGCGGCCATGAAAAAGGTGCTACCGCAGCCGGCCCGCGCCGTCCGGACGCGCGCTCGTGTCGACCTGCACGGGGACGAGCACCGGTCCCGAATCGCTCGGCTCGAGCACGAGGATGGTGTCGCCGGGCCGAGGTCGTGGACCGCGCGCCGCGCCGGGGCCGCGCTCGCCTCCGCGCTCGCCGCGCTCGACCTCCTCGGCGATCTGCTCGAGCTCGCGCTCGAGTCGCTCGGCCTCCGCCTCGCCCAGCTCCTCCAGCTCTTCATCCAGCTCGTCGAGCTCGACCGGCCTGCCGAGCAGCTCGGGCTCGATGCGGGGGGTTCGGACCTCTGCCGCCCGCGGCAGACGCGGTGCGCCCAGGATCTCGTCGCGCCGCCGTCGCTCCTGAGCCAGGTCCTGCCCGCCACCGAACCGTGCGGCGAGCCATTGGCCGGCGTCGTTCAGCGCGCCGCGCAGCCAGGCGAGCGTCCGTGCCAGGAACCCGGGCTCGCTGTCTTCGCCGCCCTGCGGGCAGGTCTCCGGCGGCTGCGTCCCGTCGATGAAGAGCTCGCTGCGGGCGCGGCCGCGCTCGGGCTCGCAGCCCTGGGCGAGGACGAGCCCGCTCTGCGGATCGATCGGCAGCTGGATGACGCCAGCGGGCCGCACCCAATCATTGGCGGGCGCGCGGCCCGCGTAGGCGCGGCGCATCAGCCGCCCCCAGACGGGCGCCACCAGCCTGCCCGCCGAGGCATCGCCGGCCACGGTGCGCGGTCGATCGAAGCCGATCCAGATCGATGCGACGAGGTCCGGCGTGTAGCCGACGAACCAGGTGTCCGTGCCATCGTTGGTCGTGCCGGTCTTGCCGGCAGCGGGCCCGCGGTAGCCCGCGTCGCGCACGGCGCTGGCCGTGCCGCGATCGACCGCTTCCGCCAGCATGTCGGTAATCAGAAACGCGACTTCGGGGTCGAGGACGTCGGCGCGCTCGACCTCGCGCTCCCACAGGACCTCGCCCTCCTCGGTCGTGACACGCCGGATCAACGACGGCCGGGTGCGCGTGCCGCCGGTGGCGAACGGCGTGTAGGCAGCGGCCAGCTCGATGGGCGTCATGCCGATGGTGCCGAGGGCCATCGACGGCAGGGTCGGGATCTCGCCCTGGACGCCGGCGTTGCGCGCGGTCGTGGCGACGTCGTCGATGCCGACCGCGGCGGCGAGCCGTACAGTCGGCACGTTCTTCGACCGCACCAGCGCGTCGCGCAGCGACAGCTCGCCGGCGAAGCGGCCATCGTAGTTGCGCGGCTCCCAGACCTCGCCACCCTCCAGCTCGAGCCGCAGCGTGTCGTCAGCCAGGTGCTGGCTCGGCGAGTATCCTTCGGCGAGCGCGGTCGCATAGACGAACGGCTTGAAGGCACTGCCCACCTGCCGGCGCGCCAGGACGGCCCGGTTGAAGGGCGAGTGCTCGAAATCGCGGCCGCCGACCAGCGCCAGCACGTCACCGGAGTCCGCGCCCAGCACGACGACTGCGCCTTGCAGGAACTCCGAGCCGGCCGAATCCGCTTCGACGCCGGCGGTGTAGGCGCGGCCGTCGAAGCGGCCATGACGGCCGCGCTCGATGGCCCGCAGTTGTCGGCCGAGCTCCTCCTCGGCGATCTGCTGCAGACTGCGATCGAGTGTCGTGTGGATGCGCAGCCGCGCGGCGTAGAGCTCATCACCGAAGCGCGCCTCGAGCTGACGGCGTACGAGGTCGGTGAAATAGGGCGCGAAGGCCCGGCGCTGCTGCGGCAGGCGCGGCGCCCGTGCGGTACGCGTGCGCCCTGCGCCGGCACGCTCGCGCTCGGCTGAACTGATCCGACCCTGGTCGGCCATGAGTCTGAGGACCAGGTCGCGACGCTCGCCCGAGCGCTCCGGGTGGCGGCGCGGGTCGTAGCTGTTCGGCGCCTTCGGCATGGCAGCGAGCGTGGCGGCCTCGCGGAGCGTGAGATCACTGGCCGGTTTGCCGAAATAGGTTCGCGCCGCGGCATCGATGCCGTAAGCGCTGCCGCCGAAGTAGATGTGGTTCAGGTACAGCTCGAGGATCTCGGCTTTGCTGTACTTCTCCTCGATCTCACCCGCGACGCGGACCTCCAGCAGCTTGCGCTGCAGCGTCTTGCGCTCGCCCGGCAGCCGCTTCGGGAAGACGTTGCGCGCCAGCTGCATGGTGATGGTGCTGAAGCCCTGCGCGAAGCCGCCGGCCCGCAGGTCGGCGAGCGCCGCACCGAAAACGCGCCGCCAGTCGATGCCGCTGTGCTCCATGAAGCGCTGATCCTCGACGGCAATGAACGCTTCAGCGACGAAATCGGGCAGCGATTCCAGCGGCACGATCGTGTAATCGACGGGCGTGAGGTCGGCGAAGGGCTCGCCGTCGCGGTCGAGCAGCACGGGCGCGCCGCCGGGTTGAAACGCGGCGAGTCGCTCGACGTTCGGGCAGCCGCGGACGCCGCACCGCTCCCAGGCCACGAGCAGCAGCAGGAGCGAAGCGAGCAGCGCGATCAGGGAGCGGCGCGGGTGCTCGTCCGGCAGCGACCAGAGACGCTGCGCGACGCGTCTCGCGCGAGCCTGCAGGTCGAGCGCGCGGGTGCGCGGCGAACGCCGCTTCTCGGCGGCCGCTCGGGCGGCAGCGGGATCGGGGGGTGACGCGCTCATACTTGCGGCGCGACCGCCGCAAGAACGGCACCGGTCAGCGAGACCGGCGGAGCTGGCCCTGGAACCAGTCGACCGTGGGAGGCAGGCCCGCACTCAGGGGTCGCGGCGCCCAGCCCAGGTCGCGTACGGCGCTCGCCTGTGGGTGCACCCAGCGGTGGCGGCCCACGGTGTCCACGTTCTCACGACTGATCGGGAACTGCAGTCCGGTCAGGCCTGCGATTCGATCCAGCGCCGAGCCGGTGAGCCGCGCCAGGCGGATCGGGAATCGCAGGCGTGGCGCCCGCCTCCCCGCGTGGGCAGCAACGCGCGCCGCGTAGTCGTTGATGCTGCACGCCTCACCGCCGAGGACGTAACACTCGCCGATGCGCCCGACCTCCGCTGCACGCAGCAGCCCGTCGACGACGTCGTCGACGTGGACGAAGGAAAACCAGGCGGGATCACGCAGCAGACCCGGCACGCGGCGGCGCAGCAGATCGCGGATGAAGCGCCCGCCGGGCCCTTCGTCGCCCGGACCATACACGTACGCTGGACATACGATCACGAGCGGCAGGCCGCGCTGCTGCGCGGCGCGCGCCAGCGAGTGCGCCTCCGCCTTGGTCGCCTCGTACGCCGAGCGGAACGGCCCACGGCCGGCCTCCCGCGGATCGGCCATGCCGTCCTCGGCCGGGCCCAGCGCGACCGTGGTCGAGACGTAGACGGCCCGCGCTACGCGCGCCCGCCCGGCAGCGTTGAGGAACGCGCGCGTGCCCTCGACATTCGTCCTGTGCATCGCGGATGCGTCGACGACGCCGACGTCGTAGATGGCCGCGAGATGGAATGCCAGCCTGGCGCCATGCATCGCGCGCGCGAGCACGCCGCCATCCGTCAGCTCACCGGTGACCACATCCGCGCCCAGCTCGTGCAACGGGCCGGTATCGCTGCTCGGCCGGGCGAAGCAGCGCAAGCGGTGGCCGCGCTCGGTCAGCTGGCGCGCGAGGCGGCTGCCGATGAAACCGGTCGCGCCGGTCAGGAATACCAGATCGTCTGTCACGTGGCGATCAGGCTGGCGTGGCGGTCCAGCCGATTTCGACCGGATCTCCGTCGCGCAGCGCGTCGTCGGTCGAGATCATGAGATCGACTTCGCCAACCGTCTCGAGGCGCTGCTGCGTCTGGCGGCCGCCGGTGACGCCCAGGTCGATGATCTCGACCGTACGCTCCGGGCCATGCGGCGCCTGGAGTCGCAGCCGCGAGCCGCGGCCGAATTGCTTGATGCGCGGGCGCCCTTCGAGCACACGCAGGCGCAGCAGCATTCCGCGCAGCGGTACGGCTACCGCGTCCGACACTCTCAGGCGGATCGCGCCGCCGTTGCCGTCTCCGTCCGTCATTCGCCTCATTCCGCGGTCCTGCCGCAGCCGAATCGCGCCTGTCGCGCTGCTGCGGGTGCGAAGAGGGTACGCGCCCAGCCGTGCCAGCGTCAATCGAACGGCCGCTGGTCACGCCATTGACGTGCGACCCTCGGCCCATCCAACTACCCCGTTCCCGTGGACCTCTCAGCCGGCGCTCACCTCAGTGGCGTGAACAAAGCGGACGGTGGCCGTCTCGAGCTCGATGCGCAGACCATGCGCCGCCTGGGCGAGCGCGTGCTGGAGCGCGTGCTCGCCAGAGTCGCCTCGCTGGCTGACGCGCCTGCATGGCGGCATGCGCCGCGCGCCCAGCTGGCGCCTGCGCTGCACGAGCCGCCGCCGGCTGCGCCCGCCGACCCCTTCGCGCTGATCGACGAGCTGTGCGACGCGGTGCTGCCGCTCGCTTCGAGCGTCGACCATCCTCGCTTCCTCGCGTACGTGCCCGGCGCGGCGACCTGGCCCGGCGTCCTCGGCGATTGGCTGGCCGTCGGCTACAACATCTTCGCCGGGACCTGGCAATCGTCGGCGGGCCCGAGTCAGCTCGAGCTGACCGTGCTCGACTGGTTTCGTCAGTGGATCGGTTACCCGGCCAGCGCCGCCGGGCTGCTCACCAGTGGCGGTTCGGCGGCAAACCTCGACGCGATCGTCTGCGCGCGCGAAAGTCTGGTCGGCGCCAGCGTCGCAGACGGTGTGGTCTATCTCGGCGCGGAAGCGCACTCCTCGCTGCTGCGCGCCCTGCGCATCGCCGGCTTTCCCGCCGACCAGGTACGCGTTCTGGCTGTCGATGAAGAGTTTCGTCTACCGCTCGCCGAGCTGAGCGCGGCGATACGTAGCGATCGGACGGCGGGGCGACGCCCGCTCATGGTCTGCGCCAACGCCGGCTCGACCAGCACCGGCGCCGTCGACCCGCTGCCGGCCCTTGCCGAGCTGTGCGCCGCCGAGGGCATGTGGCTGCACGTGGACGCCGCGTACGCCGGCTTCACGGTCCTGTGCGCTGCCGGGCGCGTGGCACTGGCCGGGATCGAGCGCGCGGACTCGGTCGTGCTCGATCCGCACAAATGGCTGTACCAGCCCTTCGAGGCCGGCTGCGTGCTCGTCCGGGATGGCGACCGGCTGCGCCAGGCATTCCGCGTCCTGCCCGATTACCTGCAGGACACGGCCGTGAGCGGAGCCGAGGTGAATTTCGCGGATCGGGGCTTGCAGCTGACGCGCAGCGCGCGCGCGATCAAGATCTGGCTTTCCCTGAAGACCTTCGGCGTCGACGCCTTCGCGGCGGAGATCCGGCGCACGCTGGAGCTCGCCGAGTATGCGGCGCAACGTGTCGCCGACACCGCGGAGCTCGAGAGCCTGACGGCGCCTGCGCTCGGCGTGCTGTGCTTCCGCCGGCGGCCGCCCGGCATCGACGATGAGGCGGTGCTCGAACGAATCAACAGGCAGCTGCTGGCGACGCTCGCGAACAGTGGATTGGGCCTGATCTCATCCACTCGTGTGCGCGGACGCTTCGCGTTGCGGGTGTGTCCGATCGGCTTCCGGACGACGGCCAGCGACGTCGCCCGGGTCATCGACTTCCTCGCGCGCGCGCCGCTGCCGTAGCCTGCCGCCTCAGGACCCCGTGCCGAAGCGGATGGCGAAGCGATCGCGACCATCCGCGGCACGCCCATAGCTCAGCTCGAGCAGACCCAGCGGCGTTCGCCAGATGACCGCCGCCTCGGCGCCGCCCAGCCAGTAGGTGGAGCCGACGCCCCACTCCGCTTGCAGCGCGCCGAGGCGTGCGCGCACGCGGCCGAACGCCTCCAACGGCAGCGGGTGTGCGACGTCGACGCCGAGCAGCGCGCGCGCCTGGCCGCGCTCCTCGCCCCGCCGCAGACCGGGCA
>JBOHRE010000119.1:0-8657 GCA_050732635.1 Longimicrobiales bacterium | reverse complement strand
CTCATGATCTGCGGCCGCGATGCGGCCGCCGCGCAGCACGCCGCGGACCGGCTCGAGCGCGGCACGACGGGCGGCTCGGTGCGCGCGCTACCCTGCGATGTGCGCGATGCCGATGCCTGCGCTGCGCTCGTCCAGCGGACCGTTACCGAGTTCGGCCGGCTCGACATCCTCGTAAACAACGCCGGCATCGGCGTATTCGGCAGCGTCGCCGATCTTGCCGTCGATGACTGGCGGGCGGTGATCGCGACCAACCTCGACGGTGTCTTCTACTGCTCTCACTTCGCGCTGCCCCACCTCGCCGCCGTGGGCGACAGCTGGGTCATCAACATCGGCAGCCTCGCGGGCAAGAACGCGTTTCCCGGCGGTGCCGCATACAATGCCAGCAAGTTCGGCCTGATCGGCTTCAGCGAGGCGTTCATGCAGGAAGTGCGGCATCTCGGGGTCCGCGTCAGCTATGTCATGCCGGGCAGCGTGAGCACCGGGTTCAGCCAAGGTGAGGCCGACTGGAAGATTCAGCCGGAGGATATCGGGCAGCTGGTGCTCGACCTCATCGACATGCCGGCGCGGACGCTGCCGAGTCGCATCGAGGTGCGGCCGTCGCGGCCGCCTTCCAAGTGACGAGTGACGTGGAGCTCGACTTCAACCGCAAGGAATGATGCGCACCGAGAAGGATTCGCTGGGTGAGATGCGGGTGCCGTCGGAGGCGCTGTGGGGCGCACAGACGCAGCGGGCGGTGGAGAACTTTCCGATCAGCGAGCTGCGCTTCTCACGGCCCTTCATTGCTGCGTTGGGCCGTATCAAGCGAGCGGCGGCGGCCACCAACACGGAGCTCCATCTGCTGGACGCGAAGCTGGCGGACGCGATCCAGCGGGCGGCGGGTGAGGTGATCGATGGTGACCACGACTCGCATTTCGTGGTCGACATCTTTCAGACCGGCAGCGGCACCTCGACCAACATGAATGCGAACGAGGTGATCGCGCGCCGTGCCGCGGCGCTCCTCGGTGCAGACGACAACGTGCACCCGAACGACCACGTCAACGCCGGCCAATCGTCCAACGACGTGATTCCCACAGCCATGCAGCTGGCGGCTGTGCTGGAGATCCAGCACGCGCTGTTGCCGGAGCTCGATCGGCTGGCGGAGTCGCTGGAGCGCAAGGCGCGTGAATTCGACGGCATCGTGAAGTCCGGGCGCACGCATCTGATGGACGCGACACCGGTGCGGCTCGGCCAGGAGTTCGGCGGATTCGCCGCGCAGGTCCGCCTGGGCATGCAGCGAGTGCGCCAGGCGCAGCTGGATATGGCGGAGCTGCCGCTGGGCGGCACGGCGGTCGGTACCGGGATCAACACGCACCCGGATTTCGCGCGCCGAGTGGTCGCGCGCCTCAGCCGCGAGACCGGCTTCCCATTCACCGAAGCGGCCAATCACTTCGAGCGGCAATCCACGCGAGACACGATCGTGTACGCGCAGGGCGCTCTCAATACGGTGGCGGTGTCGTTCACCAAGATCGCCAACGATCTTCGCTGGCTGGCGAGCGGACCGCGTGCCGGGCTCGCGGAGATCACACTACCCGCCATACAGCCGGGCTCGAGCATCATGCCGGGCAAGGTCAATCCGGTCATTCCGGAGGCCGTGACCATGGTCGCCGCGCAGGTCATGGGGAACCATACGACGATCACGATCGGTGGCCTGGGCAGCTTCTTCGAGCTCAACGTAATGATGCCGGTGATGGCGCACGCGCTTCTGGAGTCGATCGCGTTGCTCGCGTCAGCGGCCCGCGTGCTGGCCATGAAGTGCGTCGACGGGATCACGGCGAACGAGGCACGCTGCGCGGAGCTGCTCGAAGGCAACCTCTCGCTGGCGACCGCGCTCGCGCCGCACATCGGCTACGATGCGGCAGCGGCCATCGCAAAGGAGGCGTTTCAGCGTGGTCTGACGGCGCGCGCCGTCGCTCGTGAGCGCGGCCTACTCGATGACGCGGAGTTGGAGCGGGTCCTGGATGCGCGCGCGATGACGGAGCCAGGCATCCCCGGCGGTGTCTTGTCCGGCGGCGGCTGAGATCAGGCCAGCGGTGGCGAGGCCGCCGGCAGCCCTGCGAGCATGGCCAATGCGCCGACGTGCCGCGACAATTCCTTTCTGCGGATCCGGTTCAGCGTCCACAACCCGTTCTTGCGTCGCTGGATGAGACCGGCCGTTTCGAGAATGGCCAGGTGGTGTGAGACCAGGGACGGCGACAGTCCGAGCCGGCTGCCGATCGCGCCGCAGGCGAGCTCCGAATCGGTCGTGGCCAGCAGCTCCACGATCCGGAACCGGTTCTCGTCCGAGAGCGCACCGAGGACGCGAACGATGTCCTCGCAGCTCGGCTCTGTATTCTGGGCCACCCGGTCCTCCTGATTGTCGTGCGTCCGGCGTTGTCGACGTCGCGCCTGCTACCCGCGTCCAGGGAGTGGGGTCCCTGCCACGGACTCAGCTTGCGGACGCGTCCGGCGCGTGCTCGACATGGACGGAACAGCCGCGCCGACGCGTGCTGCCCACGTTCAACTCGAATCGGTACGTGCCGGCTCTGGGAAAGACCACGTTCTTCAGCGGCATGATCAGCCGGGTCTGCGGATGCGCGCCGGCTGCAGGCCCTCGCCCGACCTCGGTATGACCTTCGATGGTCAGCACCTCGCGGCCATCGGTGCCGATCAGATCGGCGCGCAAGTCATGACGCCCATGCTCGCCGGCGTCCCACTCGATCAGGAACGCCACCGTCATCCGCTCCTGCAGCGCGGGAAAGTCGCGCGCCTGAAGCTGACTGAAGACGCCCATCAGATCGAGCTTGCCGTCGGGCCTTACGCGCGCATCCTCGCACGTGGCCGAGAGGATCAGTTCCATGCGGGGGGACAGTAAAGGTGGAGGTGTAAGGGACGAGAGCAAGTGTAAATGGTAAGTGGAAGTGGAAGTGTAAGTGTATCGGAGACCGGGACCAAGGCCGCGCTTCCTCGCCTTTCCGGGCACGGCATGCGTCGCGGCCGCGCGCGGCCTCGGTGGCGAACGGCCACCGCGACCGGCTCACCGAGGCGGGCCGCCGCTTCGGTGTCCATGCGGCGGAGCTATTCGACGCCTGGGGAACGCCGCCGGGCCTACCTGTCTGATCTAGTGGATGGGCGGCGCCAGGAAGTCAGGCCGCTGGTAGCGGCGGTCGCCGCTCAGTCGCGCCTCGACCTGCTCGAGCAGGATCCGTTCGGTCTCGCGGTCGAGTGTCTCGGCCCGTCCGTCGACCGCGGCCAACGCGGCAATGTCATCAGCGCGCAGCGGCCCCGAGCGCACCTCCTGCGCGGCGCGATCCAGCTCGGCGTAGCCGATCGGCAGCACGGTGGTCGCCCCATCGCCGGAGCGCTGCACGAGGAGGTAGCGAACCTGCTGTGCGGCCGGCTCGACGATCAGGTCCGTGACCGTGCCGGCCTCGACGCCATCCGCTCCCCGGATCAGCCAGCCGCGCACGTCCGGCTCGCCCTTGGCCACTCGCCAGCGCCTCAGTCGCGAGAGTGGATACAGGCCGACCGGTTCCTCGAGTGGCGCCTCACCGACGACGGGGTGCGCCCCCGCGAACATCCGCGTGTGATCATAGGCTGGGTGAGCGTAGTAATGCTCGCCATAAAACAGGCGGCTGAATGCGATCATGAGCTCGCTCTCGTACTTCGCGTCCAGCGCCGACTCCGCTCTGAACGGCGGGACCTCGTACAGGTCCTCCCGGCCTGCGGCGCGCAGCCGCACCCGCAGGCCGTCCGCGTGATCCTCGAAGCGGACGTGGCCGACCGGCACCAGCACGTGGCGCGCCGCGCCGTTGAGCCCGAGATCGAGATAGCGGACCAGCCCACTGCCGGCCTCCACCAAGACGCCACACAGCTCGCCGGTCGGCCGACCGGTCACGTCGTCGACGGGAATGCCCTTGAGATCCGGCAGCGCGCGCAGGAGCGCCGGCTCACCGGGTCCAGGACCGTAGATTCGCGGGCTCATCGACGTCGACCGAGTGCAGGTTGGCGAGGAAGCGCTGAGCCGGCCGCGATCACGTACCGCGGAGCCCGGCTCAGCCGGAGATGACGCGACGTACCCGCCGAGTCAGCGCCGGCTCCGGTAGCGATAGCGCCTGAATCAGCACATCCGCAACCGAGCCGCCATGGAACTCGTCACTCGTCTCCGACCATACGCGGTCCGCGGTCGTGAACAGCAGGCGGCCGTGCCAGTGCTCGGCCTCGAGGTGACAGTGGAGCACGACCGCGAAGCGGCGACCATCCACGTCCAGCCGCCGCAGCTCGACGGTCGTAATGCCAGCCGAGCTCGGAGCCGCGATAGGGCGCCGTACCCGCGACAAACCGCTCCAGCCACACGTCGGACACCACCGCGATTGCATTCTCGAGCGCCGCATCATCCAGCGGAGAGCAGCAACTGAACCGCGAATCCAAAGCGTGTCGCCGAAGCAATGTGGACACAGAGGCGCGCTGCTCAGATTTCGAAACCGCAGCACCGCGGTGGCCGCGACTGGCAGCCCGATCGCGACCGCCAATGCACTCGCCAGTATGAGTGATTCCATGCCTCTGTTCCCACGACTTGGACACTTGCCGGTCGAGCAAATTGCATACCCTCTGCGAAAGCACGATTCCAGGGCGCTGCTGCAGCGTGTCGGTCGACCCCCCGCGCCGGCGCCGGCTGACATGCGGCGGCAGACGTGCCCGCGCGCGTGCCGCAGTCGCTGCCGCGGCCTCCGCGAGCATCAGGCTTTTCCTTGACACTCCGGCCCCCTACTTGCATCATCGGGCCCCGGTGCGGAAGTCTCGCAGCGCGCACGTCCGGTTCAGCGGGGGCGCCGTTGACGCCGGCCGCTTCGCATCCGTACTGCGATGCGAGGACCCAAGCGAACCCTCATCGGAGGAGCACTATGAAGCGCTCGTTTGTTGCGGCAATCGTAATGGCGTCGTTCGTCGGCCTCGCCGCCTGTGCCGATACGGCGGAAGACGACATTCCGGACGTCGAGGAGTCGATCGATGTCGAGCCCATGCCTGCGCCGGCGCCGATGGATACCATGATGATGGACACCATGGGCATGGACACGATGTTGACCGACACCGGCGCGCTCTGAGACGAGGGCGTTCCTTCGAGATGCATCATGCGCGGCGGGCGTACTCAGCCCGCCGCGTTTCTTTTGCCCTCCTCATGCTGTCGCTGCGATCGTGCTGCCGTGTAGCGCGACAGCGCGGCCTGGATGATCGCGTCGGCGCGCTCGCGATCATTCCAGCCGAGCGAAACCGTGCGCGCGCCCTCGAGCTCCTTGTATACGGCGAAGAAGTGCTCGACTTCGCGGAGCAGGTGCGGCGCGACGTCGCCGAGTCCGGCATACTCCGAGAAGAGCGGGTCCCGGAGCGGCACGGCCAAGAGCTTCTCGTCGAGCTCCTCCTGGTCGGTCATCTCGAAGACGCCGATCGGCCGCACGCGGATCAAGCACCCCGTGAATGTCGGCTCGGTTACCAGCACCAGGACATCGAGTGGATCACCATCATCAGCGAGCGTCTGCGGCACGAAGCCGTAATCACCCGGATAGTGCACCGAGCTGTACAACAGTCTGTCGAAGCGGAACAGGCCGCTGTCCTTTTCGAGCTCGTATTTGTTGCGGCTGCCACCGGGGATCTCGACAATGCAGTTGAGTACGGTCGGCGGCTGCGGTCCGGGCGGAAGGTCGTGCCAGGGATGCATTGAGCGTTGACGTCGAGGTCGAGGTTTACGTTTACGTTTGCGTTTGCGTTTGCGTTTGCGCTGGGGTCGGTGCGACTCGCGCCGGGCGCCATGCGCTGCTCGCCAGCCAGCGAGCCGACGATCACGATGAGGTCGCAGCCGGCAGCGCCGCAAGCGGGACGAGGCCTCTGCGGAAACCCCGACTGCTCACGCCAAGCGCCGGAAAGAGATGATCCGGGGATGAACGATCTCGGGGCGCATGTCTCCGCCGCCGGTGGCGTGCACCAGGCACCGGGTCGCGCGGCCCAGCTCGGCAGCGTAGTTCTGCAACTGTTCACGAAGCAGCCGAATCGCTGGGCGGAGCGCGAGCTGGACGCGGCAACGATCGACGCCTGGCACGCCGCGATCGACCAGCACGGAATCCGCACGACCGCCGCCCACGACTCGTATCTGATCAATCTCGGGTCGCCGGATGCCACGCTCTTCGCCCGTTCCCGCGCCGCGTTCCAGCGCGAACTCGAGCGCTGTGCGGCGCTCGACATCGAGTTTCTCGTAACGCACCCTGGCAATGCGACCGACGGAGACCGTGAGCGGGCGCTTCGAGCCAACGCCGACGCGATCGCCGAGGCACTCGACGCGGTGCCGGCGCGCACCGCCGTGCTGCTCGAGATCACGGCCGGTGCCGGAGCCGCACTGGGCGCCAGCTTCGCTGAGCTGGCACGAATGCTCGACCGCATCGGCCACGCGCGTAGCAATCGGACCGGCGTTTGCCTCGACACCTGCCACCTGTTCGCCGCTGGTTACGATATCGTGCATGCCTACGATGCCGTGTTCGCCGACTGCGAGCGTACCCTGGGTACCGATCGCGTGCGGCTGTTCCACCTCAACGACTCCCTCGCACCGCTGGGCAGTCGCCGGGATCGCCATGCCCATATCGGCTTCGGTCAGCTCGGCGACGCACCGTTCCGCCGGATCCTCACCGACCCACGGTTCGTCGCCGTCCCGAAGCTGATCGAGACGCCCAAGGACGACGACGCGTTGATCGCGGACCGGCGCAACCTCGAGCGGCTGCGATCGCTGCGCAGCGACGTCGCGCCAACGCGCAGCTGAATCGGCGGCTTGCGCGCTCGCGCCTCGAGCCGCTGGCGGGCGGGCCGGCGCCGGAAAAAAAGGGCGGGAAGCGCGCAAAAAGTTGCAGGATTCAGCGACCGCCGAACCCGGGCCGGATTTCATATCTCGCGCTACAGCAAATACTTACAGGAATAGGCCGGGGGTGGCACCGGGCCTGCTTTACCAACGGGCGAGGGTTCGGCCGCAGTGAACGGGAACTCGGGGAGAGCGCTGCGGTTCGAAGTGGACGGCCGTCGGTTTACCGGCGGCCGTTCTGCTTGTCTGGTATCGAGGCCGCCGCTCGCAGGCCGCTAGCGGTCGCTGTCGCATTGACATAAGTGCCTGCCAGGCATAATTTTGGACCGTGGTGGCGGCCAAGGGGTACATTTTTGAGCCGACACGACTGAAGCTGGGACCTACTTCCGTCCCGGACGCCAGGCCCGCTGCGGGAAGGCGGATGGATCGGGGAGGTCACCAAACCGTTGACAACGGGGCTTCAAAAACACCCCTTGGCTGGTCACCGGGCCGGTTCGCGTGATGCGGGCCGGCCCTTTTGTTTGCAGTGGCGATGCAGCGCCGGCAGCGGCGTAGCCCAGCCGTGAGCGAGCGCTGCGGCGCGACTGGCTTCCGGGGCTGTACGCGGATAACGTCCCGGCGCAGGAGTCACCCGCTGTGAGGAACATGGCGCGCGTAAAGGTCACACGTCGATTGCACTTCAGCGCAGCGCATCTGCTTCAGCGAAACGACTGGAGCGAGGAGCGGAACCGGGAGGTTTTCGGGCTGTGCGCGAACCCGGCAGGGCACGGGCACAACTACGACCTGGATGTGACGGTCGAGGGCGAGATCGATACGGAGACGGGATTCGTGCTCGACCTGAAGCGGCTGAAGGAGCTGGTCGAGGCGCGCGTGGTGGCGGATCTGGATCACCGCAACATCAATATCGAGGTGCCCTGGATGCAGGGTGTAAACCCGACAACCGAGAACCTGGTGGTCGGGATCTGGCAGCGCCTCGAGCCGGCATTGCCACCGCGGGTGCAGCTGAGGCGGCTCGTGCTCTGGGAGACGCCGCGCAACTACGTCGAGTATACGGGGGATTGAGCATGGCGACAGCGAAAGACGAGGCCCAGCACGCGCTGCCGCCGTCGGCCGATGGCAGCGGCGCGGGCGGCGGGCTGCGCGACGTCGCCTTCGGCGATCTCATGCGCGAAGTGCTGCTGCGTCTGGGCGAGGACGTCGAGCGGCAGGGTCTGCAGAGAACGCCCGAACGGGTCGAGAAGAGCCTGAAATGGCTGACGCGCGGTTACCAGCTCTCCGTCGGCCAGGTGATCGGCGATGCGATCTTCGACGAGGACCATCACAACATGGTCATCGTGCGCGACATCGAGATGTACTCGCTCTGCGAGCACCACCTGCTGCCCTTCTTCGGCAAGGTGCACGTGGCCTACATCCCCGACGGCAAGATCCTCGGGCTGTCGAAAGTGCCGCGCGTGGTCGACGTCTTTGCCCGCCGACTGCAGGTGCAGGAGCGCATGACCGAGCAGATTGCGCAGGCCATCTGGGACGTGCTCCAGCCGCAGGGCGTGGGCGTGATCGTCGAAGCGCTGCACCTGTGCATGATGATGCGGGGCGTGGAGAAGCAGAACTCGAGGACGATCACGAGCGCCATGCGCGGCGTGTTCCTCGATGACCTGAAGACACGCGAGGAGTTTCTCCGGCTCTGCATCATGCACAACGTGGGGCGGTGAATCGGGCTGCGACCGAGGCGGCGGCGACGCCGCGCGCGGCCGTGCCGCTGGGCCAGCGGCTGGCGGTCGTCGCGGGCGGGTCGGGCGGAATC
>JBOHRE010000118.1:0-8773 GCA_050732635.1 Longimicrobiales bacterium | reverse complement strand
GTGCTGGTGGCGCCGGGCCTGGCCGCCGCGCAGGCGATCACAGCGGACTCCGCGCGCGTAGCGATCGAGCGCGCGCACCTCACGGGCGACGTCGCCGCGCTGCACGCTGTGCACGGCGCTCTCGAACGCGAGGCTGCGGCGGGCTCCGCCGATCCGCTGCTGCTGCACTACCTCGGCTACGCGCTGTACCGTGAGGACACCATGGCGCGCGAAGATTCGCTGCTCGAGCGGGCGCAGGAGGTGCTGATCCGGTCGGCCGAGATCATGCCGCTGCCGGAGACGTATGCGCTGCTCGAGACACTGTTCGGCCGGGCGATCGCGAGGTCACCGTGGAAGGGACCATTCCTCGCCCGGCGGATGAACCGTGCGCAGGCGGCGGCGCAGAGGCTCGGCCCCGAGAACCCTCGCGTGGCGCTGCAGGCCGCGATCAACGCGTATCATGCGCCCGGCTGGTTCGGCGGCGGGCTCGACCGTGCCGAGGCGGAGCTGCGCCGGGCCCTCGAGCTGTTCGAGCGCGACGCACCGCCCGCGCCGCTGCCGGCGTGGGGCCATGCCGAGGCGTGGGCCTGGCTGGGCCGCGTGCGCGCGCGGCGCGATGACGTCGCCGGCGCCCGCGCCGCCTACCAGAAAGCCCTCGAGATCGAACCCGATTACGCCTGGGTACGCCAGCGCCTGCTGCCGGAGCTGGATCGCCGCTGAAACTTAGGCGCCGACCGGCTCGGCGGGCTCGAGCGGCCGTATCGGCGCGCCCGGCTGCCACTCGCAGATGTAGCCGGCGATCGCGCTGGCGGCGACAGTGTAGGGCGAGGCGAGGTAGAGCTGGCCCGGTCCGGAGCGGCCGGGGAAGTTGCGGTTCTGCGAGCTGATGGTGACCTCCTCGGTGCGCCGGCTGGTGCCAGGGCCGGCCGCGATGCAGGCGCCGCAGCCGGGCTCGATGAACTCGGCGCCGACCTGCTCGAAGAGATCGAGGTAGCCCCGGTCGCGGCAGTACTGCTTGACCTCCTGCGAGCCGCACTGGATGAAGAGCTTGACCGCGGGGTGCACGCCGAGGCTCTGCGCACGGGCCTCGCTCAGCACCGCTGCATACATGTCCATGTCTTCCTTCTTGCCGGCCGTACACGAGCCGGCGTACGCGACCTCGATGCGTACGGGCGCGGCGTCCAGCTCATCGATATAGAGCCCATTACCGGGATCGCCGGGCAGCGCGACCATGGGCCGGATACTCGAAGCATCGATTTCGATCACGGTCACGTACTCGGCGCCCGGATCAGAAGCCAGGCCGGCGCACAACGCCCCCGCGCGCGAGGGCTCCATGCCTCGCTCGGCGACCAGGTACTCGACGGCCTTCGCGTCGGGCGCAACGACGCCGGTGAACGCACCGACCTCGGCGGCCATGTTCGTCATGGTCGCCCGTTCGTCGACGCTCAACGCCTCGACCGCCTCGCCCGCATACTCGATGATCTGACCGATCGCGTGACCATCACGGATATAGGGGTGGCGCAGGATCTCGAGCATGAAGTCCTTGGCCGTGACGTTCGCCGGCTTGCGGCCGCGCACGACGACCTGGAACGTCGGTGGCACCGAGACGCGCACGTCCTTGGTGATCCAGGAATTGAAGATGGCCGTGGTGCCGACGCCGAACGCGATGCAGCCGATCGCGCCTGAATGCGGCGTGTGCGAGTCCGTGCCGACAATGAGCTGGCCGGGCTCGGCGTAGCTCTCGAGCATCTTCGAGTGGCAGATCGCCTCGGAACCGACGCGCACGCCGAGACGCTCACCGAAATAGATCACGCCCTGCTTCTTCGCGAACTCCTCCTGCTTGTCCTTGAGCTGCCGCGCGACGTCGAGCAGCCCGAGCTGCACGCGCTCCTGCGGCATCACCTCGTGCAGGTAGGTCAGGTGGTCGCGGAACATGATGATCGTCGACGGATCGTTGACCCGCGCGGCCGGACCCAGCTTCTGCTCGAAGAAGATCGCCGCCATCGGCGTCACGTACTCGTGCGAGAAACGCCAGTCGGTGTGCACGAAGCCGCTGTCGCCCGGCTGCACGGCGGCCACGCCGAGCGCGCCACTCGCGGCGTCGACGACCCAATGCCTCGCGAAGATCTTCTCGGCGATCGTCATGGGGCGCGGCTTTGCCGCGCCCGGGCTGGGGCTGGGGCTGGGGCTGGGGGCAGCCCTCGGGGTGTTGTTGGGCTGCGAGGTGGTGGTCGCCTCCTCGGCGGCATCGGCCGGCGTCCAGGTCGGGCCGTTGCTGTCGTTGGGCGAGGCGCCGCGCAGCCGCCGCGATTCCTCCGGGTCGATGGGCTCCGCGTCCTCTGCCGTTCCCCCGCGCCCGCGCCCGCCCCCGCCCCCGCCCAGGGACGCGGGGCGCGGCAGCGCCACGCGGCCCTGCATCCGCGCGACGTTGAACTCGAAGAGCCCGCCATACTCGATGATCTCGCGCGTGATGGGATCGACGTCGCGCGTGAACTCGGCGAGCCCGATCTCCTGACCGTCGCGGATGCGATCGATCAGCGAGAAGTCGGTGGACGTGAGCACGCCCAGGTTCTGGCAGTTCTCGTTGTAGATGCGCTCGATGTTCTCGGCGATGACGACGCGGATCCCGGCCATGAGCTCGGCATAGGGCGATTGCTCGCGCGAGCTGCCCTTGCCGCGGCGCTTGCCGCTGACCGAGCAGACGAAGCCCCCCTGGCGCACGCTGCCCCGCGTGACGGGGAACTCGCCGCCCGCGCGCAGGCCCAGGTAGGGGAAATCGCCGAGCGTCTCGTCGAAGTAGTAGCAGATGTAGGCGGGCGTGATCTCATCCGTCGAGATCTGGTCGCGCAGCTTGCCGCGCAGCTCGGGTGTCAGCTCGAGGTCCGCGCCGGCGAGCTGGCTGCGGATCAGCTCCGCATCGTCCACCAGGAACAGCACGCGGCCGTCGAAGCGCAACGTCGTCGGCCGCTTGTCCACGTGGATCCAGCTGAGATCGATGGCCATTGAAGCATTTATCCTCACAAGGCATCACATCGACGCGTACGCCCCAGCTCCCTGGGAGGTCCCTCCGCGTACTCCGTGTTCTCCGCGGTTGAACCTGAGGGCGGCCCCACCGGCGGAGCAAGCCGCAGCCCGGCGATCTCGCCTTACCCGAACTGCGCCAGGAAGCGGTCGCGCTGCTCGCTGGGCGCGAGCAGCAGCAGCTCCGCGTCGCCCGGAATGCGCACGTCCGGCGTGGGGTTCGGGATCAACCGGCCGTCAGCGCGGATCGCGACGATGGTCGCGCCGGTGCGTGCGCGGATCTGCGAGTCGGCGATGGTGCGGCCGGCGAGCGAGCGCGGCACCGGCAGCCGGAACGCGTCGAAACCTTCGCCGAGCACGAGCAGCTCGCGGCCGCGCAGCAAGGCGATAATGGATTCGGCGCCGAGCGAGGCGTAGCTCAGGACCAGGTCTGCGCCGGCGCGGAGCACGGCGGCAACGTTCCGCTCGTGAGTAATGCGGCTGATGATGCGCGCCTCGGGATGCAGCCGCTGGCAGTACGCGGCCAGGTAGATGTTGGTGGCATCGTCGTGGGTCGTGATCACGACCGAGGGCGCCTCATCGAGGCCGGCCTTGCGCAGCAGCTCGCGGTCGGCCGCGTCGCCCAGGAAGAGGCGGTGGGGGATCTCGCCGATGCGCTGCCGCATCTCCGGGTTGCGCTCGATCATGTGGACCGTGACGCCGGCAGCCTCGAGCGACTGCGCGGCGGCGCGACCGACGCGGCCGCCGCCGATCACGATCACGGGGTTGAAGTTGGCCTCGTAGATGACGAGGAACTCGTTGAGCTGCTCGATCTGCTCCTCGGTGCCGACGACGACCGGCACGCTCATCGACGTGAGCACGGCATCCGGCTGCGCCGGCAGTAGCCGGCCGCGCTCCCAGACGCCGATGATGCTGACGCCGGCCGCCTGGCGCACGCGGCTGTCGCGGATCGTGCGGCCGACCAGTGGCGTGTTGTGCACCGGGAACTCGGCGACGACCACGTTCTCGTAGCGGCCCAGCACGTGGGCCTGCGCATGGCCGGCGTTGACGCGGTTCGCGAGCTGCTCGCCCAGCCGCTGCTTGAGCTGCAGCACCTCGGTCGCGCCGCTCAGCTCGAGGATATCGATCGAGTCGTGCTCGAACGCGAGCGCCGCGATCGGCACCTCGGCCGACAGCTCGCGCACGGTCAGCGTGATGTTCGTGTTCGCCGCGTCGTTGAGGTTCGCGAAGACCAGCCTCGCCCGCTCGACGTTCAACCGCCGATAGGTCTCGATGTCATCCACCTCGCCGGTCACGACCGCGATGCCCTCGGCGTGCATACGCGCCGCGCGCGCCGGATCGGACTCGATCACGATGTACGGAATACCGTGCGTGCGCAGCCGCCCGATCAAGCCGGGCGTGATGTCGTCATAGGTGCAGATGATGACGTGGCCAGCGACCTCCTTTGCCAGCCCGCGGGGCGCGCTGTTGCGCACCCGTGCCTCCAGCCAGGGACCGTAGAACAGGCGGATGAAGAGGAACGGCAGCAGCACGAGCAGCATGAAGATGCCGGACAGCAGGACCAGTGTGCTGAAGGCGCGGCCGATGTCGCTGGTGAAGGTGATGTCGCCGAAGCCGAGCGTGCTCATGACCGTGAGCGTCCAGTAGATGCCGGTCAGCCACGAGTGCTGCTGCCCCTCGACCCGGTGCATGATGACGTGGAACAGCGCCGAATACAGCGCGATCACGACCACCAGCAGCACCAGGTACTTCAGCAGCGCGCCGATGTTCGCGCGCGTCTCCCGGTCGTAGAGGAAGAAGGCGAAGTGGGTGGGCAGCGACTTCATGTGTGGCCTCGCTCGCGGCGTTCGGCGTAGCTCTATTTACCGCCGAGAGCGCGGAGTACACAGAGTGAACCGAAGGTGGGTACCTCGCCCAGCGGCCATTTACGAGTCCTCAGCGGCGTCCGCGAAATCCGCGTTATGTTGTGAGTGGCGAGCCGGGCGAGCAAGCTGCAGCCAGCGTCGGCGGCCGTCGCCGACCGGAACCTAGCACGAGGAGTGATCACGATGAAGCGATACGGCGCGGCCCTGGCCGCCCTGCTCTCGCTGGGCGGCCCCGGCCTGGTGGCGGCGCAGCAGCAGGGCCTCAAGGTCTTCATCTCCGCCGACATGGAAGGCGTGACCGGCGCGGTCACGGACGAGCAGCTCGGCCCGGCCGGCTTCGAGTACGGCCGGTTCCGCGAGTTCATGACGGCCGAAGTGCTGGCCGCCATCGAGGGCGCGCGGGCGGCGGGCGCGACCGAGCTCGTGATCGCCGACGCGCACGGCAACGGGCAGAACCTGCTGCTGGAGCGGCTGCCGGAGGATGCGCTGGTGGTGCGCTCCTGGCCGCGGCCGCTGATGATGATGGAAGGCATCGACTCGACCTTCGATGCCGCGATCCTGATCGGCTACCACTCGGCGACCACGAATCCGCGCGGCGTGCGCGCGCACACGATCTCCAGCGCGAGGCTGGCGGGCGTGTCGCTGAACGGGCGGCCGGCCGCCGAGTCGACCATCAGCGCGGCGATCGCGGGCCACTTCGGCGTGCCGGTCGTCCTGATCTCCGGCGACGACGCCGCGGTCGAGGAGCTGCAGGATCTCGTGGGCGACGTCGAGGCCGCCGTGGTCAAGCGCGCGCTCAGCTTCCACTCCGCCGCCACGCTCACGCCCGCGGCCGGCGCGCGACTCATCCGCGAGCGGGCCGAGGCGGCGCTGCGTCGGCTCGGCGACTTCCAACCCTTCCGGCTGAACGCCCCGATTCGGTTGGACCTGACCTTCAAGAACTACAGGCCCGCGGAGGTCCTCGCCTATCTGCCGATCGTCGAGCGGCTGGACGCACACACGATCCGCTACACGGCCGACGACATGATCGCAGTCTCGCTGTTCCTGGAGTTCGTGATGACGTACGAGCCGGGGCTGGTGCCGTAGCGCCAGGCCACGAACCACCAACTCCGAACCACCAACCGGTCAGGCGGTGGGGCGGGCGGGGCCGCCCCGTCGCTTCTCAGCTCGGCCAGCTCGACCAGATGCTGCAGTGGCCGCCGCTGTCCGTACCGGTCGGAGCGTGCTGCACGCCCGAGTACGCGGCGTTCATGACCGCGCGCGGTGCGAAGTGGATAGCACCGTTCGCGTCGGTGCGGAAGATGCGGCCGAAGTGGCCCTGGCTGAGCCCATGTCCGGCTTCGTGCAGTGCGACGGTCTCGACATCGATATGGCCACCTTGGACGGCCCAGGGAAACGCGTCGTTGTAGTAGATCTCACGGAAGGCGACATCGGCTCTGCCATCGCGGTCGATGTCGGTCGGGTTACCCGCCCCATCTACCCAGACCAGCGTGAACGTCACGCCGAGAATGAATGTCGAGCCATTCGGCGCCAGTACATCGAAGAAGGCGCCGGGCAGCCAGCCGGCATGTGTCAGGTCTGCCACCCAGCCGAATACGCCGCCGAAGCCGAGCAGCGCCTGAACGAACCCGAGATCGATGGGAGCCGCACCGAGGGAGGTCAGGGCCGGCTCCGAGCAGCCCTGCTCGTCCCAGGTGCTCATGGCGGCAGTTATGGCACCCGTCGTTTCGGCCGCTGTCAGGCCGCCGGCCGTCCCGCCATCGAATGCGTCCACCACGTAGCTGATGCCGCTGGCGCCGCCGCGCCGCGGATCGCCGCTCACGAAGTGATGCGGAAGCTGCTTGTTGCCACGATCGTTCGCGAAGATCGTCTGGCCGAGCCGTCCCGACGAGCCGTCGGTATAGTATTCCGCGACCGCAACGCGAACCGCCTCGCCGCCGGCTGCCAGTGCGGCGTTCAGCGGCGCGAGCGGGTTCGCAGCACCGTCCAGCGCCAGGCGTGGCGAGGTAGGCGAGACCGCATGTCGATCGGGTGGTGTCGGCATGGGATTGTCGCAGGCGCTGAACGACAGGACTGCAACGAGCGCGGCGGTCAACCGTATCCTAGGCATCGTCACCTCGGCGGTCGCGGGGAGGGCACCGAGCGCGAGCTCGACGCTTAGCAGGCTTGGATGGCGGCTCAGCTTAATGCCCCAGCAGCTGCCGTGGCAAGCCGGCGCGGCGGCTGGCCAGCACTACGGTCGGCGGCGCCGGTTTGGGCGGCGCTTCTGCAGAGGCGAACGTTCGTAGTTGGTAGTTGGTGGTTCGTTGTGCCTCGCGGGGTGTGTCTCATCCGCGGCGCACGACCAACCACCAACCACCAACCATCAACCGCGGTGTGGCTGGGCGGGGCTAGATCGCCCCCGTGTCCGGCGGGCTGACGTCGATATCGGGCACGGTGATCGTCTGCGTGTCCGTGCCGACCTCGACATCCGCCGCATCGACATCGTACTCGGGCAGGTTGCCGCCCTCGACCTCGACGTCGGGCAGCTCACCCTCTTCGGTCTGCTCCGCGGTGCACGCGCCGAGCGTCGCACCGACCAGCGGCACCAGCAACAGTGAAAGCAACCTCGACCTCATGGCTTCCTCCGCCTGGGATATGGAGAATTTCGTGACTCCGGCGCCCGCCGAGTGCAAGAAGCAGACCCGCCGCGGCCGTGCCGGCCGCGGCGGGTCGTGTCGAGGTGCGAACCACCCGCCTACTGCCGCCGGATCTGGCCGCGGATCTCGCCCGCCGGGTTCGCCGTGGTGTGCACGTTCACGTAGGTGAGCCCGGCCCGCATCAGCGTGAGCACCGAGTCCACCGAGGCGGTGGCGCCGGCGGTGAGCGTGCCGCTCACGCTCCCGGTGGTGGGGGCGGTCAGGCCGATCAGCACGCCGACCGACTGGTCGACGGTCGCGGGGCCGTGGATGTGCGCGGCCGTGACGCCGGTGATGTTGCTGACGCTCACCGTATAGTCCACCACGCTGCCGTTGACGGTGAAGGTGGCGCTTCCGGTCGCGTTGGTCGTCACCGGCGGCACTTCGGCGCTGCCGGTGAGGGTGGCGTTGAAGGTTTCCTGTGCCGGACCGGTCTCGTCGTCGTCGCACGCCGCGGCTCCGATCACCAGCGCCGCCGCGGTCGTCAGTGCTGCCATTGCTCGAATCATCTGCTCGACCTCCATTCCAGCCGGGTCCCCAAGCCCGTGTCTATTCGACGATCACCACACCGCGCATGAACGGGTGTGGCACGCAGAAGTAGTCGAAGCTGCCGCTCTGCTCGAACGTCCGTGCAAAGGTCTGGCCCGTGCTCAGAAACGGCGAGCTCCAGATGCCGGTGTCGGACGTGCTGGTGTGCGCGTCGATCTCCGGCGGCTCGCAGTTCAGCCAGACCACGCGCGTGCCGCGCGTCACGCGCAGCGTGTCGGGAAAGAAGGTGAAGTCGCGGATCGCGACGACGGCCGCGGTCGCGCCAATCACGTCGCCGCCCAGCGCGATGCGGCACTCGCCCTCCAGCGGCCCGGTCGTCTCCTGCCGCTCCGAGAAGCAGGACAGCGTCAGCAGCGTCACCGTGAGGGCCCCCGTCGCGAGGCCAGCCCGCGCGCGCGTCGTCACCGGACCACCACCACGGCGCGCATGAACGGGTGCGGCGTGCAGTGGTACGCGAACACGCCCGCACGATCGAAGCGGCGGCTCCAGCGCGCGCCCGGGTCCAGGTTGCCGGAATCGAAGGCGCCGTTGTCGGCAGTCACGGTGTGCGCGACCGGGTCGCGATTGATCCACTCGACGACCGTGCCAGCCGTGACGGTGATGGTCGCGCGCGTGTAGGCGAGGTTGCGGATATCGATGCGTACGGTGTCGGCAGCGGCCGGCGGCAGCTCGGGCGGTGGT
>JBOHRE010000117.1:0-8958 GCA_050732635.1 Longimicrobiales bacterium | reverse complement strand
TCGCCGTCCTGCGCACCGCCCGGCTCGTCCGCCGTTCCACCACTCCGCTCACTCCTATCCTGGCTGCTCGAGAGCGCGCCTCCGGCCCAGGATATCGGCATGTGTGGCCCGAGGAAAGCAGTCCTCGAACGGCCCGCTCAGCCGTCGCCGGCGGCCTGCGTTCTCGTGCGGTCGATCCAGCGGTCCCAGGCAGCGACGACGTCGCTGAAATCGGCGGGCAGGCCGGGAAGCCCGGAAACCGGGTCGCACTCGGGATCGCTCAGCAGACGCTCCACCAGCTCGCGCGTCGCATCGCTGCCGCCGGCATCGTAAACGAAATCGAGGACGGCGATGGACTGCGGGTAGAACGCCCAGAGCGCTTCGTCGTCGGGCGGCGGGGCGCCGTCGCGGATGGCAAGGATGTCGCTATTGCCGGTCGCCGGGTGGCTGTCGCCGAGGATGGCGCGCAGGTCGCGGCGCCGCTCGGGCAGCGCGCGCGCATCATCCAGCCGCGTCCGCCGGTTCCCCAGCGATTCGGCCCAGATCGCGACGCCTTCATCGAGCCAGTCGGGCAGCGGCGTGCCGTACTCGGAGCCATCGCCAGCGGCCTGCTCGGCGAAAAAGCGCGCGGCGAGCAGCACGTGCGCGATCTCGTGCGGCAGGATGTTCTGCCACTGCTCGTTTAGGTGCTTCTCGGCGGCGGCGCTGTCGTCCGGCACCGCGATCGACGCGCTGTTCGGCCAGAATACGACTGCATGGTTGCGGTCATCGAGCCCGGCACGGTAGCCGTTCGATTGCCAGAGCACGATGCGCACGCGCGGCACGGGGTGACCGAACAACTGCGCGAAGCGAGCGCGCGCGGTCTCGCACGCGTGGCGCGCGCGCACCTCGTCGCCCGGCGTTGTGGACGTGCCAGCGATGTCGCAGGTTACGCCAGCTGTTGAGGGCATGGCGATCGTGAGCGCCAGCAGCGCGTGGGTGGACGTCATCATCCGTGGGTGCTGTGGGCTGTGGAACGCGGACCTGCCGGACCATCTATTGCGAATGCCGCGTCGTCAGCGACGCGCTTACAGCCAGCGGAGACGTGCAAGCCATGACGAACCGGAGTCTCGACCAGGTCGAGGCGGCTACCGCAACATAGTCGGAGTCGGTCCAAATGTCGAGCTTGCTGCGGCCTCCCGGTTCCTTGCGATGAAGCAGGTCTGCGTGATCGGCGCCGGTGCGGCCGGATTGTCAGCGGCGTGGCGGCTGGCAGCGGCGGGCTGCCGGGTCACGCTGTACGAGGCGGAGGCGCGGGCTGGCGGCCGCTTGCGCACGGACACGGTGGCCGACGTGCGCCTCGATGCGACGGCGCAGCTGCTCGCATCGTACTATCGCCAGACCCTGCGGCTGCTGCGCGAGGCGGGACTCGCGGATCGCCTGGCGCGGGCCCCCGGCCGGGACGCGTTCTGGCGCAACGGCCGCGCGCATACGCTGACCTACGGATCGGTTGCGAGCCTCGCGGTCTCCGGCGCCATGCCGGCATCGCTCAAGCTGCGCCTGCTGGCCAAGTACGTGCCGTTCCTGACGCGGCACGCGACGCGACTGGATGCCGCCGAGCCGGCCGCAGGAGTCGGCGCGACGCTCGATACGGAGAGCATCGCGGAATGGGGGCGGCGCGAGGTCGGCAGCGAGTTCGTCGAGCTGCTGGCCTACCCGCTGCTCGCCGCATCTGCCGCCATGACGCCGGAGCAGACCAGCGCTGGCTACTACCACGCGCTGGCGAGCGCCGGCCTGTCGATCGAGCTGTTCGCGGTCCGCGGCGGTATGAGCGCGCTGGTCGATGGCCTGATGCAGGCGCTGCGTTCGCGCGGCGCGGAGCTGCGTGCCTCCACGTCGGTGGAGCGCGTGACGCCCGAGGCCGGCGGGGTGGCCATCGACACGGGCGACGGCAGCGTGCGCTACGAGGCGGCCGTGATCGCCGTGCCGGCGCCCCGGCTCGACCGGTTGCTGAGTCCCGCGCCGGAACTGGCCGGTTGGCTCGCCGCGGCCGCGGCCGCGACGGCCCCCGTCGTCTCGGTCGCCGTGGTTCTCGATGCGCCGCTGGGCGTGAACTACTTCGGCCTCTCGGTGCCACGGACCGTGCCGCCCGGGGAGGTCATCGCCGCGGTGTGCGTGCAGGAGAACAAGCCTGGCGGATTGGTGCAGCCCGGCGCCGGTGCGCTGGTCGCGTTCGCTGCGCCGGCCGCCGCACAGCGGCTCGCCACCCAGCCGCCGGAGCGCGTTCTGGACGAAGTGTTGCCTGCCCTCGAGGTGGTTTACCCCCGGTTGCGACGACGCGTCGTGCGCGCGCGGGTGTACAGCTTCGCCGACGGCGCTGTGCTGTTCCCGGCCGGCTCGCTGCGGCGTCTGCGGGAGTACGACCCGGATTGGCTGCCGCGCACGGTCGCTCTGGCCGGGGACTACCTGGTGTCGTCCTCCGTGGAGGGTGCGGTGCGGAGCGGCGCACGCGCGGCCGCGCGGCTGTTGGGCGACGTCGCCTGAGCCGAATCCGGGCTCTGCTGGCGCTCGAGCACGACCACCGTGCCGGTAATCTTGTCGTGGATCGCTTGCCGATTCGGATCCCACAGGATCTGGAAGAAACCGAGCAGCCCGGTGGCCAGCCCGGCGCCGTAACCGCCGAAGCGCTCGAACGCGATCCACCAGCCGATCGGACGCCCGTCGAGGCGCAGCACGCGGGTGCCGAGCACGCGCTTGCCGGGCGTGTGACCGCGCCACAGCGCGAGGAACGCCGTGAAGTAGAGCCCGCTCCAGCCGAGACTGAGGCCGAGATCATCACCGAGCGAGCGGATCGCGGTCACGAGGCCGACTCCTTCGCGGGCCGCGCGCAGTGAATCGGCGAGCAGCTCACTGCGCACTGCCAGATCGTGCCGTGCGGTGCCGAGATCGTCGAGACGCGACTGCAGTCGCGTGAGAGTGTCCGCGGCGAGCGTCAGCGTGAGCTGCGAGCGCAGCGAATCGGCCGTCGTGCTGTCCCGCGCGGCAATGGCCGCGGCAAGTGCGGACGTCAGCGAGTCGGCGTCGCTCGCCAGCGAATCCGGCGGAGCTGCGACGGTGGGCGGCGCGAGCGCGCGGCGCAGCGCCGCAATCGCATGCGGCGGCAGCGGCGGCACGTCCTCGTCCTGCTCGAGCTCGCGGAGCGCGACGTCGATGTCGTCGAGGTCGACGCCCTGATTGCGCATTCGCTCGGCGAGCCTGGCGGCATGCGGCAGAGCATCCGCCTCGGTGCGGCTCTGCCGCAGGCGGTGGAGGTCATCGAGCAGCGCGACCGCGCTCATGACGCCGGGCGGCCCGGCGAGGCGGCGGCCATCGACGCTGTTACCGGCCTCAGCGCCGTCGTCAGCGCCCCACGGCGGCCAGGTGAACCAGACGATCAGTAGCGTGACGAAGAGCATGAACGCCGCCGTGCCGCGCATCATCAGGCGCATGCTGCGGCCGAGCAGGGAAGGGGATCGTCGCTTCGCGGTCGCCTTCCACAGGACGAATGCGCCGGCAACCGCGAGCAGCAGCCCGCCGGCCTGCGTCAGGAGCAGGATCAGCAGCAGGTCGAGCAGCATCGCCGCCAGCCGCCGGCCCCCCCCGGCCAGTGGCAGGCCGAGCAGATCGGGCGCGACCGTGAACGCATCGGGCGTGATGATGTCGCGCGGATCGCGCGGCGGCCGTGGCACGCCGCTGCCCGGCGCACGAGGGAGCTGTCCCGGCCGCGGGCCAGGCGTTGACATAGTCGCTGAGCGTTGTGGCGGAACGGCAGATGAGATGACAGCCGGCGCACAAGGTAGATGCGCCGGCTCGACGGCGGAAGAGTGGCGCGTTCAGTCCAGCCTGAGCCGAAGCTGTCGCCGTTGCTGCTTCCGCAGAATCTGCAGGTCGATCACCTCGCCCCGGCTGCGCACCAGAAGCTCGCGCAGATCCGCGACGTCGCGCACGGCGAGCTCGCCGGCGCGCACGATCACGTCACCCGGCTCGAGCCCGGCGCGCGCGGCCGGCGTGCCTTCGCCGACGCGCAGCACGAGCAGACCCGCGCTGGCGCCGAAATATTCGCCGAGCTCCGGGTTCAGCGGAGCGTATTCGGCGCCCGCGACCGCACGGCGGCCGAGCTCCGCGTGGAAGCGCAGCAGCTGCGCAGGACCCCCCAGCTGCGCAGGACCTGCGCTATCGAAATGAAAGACGGCGGGATCCAGCGGCCATGGGCCCGGCCGGTCGAGCCGGAACAGCGTTGTTGAATCCGCGCGGAACGACCACAGCGTGTCGGCGCGACCCGCGCGCCAGACGCGCGCCAGGCGACCCGAATCGGTCACGATCATCTCGACGCGGGGCACGCGCAATGTGTCCATTGCGACGCGCAGCGAGTCGGCCAGCACGCGCATGCGCAGCGTCAGCTCCCGCGACTCGGGGAAGCTGCGCACGCCACCTGGCGGCCAGTTCCCACCGACCCAGGCCCCGGCGCGGCGCTCGAGGAACCATGCCGGCGGCTCCGCCGCGATCACCGATACCACGCGCTCGCGGCCTTCGCGCCGGACGCGCAGCTGCAGCGTGTCGCCCGGTTCCGCGCTGTGCACGATCGACCCCAGCAACGCCTCGGACGCTCGCAATTCGTTGATCTCGAGCAGCACGTCGCCCGACCGGATGCCGGCGCGCTCCGCGGGCGAGCCGTCCGACACCTCCGTGATGCGAATCGATTCGCGACCGTTCTCGGCAGCCCGCTCATAGGACAGACCGAGCCACACGTTCGGCTGCCGCGATCGGGCCTCATAGACAACCTGCGCGGCGGTCGCCGCAGGCGCGATCGACCACAGCACGGCTGCCGCGGACACGCTCACCAGGATCGCACTCAATCTATTCATGGGACTCCGTCTCCTGATCACATTCGTTTTGCTGGTATGGCATGTTGCGGCCGCGCTCAGAACGCGGGCCGCGCGCCGGCGACGACCAGCCCGCGCAGCGTCGCGTCTCGCTGCGCGAGCGCCGTCAGGTGATAGCCGTTGATCACCGGATCCGCCGGCGCCTGGTCCAGAGCTGCGCTCGTGGTCAGGACGATGCCCTCCAGGGCCGCGAGCCGAGCGATCGGATCGCTCGCCGGCGGCACGCCCAGCGCCTCGTTGTAGCTCGCGAGCGCCGCGAGGTACGCCTGTTCGGTCGCGCGCAGCCGCTCGACCAGGACCTCGTCCTCGACCGGCTGCCGAGCGGCGCCGTCCGCGGCGAGCCCCGGCTCGGCCGTCTGTCGGGCCTGGAATACGGCGCCCAGCACGCCGCCGGTGAGCAGCAGTGCCAGGGCGGCAGCCAGCCGCAGTAGCCCTGCGGCACGCCGCGGTGCGCTGGTGCGGATCAGTCCTTCCCGTGCCAGTCGCGCTTCGAGCGCAGGCCACGCCGTGGCGGGCGGTTCGAGCGCCGGCAGTGCCCGCAGCGCCGTGCTCTGGTCGCGCAGCGCCTCGAGCTCCGCGGCGCAGCGCGGGCAGGTCGCCAGGTGTTCGGCCTCACTGGCCGCGGCTCGCTCGTCCACCAGGCGGGCGAGCGCCTCCACTGTCAGATGCGACATACTTCCTCTTCTTCCTGGAGCGCGTCTGCGGGTTCGAGCAGCGTCCGCATCCGGGCGCGCGCCTTGAACAGCTGACTCTTCGACGTCCCCGTCGCGATGCCCAGCAGGGCACCGATCTCTTCGTGCGTGTAGCCCTCGACATCGTGGAGCATCAACACCTCACGCATGCCGTCGGGAAGCTCGCACAATGCCGCCTCCAGCCTCAGGCGCAGCAGCGTCGTCGGCGCGTGCGAGCGCTGGGCTGACGGGACTCCGGCCGCGCTCTCTCGTTTCGTGCGCCGCTCGCGCGTACGTCGACCGTGCAGCGCGCTGTTCACCGCGATGCGGTGCAGCCACGTCGAGAAACGCGACTCGCGCCGGAACTCCGGCAACGCACGCAGCGCCCGGATCCAGGCCTCCTGCGCCCAGTCCTCGGCCAGCGCGTCGTCCGCGGCGATCCTGCGCACGATGGCGTACACGCGCGGCGCGTACTGCTGGTACAGTGCGCGGATCGCTAGCGCGTCGCCGCGTTTGGCGCGATCGATCAGCTCGAGGTCGTCCATGGTTACACGTATTCGGATGCCGCGGCTGGGCGCCCGGTTGCTTTGCGCGCGAGCCCCTCCATGGCGGCCGGGCAAAGGGCGCGGAACTTGCCCCCTCGGCTGCACGTCGGCCGGCGCCATGCCGATGGGCCGCACGGCCGATCGGCTCGGTTCCGCGTTCCCGAGCCGACTCTTGCGGCACGGCCACCGCCGCGCCCATTTCCCCGGACCATAATGAGTAAGGTTCACACGTATGGCAGCAGAGCATACCCCATGGCGCACCTTGTCGGCCGAAGGCTGTGACTGGGAGGTCCGCACGGTTCATGGCGAGATCGATCCCGGGCAGGCGACCTCGGCCGAGTCGGAGATCCTCGAGTTCCGCGCGACCAACGGCCTGCGCCCGCCGCGCCGCCTGGCCGTGCGGCGGGGCGCGCTCGCACAGATGGATGAGGCCGCGCTGCAGAAGGCCTGTCGGCAGGCGCGGCCGATCGGCGGGGACTATTACGGCAGGCCGGGCAAACACATGCCCGACATGAAGTAGTCGTGGCGGTTCCCATGGCCGTGGCTGCCGGCGGCGCAGTCGGTCTCGAGTGCACGCGCTGCGGCGCGCTGCATGACAGCGAGACGCTGCGACGGCTGTCGCCCTGCTGTGACGCGCCGCTCTATGCGCGCTACGACCTCGACGCGCTGCGGCCGAGCTTCCGGCCCGAGCGCCTGCGCGGCCGAGCGCCGACGCTGTGGCGCTACGCCGAGGTGCTGCCCGTACGCGACCCGGCGCGGCGCCTCACGCTGGGCGAGGGCATGACGCCGCTGCTGCGCGTGCCGCGCCTCGCCCGGCGACTCGGCCTCCAGCGCGTCTGGCTCAAGGACGAGGGCCAGAATCCAACCGGCAGCTTCAAGGCCCGTGGCCTGTGCCTGGCGGTCGCGCGCGCGTGGGAGCTCGGAGCCCGCGCCGTCGCCATCCCCTCGGCCGGCAATGCCGGTGCCGCCACGGCCGCTTACGCCGCAGCGGCCGGCCTCGAAGCCCATGTCGTGGTGCCGCGCGACACGCCGCGTCCGATCCTGGACGAGATCCGCGCGCTCGGCGCCCGGCTCGAGCTCGTCGATGGGCTGATCACCGACGCCGCCGCCCGGGTTGCAGCCGGCGCCCGGCGCGAGGGCTGGTTCGATCTCTCCACCTTGCAGGAGCCGTACCGGGTGGAGGGCAAGAAGACGATGGCGTACGAGCTGTTCGAGCAGCTCGGCGGCCGACTGCCCGCTGTCATCATCTATCCGACCGGCGGCGGCACCGGCCTGGTCGGCATGTGGAAGGCGTTCGATGAGATGCAGCGCCTCGGCTGGCTGGGCGACGAGCGGCCGCGGATGATCTCGGTCCAGGCCGCAGGCTGCGCGCCGATCGTTCGCGCCTGGGAGACTGGCGCCGAGCAGGCGCAGCCGTGGGCCGAGGCCAGCACGTATGCCGCGGGTCTGCGCGTGCCCCGCGCGATTGGCGATTTCCTGATTCTGCGCGCGTTGCGGGCGTCGGCCGGCGGCGCGGTGGCGGTCGAGGATGCCGCGATGCGTGAATGGACGCGTATCATCGGGGCCGCGACCGGCATCTTCGTCTCGCCTGAAGGCGCCGCCACTGCAGCCGCTGTACCGATCCTGCTCGAGCGTGCCTTGCTCGCGCCCGATGATGAGGTCGTGCTCTTCAATACCGGCAGCGGGCTGAAGTACACGACCTGAACCCGCGGCCGGCGCGCTGCCGGACGCGACGGATGAGCCCGCCCGGCCGCCCGGCACGTCGCCTGCAACGCTGTGGAGATCCCATGTTACACGTCCTGCAACGGATCGGCTTCCTTCGCCGCCGCGGGATCATCCCGATGATCCTCATCGGCCTGATCGCCGCAGGCGTTGCGTTGGTCCGTTCGCTGAATGCGAACGTGGCCCCGCTCGAGCTGGTGCTCACACCACTGGAGGCCGAGGTGCGCGCGGGCCGTCTGCCCGTGCTGGTCGGGGTGCGCAACAGCGGGCTGAACGCCATGCGCCCAGCGCGACTCGAGATCCTGGTGCCCGCCAGGATCCGGCTGCGGCCGGCAGAGGCAGGAGCCCCTATTCGGGCGACGCGCGTCGAAGACGCACCGCTCATGCGGTACATCATCGACGCGGATTTCCCGGCGATTCCGCCCGACACGACGGCGGTGCGCGTGCCTGGCGTCGATACGCTCTGGGTCGAGCGTGCGGATCGAGCCGTGCGCTGCCTGGCCGGCGGCGACTCGATGCCGACGTTCAAGCCGACGCCGCCACTGAGCAGCGCGGATGCGACCGAGCTGCCGGTGTTCTACGCCTTTTCCGGCGGCGATCTCGACCAGCGCGGCAGCGGCTGGCTGAGCCTGCGGCTGCCGCCGGGCCCCGCCGAGCCAAGCGCGCAGCTCGCATACGGCCCGGTTCGGCTCGGCGATCCCGATTCGATCCTGCCCCGCATCGCCGGGCTGCGACTCGTCGGCGTCACCTGGGCCGAGTGTGGGCCGCCGGAGGATCCGCAGCGCCTCGCATCCACGGTCTGGCGCGCGCCGGGCGGCGGACGTGTTATCGCGCTCGGCTACGACGGCGTCGCTCGCAAGTACCTCTTCGATCTGGATGCGGACAGCGTCATCGAGCTGGAGGTCTGGGACGCCAATGGCGATGGCCGATTCGAGGCGCGGCGGCAGGCCCGGATTCCGCTGTTCGCCGAATTCCTGCCGCCGGTCGCGCCGCGCCCGGCGCCCCGACTCGCCGCGCCCGACACGCTGCGGCCGGACACCTCCGTGCGGCTCGGCATGGATACGCTGCGCCCGCCGCCGGCTACGCCCGGCACGCCGCTGCCGGCTGGCACGCCGCCGCCGGTGCAGCCCGCGCCCCAGC
>JBOHRE010000116.1:0-9042 GCA_050732635.1 Longimicrobiales bacterium | reverse complement strand
GGCGACGTCGCCCCGCGATCCTGGGGTCGAACGGGCGGTGCCCGGCGCGACGCAGGACTCGCCGACGGCGGCCGCGGCCGTCCGCCAGGCGAGGCAGGACGTGTCGACTGCGTGGTGGCAGCGGCTCGTGTCGCTGCTGGGCATGGCCGTGCTGCTCGTGCTCGCCTGGCTGCTGAGCGTGAACCGGCGGAACGTCGCGTGGCGTGTGCTGCTCTGGGGTCTCGCGCTGCAGTTCATCTTCGCCCTGTTCATTCTGCGGACCACGGTGGGGCAGGCGATCTTCGCCGGCGCGAATGACGTCATCGTGGCGCTGCTCGGCTTCACCGTCGAGGGCGCGCGCTTCCTGTTCGGCAACCTGGTCTGGAACAACGTTCCGGTCGGTGTGGGCGAGGGCGCGACCAACCTGCCGATCGCACAGGATGTGGAGCTGGCGGCGCAGACCGGCGCGTACTTCGCGTTCAACGTTCTGCCGACGATCATCTTCTTCTCGTCGCTGATGACGGTGCTGTACTATCTGGGCGTCATGCAGGCAGTGGTGCGCGGAATCGCCTGGGTGATGATGCGCACGATGCGGACATCGGGTGCGGAGACGCTGTCGGCGGCGGGCAACATCTTCCTGGGGCAGACCGAAGCGCCGCTGCTGATCAAGCCGTTCGTCGGCACCATGACCATGTCGGAGCTGCACGTGGTGATGACCGGCGGCTTCGCGACCGTCGCGGGCGGTGTGATGGCCGCGTACGTGGGGATGCTGGTCGGCGTCTTCCCGGACATTGCCGGCCATCTGCTGGCCGCCAGCGTGATCTCGGCGCCGGCGACGCTCGTCATCTCGAAGCTGATGTACCCGGAGGATGCGGAGCCGGTCACGGGCGATAGCCTCAAGGTCGAGGTCGAATCGACCGACGCCAATGTGATCGACGCCGCTGCCCGCGGCGCGGGTGAGGGCCTGACGCTGGCGCTCAACGTCGCCGCCATGCTGCTCGCGTTCATCGCGCTGATCGCGCTGATCAATGCACTGATCGGTCTGGTGGCGGGCGGCGTCGGCTTGACCGCGATGCTACAGGAGGTCGGCGCACTCGCGCAGGGGCAGCGACTGACTCTGGAAGTGATCCTCGGCTGGCTGCTCGCGCCGCTGGCATGGGTGATGGGCGTGCCGTGGCGCGATGCCGTCGAGGTGGGCTCGCTGATCGGCGTGAAGACGGTGGTCAACGAGTTCGTCGCGTTCCTGCAACTGTCGACGCAGCTCACGACCGGAGTCGATCTGTCACCCCGCTCCGTCATCATTGCGACCTATGCGCTGACCGGCTTCGCGAACTTCAGCTCGATCGCGATTCAGATCGGCGGCATCGGCGGCATTGCGCCGAACCGCCGCAGCGATCTGGCGCGCATCGGTCTGCGCGCGATGATCGGCGGCTCCATCGCCTCCTTCCTCACGGCCACGGTCGCGGGGATGCTGGTCTGATGGTCGAACAGGCCAGTGCCATGTTGCGCGCGCGGATGGGCGTACGCCCGCGCGTCATGCTGGTGCTCGGCTCCGGCCTGGGCGCGCTGTGCGAGGAGATCGAGGACGCGGTGCGCGTCCCCATGGACGCTGTACCGGGACTCGTCGCCCCGACGGTCGCTGGCCACGCTGGCGCGCTGATCGCCGGTCGCCTCGCCGGAACCGACTGCATTGCGCTGCAGGGGCGGCTGCACCTCTATGAAGGGCATGACGCCGCGCTCGTGGCGCTGCCGGTGCGGCTGATGGCTGGACTCGGCGGCCACACGCTGCTCGTCACGAACGCGGCTGGCGGGATCGATCGGCGCTTCAGCGCCGGTGATCTGATGCTGATCGACGACCACATCAATCTGATGTGGCGCAATCCGCTGATCGGCGCTGTGGTCGAGGGCGATGCGCGCTTCCCCGACCTGAGCGACGCCTACGATCCACGGCTTCGACGCGTGGCCGAGCGCGTCGCACTGCGGTTGGGTCTGCCACTTCGCTGCGGTGTGTACGGTGCCGTGCTGGGTCCGAGCTACGAGACACCGGCCGAGATCCGCATGCTCGCGCGCCTGGGCGGGCACGCGGTGGGGATGAGCACGGTGCCGGAGGTCCTCACTGCCCGCGCGCTGGGCGTGCGCGTGCTGGGCATATCGCTGATCACGAATCCGGCCGCGGGGTTGACGGCCGAACGACTGCGGCACGAGGACGTGCTCGCGGCCGGCGAGCGGGCGCGCAGCGCGTTCGCCAGCCTGGTGCGCGGGCTGCTGCGCGAACCGGAGCTGCGGGCGACGTCGCCCCGCCAGCCTCCACGAACCACGACGGGGACTCATGCCTGAGCAGAACGCGGTGGCCGTGCCGCCCTGGGTCGGCATCCTGGTCGCGCTCGCGGTGGGCGCTCTGATCCGCGTATTGCGCTTGCCGATTCCGGCGCCGCCTACGCTCTACGGAGCACTCATGGTGCTCGGCCTGACCGCCGGCTACCTGCTGATGGGTTGGCTACTCCGGCGCTGAACGGCAGAGGCGCTCCGCGTAGTCACGGCGGCCGGCGGCGATCGGCGGACTCTCGTCTCAGCCCTCGCGTTCGCCCCCGGCCTGCGATGCCTTCTGCCGCGGTCCCGGTCTGGCCTCGGGCTCCTGCGGCACGGTCGGCCGCTCCGGCTCCGGCGCCTCCTGCTCGTCGGCGCGCCGGGGCGCCGGCTCGGAGCGGTCGCCGCCCGGCTCGCGCTCCTCTGCGCCCGTGGTCTTCGGCTGTCTTCCGCGGATCCGCATCGGCGTCGCTCCTGGCTGGAGTTCGTCGCCGATCAGGGCAGGTTACGGGCCAGAGGGCAGCGGCGGGGCCGACTCGACGGGCGCGATGAAGTGATTGAGAGGACCGTGTCCGGCACCCAGCCCGGGCGCGCTCTCGAGCGCACGCTGAACGAAGTCGAGCGCGTCGCCGACGGCGGCGAGCAGCGGTCGGCCGTGCGCCAGGCCCGCGGCCACGGCGGCCGACAGCGTGCAGCCCGTGCCGTGCGTGCTGCTCGTGGCCAGGCGCGGCCGTCGCCAGACGCGTTCCTCCTGGCCATCGAAGTACAGATCGACGACCTCGTCACCCGGCAGGTGTCCGCCCTTGACGAGCACCGCGCCCGCGCCAGCCTCGAGCAGCGCTTCAGCGACCGACCGCAGCTCGCGCGGCCGTGACGGGCGCTGTCCCGTCAGGATCGCCGCTTCGTCCAGGTTGGGTGTCACCAGCGTACAGAGCGGTACCAGCTCGCGAAGCACTGTGCGCTCGGCGTCGCGGTCGAGAAGCCGGTCACCGCTCGTGGCCACCATGACCGGGTCGAGCACGAAGTTCGGCAGACGGTGGTCGCGGATCGCGTCCGCGACGGCGACCACGAGCTCGGCCGTGGCGAGCATGCCGGTCTTGCAGGCGCGCGGTGGCAGATCCTCGGCCACGGCCGCGATCTGCGCGCGCACGATCTCGAGCGGAACCGCATGGACTGCGCGCACGCCCAGTGTGTTCTGGGCTGTGATCGCGGTGATCGCGGAGGTGCCGTAGACGCCGAGGGCGTGGAAGGTCTTCAGGTCGGCCTGGATGCCGGCGCCGCCGCCGCTGTCGCTGCCGGCGATCGTGAGGGCGAGTGGTGGTAATGGCAAGTTACAGTCGAAGTGTAAGGGATGAGAGCAAGTGTGCGTGTCAGGTTGAGTGCAAGTGTAAGTGTGAGCGGCAGCTTTCCGTCCCGCACTCACACTTACCCTAACCCCTTGCACTTGCTCTCATCCCCTACACGTCGACTTTCACTGCTGCCTCACGAACCGCCATAAACCACCTGCTTTTCCCAGACCTGGCCATCCGTCCTCACGGCGTCGCCCAGGTGCACAAGGGAAAGCTGGTAGGTCGCGGCAGGAAGTCCGAGCAGCGAGACCGTGTACTGAACCGCGTGCGAGGTAGCCGGGCAGGGTAACGTGCCGCCAAAAACGGAATAGACCGTGACCCGCAGCTCGGAGTCCTGCACGATGGCATCGGCACGGAGCTGTGGATTGCACGAGGGCAGCTCGAAGTAGCCGCGGATCTCGATGGAGCCGCTTCGAATCGTCACCGTGTCGGCCGGCTGGTCACGGTTCCCCGTGAAATCGAAAGTGGTGTCCATGGAGACCGTGCCCATGACCACATCCAAGGTGGCAGCCGTACTGGCACTGCCGCGACTGGCGGTAATCGTCACCGAGCCAGGTCCGGTGGTCAGGATCCTGCCCGGTCCCAGGAGCCTGGCAACTTCCGCGTCGGACGTCGACCATTCGACCGGCACTGACTCGTCAGTAGTGGTTGTGCCGTCACGGAGTGTGATGAGCGCTATAAATTCCTGCTCCACTCCGATCGGCAATCTCTGCTGAGAAGGAAGAAGTCTGATCTCAGAAACGCGGACAGGCGGGACTGTGGGTTCACCGCATCCGGCGGCCAGGAGTAGACACACCGTTCCGAGGCATATTGCACCGGAATTCATGATGGATCCTCCACGCCGGGAACGGGATGCCAAGTGGTGGTCGAGGTGTAAGGGATGAGAGCAAGTGTGCGTGTAAGGCACAAGAGTAAGAGTAAGTGTGAATGAAACGGCTACGCTGCGCGCCGCCCGCCTGGTCCCCGAGCCGCCCCGCACCTACACATCCACTTACACTTACACTTACACTTACACTTACAGTTAACCCTTACACCAACCCCCTCACACTTACACTTGCTCTCATCCCTTACACTCCCACTTCCACTGCCTCACGGCGACACCCTGAACTCCGGCGGCGGCGCGGGATAGCGGCTGAGCCGGTTCTTGAACGACTCGTACGCCCGGGTGTTGGTGGTCAGGTTGGCGCGCTGGGCAGCCGAGTACTGCTGAATCCGCGCGCGCACGGCCGCAATACGCTGCTCCTCGAGCGGGTGCGTCGAGAACCACTGCTCGAACCGGTTCGGCTGCCGTTGCCGCTCCTGCAGGAGCTCCATGAAGAAGGTGACCATGCCGTTCGGATCGATGCGGCTGGCCACGAGCAGGTCGACGGCGACATTATCGGCTTCGTTCTCGGCTTCGCGGCTGTGGCTGGCGAACCAGGCCGATCCGCCGACCTGGATTGCGGCCTGCTCGAGCTGCGATGGGTTCCGGCCGATCAGGATATAGGCGAGGTTGAGCCCGAGGTTGGCGCGCTGGGCGCGTTCCATCTGCTCCGCGCCGTGGCGCAGCTCGACGTGCGCGATCTCGTGCGCGAGCACGCCGGCGAGCTCCGCCAGGTTGTCGGTTTCGTCGATCAGGCCGCGGTTGAGATAGACGTAACCGCCGGGCACCGCGAACGCGTTGACGGCGTCCGTGTTGACGATGAAGACGGTGTACCGGAGATTGCGCTGCCCGTAGCGAGCGATCTCCGAGCCGAGCGCGTTGATGTATTGGTTGGTCGTGGCGTCGTCGACGATGGGAAGCTGGCGGTTGATCTCAGCCGCGTACTGCTGGCCGAGCTCGACCTCCTGCTGCGTCGACATCGAGCACGCCGCGGCGCCAACGCCGACGCCGGCTGTCAGCACGAGCGCCGCGCCGGCGCGCCGGATCCGATTCATTGACGGGTGCATTCGCTGCCTCCAATCGATGGCGATTACGAGTCGCGGGGAGCAAGAGGTGTTCCACGCGCAGGCGGCGTGCTGAGCGGGCCGGAAGCGCGGCTGGTCCACGGCCTTCGGCGCCGCAAGGTGCGCGAGTCGCAGGGCCTGTTCCTGGCCGAGGGCAGCCGCGTGGCCGAGGAGCTGCTGGCGACGCCGATCGTCCTCCGGCTGGCGCTGGTTTCGTCATCTCTGGGAGACACTGAGCGCGGTCGCGGGCTGCGGGCTGCATTGGCAGCGCGTACGCCGGTGCGGGAGGTGAGCGAGGCCGAGCTGGGCCGACTGTCGGCGACGCAGACGCCGCAGGGCGCCGTGGTGGTGGCAGAGATCCCGCGACTGGACCTGCCATGGCCCGACGCTCGGGCCACCGCGCTCGTGCTGGATGCGGTCCAGGACCCGGGCAACCTGGGCACGCTGGCCCGCATCGCCCGCGCGTTCGGCATCAGCTGGATCGCCGGCCTGCCCGGCACGGTCGACGCGTGGAACCCCAAGGCGGTGCGCGCTTCGGCGGGTGCGCTGTTCCACGTGCCGGTGGTGTACGAGCCGTGGGTCGAGCTACGCGACCGCGCACAGCGGTCGGGCTTTACGGTCGTCGGTGCGTCTGCCGGCGGGCTGCCGATCGCGCGTTACCGCCGCCCGGATCGGGTGGCGCTGGTTCTCGGCAACGAGGGCGTCGGCCTGCGCCCGGAGATCCGCGCCGATCTGGCCGCGACCGTCGCGGTGCCGATGCGCCCCGGCAGTGAGTCGCTGAACGTGGCGACGGCGGCCGCCGTTCTGGCCTATGCGCTGACGCTGGACGACGTCATGGACGCGAGCGGCGCAGCGCCCGGCGGTGTCGATTGATGCACCGGCTGAAGGTTCCGCATTGAGCGACGTCGCGGTGCTCGCGCTCCTCGCGGCCCTCGTCGGCGCGCTGATCGGCTCGTTCCTGAACGTCTGCATCCATCGCTGGCCACGCGACGAGTCCGTGGTCGCGCCCCGCTCGCGCTGCCCCGGCTGCGGTCGGCCCATCGCCTGGTACGACAACCTGCCGGTGCTCAGCTGGCTGATCCTGCGCGGGCGGTGCCGCGGCTGCGCTCAGCGCATCTCGGTGCAGTATCCCCTGGTCGAGCTCGCGACCGCGCTGCTCTGGCTCAGCGCGGTGCTGCGGTTCGGCCCGACGCTCGAGGCGCTCCGCAGCGCCGTGTTCCTCAGCATCCTGCTCGGCATCACGCTGACGGACGCGCGCCATTACATCATCCCCGACGAGTTTTCGCTCGGCGGGCTCGCGCTCGGCCTGGCCTTCGCCGCCGTGCCCGGCGGCTTTCCGCTGACCAGCGCAGCGACGGGTGCGGTGCTCGGACTGGTCCTGCTTGCGTCGGTGGCCTGGCTGGGCAAGCTCGTCTTTCGCAGGCCCGCCATGGGCGCTGGCGACGTGAAGATGCTGGCCATGATCGGCGCGTTCATCGGGCCGGTCGGCGTGCTGCTGACTGTCTTCCTCGGCTCGCTGTTCGGCGCGCTGATCTTCGGTCCGATCGCGTGGCGGACCAAGCGGCTGGTGCCGTTCGGCATCTTCCTGGCCGTGGGCGCCGCGATCGCCCACCTGTGGGGTCAGGCGCTGGTCGGCTGGTACGTCGGCACGTTCTTCCCCGCCTAGCGCGGAGGGCGGGCGCTCCGCTGAAGGATCAGGGCGTCGCCGGGTCGATGCGGAAGCGCGCGGGCGAGAAGGGCGCCAGCTCGGCTGGCCGCCGGCCGACGACCAGATCGCGCACGAGCTCGGCCGTGATCGGCGTGAGGAGGATGCCGTTCCGGTAGTGGCCCGTGGCGTAGACGAGGCCCGCCACGTCCGGGTCCGCGCCGATGATCGGCAGGTCATCCGGCGAACCCGGTCGCAGCCCGGCCCAGACCTCGGCGAGAGCAGCGTCGCCCAGCGCGGGCAGCACCTCGAGGGCGCCATTCAGCAGCGACTGGATTCCGGCCGCCGTGATCTGGATGCGAAACCCGGCACGCTCGACGGTCGCGCCCACCAGCACGCGGCCGTCGCGGCGCGGGATCAGGTAGCAGCGCGTCGTCATCAGGGTGTGCCGGATCGTGTCCGGGGCCGCATCGAGTGCGGCCATCTGGCCGCGCACGGGCGCCACCGCCAGCGGGCGCGGCAGCTCGTCGATCTGCGCGCTCCACGCGCCTGCCGCGATCACCACGGTGGGCGCGTCGAGCATGGTGCCGTCGCGCAGCGCAACGCCATGAACACGGCCGCGGGAGTGGCGTAGCCGGGCGACGTCGCCACCGGCGTGAAAGGTGACACCGGCGTGCCTCGCGGCCAGCCACAGCGCCCGACCGAGCATCCGGTTGTCGATGCTGTGATCGCGCCGGAACAGCAACGCGCCACGGATCGAGGCGGCCAGGCCCGGCTCGCAGGACAGCGCCGCCGCGCGGTCCAGCCACTCACCGGCCGGCGCACCAATGCCCGCATAGCGGGCGCGCAACGATTCGGCGTCGGCATCGCTCAGCGCGACCTCGAGCTTGCCATCCGTGCGATAGCCGACAGGGAGTCCACTCAGCGCCTCGACCTCGGCGACGAAGGCCGGGTAGCGCTCGAAGCTGGCCAGCGCGAGCGTGCGGAACGGACCTTCGCCGGCCGCTTCGCTGATCGGCGAGAGCATGCCGCCGGCGGCCCAGGACGCGCCGCCGCCCGGCGTGTCACGCTCGAGGACGACCACGGCGAGTCCGTCCTGCGCCAGGCGCAGCGCGGCAGCACAGCCGATGACGCCGCCGCCGACGACGGCGACGTCGGGGCGGCCCGTCACAGCGGCGGCGGCCGGCCGACCCCGGCACGCAGGTACGCACGCGCCAGCTCGACGTAATGGCCGGCGCTGTCGCGCACCCAGCCGGCCGACGCGCCCTCGATACGTTTGCGGAACCGGGCCGGCGCACCCGCCACCAGGGTTCGCGGCTCGACGAGCATGCCCGCCGGCACCACACTCAGTGCAGCGACCAACGCTTCTTCGCCAATGACGGCGTCGTGCAGCAGCACCGCGTTCATGCCGATGAGCGCGCCGCGGCGGACCTCGCAGCTCTCGAAAACGGCGCCGTGACCCACCGTGACATCATCGCCGATGATCGTGGGCCCGCGCTCACTCACGTGCAGCACGCAGTTGTCCTGGATGCTCGTGCGCGCTCCCACGCGGATCCCGTGATCCTGCCTGTCACCCCTGAGCACGGCCCCGAACCAGATGCTCGACTCCGGACCGACTTCGACGTTGCCGATCAGGATCGCGGTCGGCGCGATGAACGCCTGCGGATGCACGCGCGGCGTGTGGCCGCCAAACGACAGAATGTTCGACATTCAGTTCGGAAGGTTCGAGCGGGTTTCCAGGACGGCGCCGCGCAGCCGCTCGCGCGCCTGGTCGAGCCCGCGGTGCGCCGCGGCGAGCAGCGTCAGCGTTCGCCTGCCTCGCGGCCGGGCGCGGCC
>JBOHRE010000115.1:0-9111 GCA_050732635.1 Longimicrobiales bacterium | reverse complement strand
GATCGAGCCGGAGCCCGAACCGGAACCGGAGCAGCAGGCCGAAGCTCCGGAGCTGGCGGGCATCGAGGCGACGGAGTCGCGCACGGGCGAGGGCGACGCGGGCGAGGAGTCCGGCCGGGAGTCGGGCACCGGCGCGGGCGCGGGCGGCACCGAAGCCGAGGGTCGCGAGACGGGCGTGATCCCGCCGACGCCGCGCGGCCTGATCCTGCCGCCGAGCGACCGGCCGCGCAGCGTACGGGGCAAGGAGGTCACGGTCTGGGTCTTCGTGAGCGCGCAGGGCCGGGTGACGCCGGACTCGACGCGCCTGATTCCGAGCAGCGGCGACCGCGGCTTCGACCAGCGGCTGCGCCAGCTCGCGAGCGAGTGGGTGTTCACGCCCGCGCGCCGCGGCGGCTCCGCCGTCGCCGAGTGGTTCAGCTACGTCCTCGTCCTGTGACAGCGGACTGCAGGCTACGTCCGCGCTGAGAGCGCGTCAATCACGCGTCCCGTCAGGCGCCGCCACCTTGCCGCCGCCCAGTCACGCCTCGATTTTGCGCGCTGTTCGCACCGCTGCCTTTCCCGCACGGAGATGCCATGTTCGTTCGACGCTACGGCGCGAAGATCCACGAGGTGACGCCGCGCTTCGATGCCCGCGCATTGTCGGAGATCGGCTTCGAGAAACAGGGCGAGAGCTGGCCCGCCGAGGAGTTCCTTGCCGAGCACGAGCCCATCGACACGCGCGAGGTCAGCGCGTACGCGGAAGGCGCGGTCAAGGACGAGGTCGAGCTGGCGCTGCTGCAGTCGCTGCGCGAGGAGCTCAATGCGCTCGAGCGCGAGTTCGGCGAGGACACGCCGCTGCTCATCGAAAACCAGTCCGGCAACGATTATCCCAAGACCCGCGATCGCACGACCGGCGAGCGCGTCGCCGGCGAGCGACGGCTGCAGTTCAGCTACACGGTCGACCCGCCACTTCGCGTGCGCGCGCTGCGTCCACGCACGCCATGACGATGGCGCCGCGCGCGATCCGCGTCCCGTGATCGGCGCCGTCTGCGTCACGCTGCCCGCCGGCTATACGGCCTTCCGCGCCAGTGGCTCCCTGTTCGTCTGCCGCACCGAGCTGTCCGCCGAGCTGTACGGCGTGGCCGCCGAGACGGGCAGCCTGTACCGCTGGGCGGCCGCGCACCCGCAGCGCGAGACGGTGCAGGGCCGCGGAACGGCGTATATCGTGCCTTTCGGCGGCGGCCGCGTCGTCGTGCGTCATTACCGGCGCGGCGGCCGTCTGGCCGCCGTGCTCGGCGACCGCTACCTGCGCGCTGCCATGCCGCGACCGGTACGCGAGCTGCGGACCTCGCGCGCTGCGGCGGAGCGCGGCATTCCAGTGGCCGACGTGCTCGCGGTTGCCGTGTACCAGCCCGTCTCGCTGCTCTATCGCGGCGACGCCGTCACCAGCTACGTCAGCGGCGCGAGCGACCTCGCCGCGCGCGTCTTCGGTGACGCCGCGACGCCGGCGAGCGCGGCTGCTGCCGCAGAGGTCGCCGGCCACACGGTGCGCCGGGCTCACGACCGCGGCCTCGAGCACCGGGACCTGAACCTGAAGAACGTGCTGATCGCCGAGCGGGCGGGTGCGCTGAGCGGCGTGATCATCGACCTCGACCGCGCCCGCGTCGTGGATACTCTGAGCGACGCCGCACGCCGCGCGATGCTCGCCCGGTTCGAGCGCTCCTGGCGCAAATGGGCGCGGCGCACGGGCCGCGCCGCCGCCGACGCGTTGGCCGCGTTCCGCAGCGGCTACGAGGCGGCGTCGTGAGCAGCCGTGCCGCGGCGATGCCGCCCCGCGAGATCTGCATCGTCATGCTGAGCGCGCTCGGCGATGCCGTGCACGTGCTGCCGGTCGCCAACGCTTTGGACCGGGCCTGGCCCGACACGCGCATCACCTGGGTGATTCAGCCGCTGGCGCACCAGCTCGTGCGCGGCCATCCGGCGGTCGACGACTTCATCGTGTTTCGCCGCCGGCAGGGCATTGCGGCAGTGCGCTCCTACCGCGAGCTGGCACGCGTGCTGGAGCAGCGCCGCTTCGACCTGCTGCTGGCGCTCCAGGTCTACTTCAAGGCCGGCTTGATCACCGCGCTGGTCGACGCCGATCGCAAGCTCGGCTTCGATCGCACGCGCGCACGCGACCTGAACTGGCTGTTCACCAACGAACGCATTGCAGCCCGGCCGAGTCAGCACGTGCAGGACCAGTACTTCGAGTTCCTGCACCACCTGGCCGTCGACCCGGAGCCGGTCGACTGGAAGCTGCGGTTGTCGCAGGCCGAGCGCGAGGCGCAGGCGCATTTCTTCGGCGGCCTCGACCGTCCCGCATGTGCGATCGTCGTCGGCAGCAGCAAGCCGGCCAAGAACTGGCTGCCTGAGCGCTACGTCCGCCTGATCGAGGCGCTGGACCGCAGCTTCGGGCTGCGCCCGGTGCTGGTGGGCGGCCCGTCGCGGATCGAGCGCGCGGCCGCGGACGCGGTGCTGCAGAGGACGCACACGCACGTCGTCGACGCGCTGGCCGATGATGTGCGCCGCCTGCTCTGGCTGCTCGACGGCAGCGCACTCGTGATCAGCCCGGACACCGGTCCGCTGCACATGGCCCGCGCGCTCGACCGGCCGGTGATCGGGCTGTTCGGCTACACCAACCCCAAGCGCTACGGCCCGTACCGGAAATACACCGAGCTGGTGGTCGATGGCTACGCCCGTGAGCCGGGCGAGAGCTACGGTCCCAGCGCCGAGTATCGTGCGCACGGCATGGGCCGCGTCACGGTCGAGGCGGTGCTGGAGAAGGTGGCGCTGGCGCGGGAGCGATACGGGTAGGTGGGGCGGGGGCTGGGGCTTGGGCTAGGGCTGGGGACACGGCCGGGCGGGCGTCGCGGGCGGGGCGTGCCGCGGCGGCGGGACCGGGCGCGGGCGGCATGGGTACAGACCAACCAACCACCAACCACCAACCATCAACCATCAACCATCAACGCACTGAAGAAGATCCTCTGGGTGGATGACGAGGTCGAGCTGCTCGAGCCGCACCTGTTCTTCCTGCGGCAGCGGGGCTACCACGTCGACACGACGACGAACGGCGACGACGCGCTGGACCTGATCCACGCGGCGCCCTACGACCTGGTGCTGCTCGATGAGCAGATGCCCGGCCGGCGCGGCCTGGATGTGCTCGCGGAACTGCGGCGGCACGACCCGAACGCGCGCGTGGTGATGGTCACGAAGTCGGAGGAGGATCGCACCCTGACGGAAGCGGTGGGACGTCGCGTCGACGACTACCTGGTGAAGCCGGCGAGCCCGCGCCAGGTGCTGTCGGTCGTGACGCGCGTTCTGGAGGGCGCGCAGCTCCAGCAGCAGCAGACCGCCCAGGACTTCGCCCGGCGTTACGCGGAGCTGATCCGCGCCCGGAACGAGGCGCCGGACTGGCGGGGCTACGCGTCGCTCTACTCGGAGCTGGTGAACTGGGACATCCGGCTGCGCGAAGCAGGCGAGGCGTCGCTGGCGGAGTCGGTCGCGGAGCTGCTCACGGACGTCCGACGTGAGTTCGGGGTGTACGTTTCCCGGGAGTACCCGGGCTGGGCGGCGGGCGCGGCTGCGAAGTCGTCGGAGTCGCGGGGCGCGAAGCGCGCGCCGACGCGGCAGCGGCCGCTCTCGGCGCGCCAGGCGAGGAGCGTCGAGCCGGTGCCCTCCGCGGACCGCCCACCGATGTCGACGGACGTGATCGCGCGCTACGTCCAACCGCTGGTGGAGCAGGGTCCTGTTCTGCTGATGGTCATCGATTGCCTGCGCCTCGACCAGTGGCGTGTGCTGCGGCCGCTGCTGGCGCGGAGCTTCGATATCGCCGAGGAGCTGTACTACGGGATTCTGCCGAGCGCGACGCCGTACGCGAGGAACGCCCTGTTCAGTGGTCTGTTCGCCGATGATATCACGCGGCTGCACCCGGAATGGTGGCAGACGGAGGACAGCAGCCTGAACGCGTTCGAGGACAAGCTGCTGCTGCGGCACCTGCAGGAGTTGACGGGTCGCCGCGTATCGATCCACTACGAGAAGGTGTTCAGCGACGCGGATGCGGATGAGCTGGTCGCCCGCGTGCGCGGTGCCTTGCCGAAGGCCGGTGTGACGGCGCTCGTATTCAACTTCGTCGATCTGCTGACGCACGGCCGCAGCGAATCGGCGATCCTGATGGAAGTGGCCCGCGACGTGCCCGCACTGCGGGCGCTGACCCGCCAGTGGTTCGAGCGGTCGAGCGCGTATCGGATTCTGCGTGAGGCGGCGGCGAGGGGCATCAACGTCGTGCTGACCACGGACCACGGCTCGATCCACTGCCAGCGGCCGCTCACGATCTTTGCGCGCAAGGACGCGACCACGAATCTGCGTTACAAGTTTGGTGTCGACCTGCGCGCAGAGAACCCGGCCGGCGTCTTCACGCTGACGGATGAGAAGCCGCTACGCTTTCCGCCGGGCAAGTTCGGCACGAACTACCTACTGGCGCTCGAAGACTACTTTTTCGTGTACCCAACCAAGCTGCGCGAGTACCAGGCCCGGTACCGCGGCTCGTTCCTGCATGGCGGCGTCAGCCCCGAGGAAATGATCCTGCCAATCTCGGTGTTGACGCCCCGCGCCGCGGCCTGACGCACATGGGCCTGTACCGTCGCGTGCTGTCGTACGTGGCCGCCTATCCGGCCGTGATCGTGGGCGCCGTGCTGGCCACGATCGGCTTCGCCGCGCTCGACGCGTTCAGCATCATCATGCTGATTCCGTTTCTGCGGCAGCTGTTCGGCGAGCCGCCGCTGAGCGTGGGTGGCGCGGACCAGGAGATCCAGGAGCTGCTGAGCCGCACGATCGGGATCCTGCTGGACCCTGCCGCGGACCCGCAGGCGCAGCTGCTGCGCATCATCCTGATCATGCTCGGCGTCTTCCTGGCGAAGAATCTCTTTGATTTCCTGCAGCAGTACCTGGCAACCTGGCTCGAGCAGGCCGTCACGCGCGATCTGCGCAACCAGGTCTACGAGCACCTGCTCGCGCTCGACCTGCGCTTCTTCGGCCGGACCCGGGCCGGCCAGATCATCTCGCGGTTGACGACCGACGTCGATCAGCTGCGGATGCTGGTGACCCGCAACCTGGCCAAGCTCGCGACCGCGATCTTCCAGATCGCCGCGACGCTCGCCGCGCTGCTGCTGATCTCGCTCGAGCTCACGTTCGTCGCGATCATCGTGCTGCCGGCGATGTTCGGCATCTGGGGTCGGCTGCTGCGCCGCCTGCGGACCGGCGACCGGCGGGTGCTCAATCTGGCGGGGGAAGTCTCGTCGCAGCTCCAAGAGACGGTTTCCGGGATCCGGCTGGTGAAGTCCTTCACCGCCGAGCGCTACGAGGGCAGCCGCTTCCGCCAGCTCACGGGTGACTATTACCGGACCTACCTCAGGACCGAGGCGCTGCGCGCACTGGCCGGGCCGATGACGGAGATGATGGCGGCGGTCGGGACCGTGCTGCTGCTCTGGTACGGCAGCCGCCTCGTGCTGGTCGAGGGCGCCATGGACGGCGCGACCTTCATCACCTTCCTCGCGCTGAGCATGAAGCTGTACTCGCCCGTGAAATGGACGTCGAAGTTCCCGTCCATCATTCAGCCGGGGCTGGCGGCGGCGGAGCGCATCTTCGAGTTCCTGGACGCGCCGGCCGAAACGCGTGCGCGGCAGGGCGCACGCGTGTTCGACGGCGTGCACGAGCGCATCCGCTTCGAGGATGTACACTTCCACTACGAGCCGGACGAGCCGGTGCTCGAGGGCTTCAGCCTCGAGGTGCGGCGCGGCGAGGTGGTCGCGCTGGTCGGGCCGAGCGGCGCTGGCAAGACCACGGTCGTCGACCTGATCGCCCGGTTCTACGACCCGGTCCACGGCCGCATCACGATCGATGACACCGACCTGCGCGAGCTGACGATCGCGTCCGTGCGCGCGCAGCTCGGCATCGTGACGCAGGAGACGGTGCTGTTCCACGATACGGTGCGATCCAACATCGCGTATGGCCTTGCCGATGCGAGCGCTGAAGCGATCGAGCGGGCCGCCCGGGCGGCGCACGCACACGAGTTCATCGTGGCTTTGCCGCAGGGCTACGACACCGTGCTGGGCGAGCGAGGCACGCGGCTGTCGGGCGGGCAGCGCCAGCGCATCGCCATCGCGCGCGCGTTGCTGCGCGACCCGCCGATCCTGATCCTCGACGAAGCGACCTCGGCGCTCGACACCGAGTCGGAGCGGCTGGTCCAGGACGCGATCGAGCGGCTGCTCGAGGGACGCACGGTCTTCGTGATCGCGCACCGGCTGTCGACGACCCGGCATGCCGACCAGATCGTGGTGCTCAAGGAAGGCCGGATCGTCGAGCGTGGCCGTCACGACGAGCTGCTCGCACGAGGCGGCGCCTACCACCGGCTCTACGAGCTGCAGTTCGCAGGGCGCGAACGCGCGGCCCGCGTGGTCGCGACCGAGTCGCTGGGCCAGCCGTGAGCGCATGCGGCCGGGCGTGATCGTCTCGACCTACGAGTGGCCGCGCGCGCTGGAGCTGTCGGTCTGGGGCTGGGCCGTGCAGACCCGGCGCGATTTCCGCCTCGTCATTGCCGACGACGGCTCGGGCCCGGACACCGCGGCGCTGATCGAGCGCCTGCGCGAGCGAACCGGTCTCGATATCACGCACGTCTGGCAGCCCGACCGCGGCTTCCGCAAGAGCGAGATCCTGAACCGCGCGATCGTCGCCTGCGACGCCGACTACCTCATCTTCTCCGACGGCGACACGATCCCGGCCCCGAACCTGGTCGCGCTGCACGTCTCGCTCGCCGAGCCGCGCCGCTTTCTGGCCGGCGCGTACGTGAAGCTGAACATGAAGGTCAGCGCTTGCATCACGGTCGAGGACGTGGTCCGTGGTCGGGCGACGCGCCTCGGCTGGCTGCTACGGCATGGCTACAATCCGGGTTCCCGCGTGCTGCGCTGGGCGCCGCGGCCGCTCGGCGCGGTCCTCGACCGCGTCACGCCGACGCCGGCAAGGTGGCACGGCAACAACGCCTCGACCTGGCGCGAGCACCTGCTCGAGGTGAACGGCTTCGACATGGACATGGGCTACGGCGGCGAGGACGCTGCGCTGGGTGACCGGCTCGAGAACCTGGGCATCCTGCCGAAGCGGATCCGGCACCGCGCGCTGGCAGTGCACCTCTGGCACAAGCGCCCGTGGCGCGACCCCGCTGCGCTGCAGCGTAATGTCGAGACCCGCATGCGCATCCGTCGGCAGGGCGAGACGCGTGCGGCGCGCGGCATCGCGCAGCTCGAGCCGGTGCAACGCGAGGCATGGCGGGCTCAGAGCCCGCGCGCCTCGTCGTAGATCCGCTCGAGCCTGCGGGTCTGCTCGGTCAGGTCGAACTCGGCCAGTGCCCGCGCGCGTGCGGTGGTGGCGAAGCGCTCGCGCGTGACGGGATCGGCCAGCACTTGGACCAGGTAGTCGGCCAGCGCGGCCTCATCCCGCGGCGGCGCGACGAAGCCGGTCTCGCCGTGCACGATGCCTTCCGCGGAACCGCCGGACGGAAACGCGACGACCGGCAGTCCACTCGCCTGCGCTTCGACGATCGTCATCGGCAGCCCTTCCGCATCGCCCTGCCGCGTCACCACGCTGGGGGCGCAGAGTACGGTGGCGCGGCGCATCAGCGCGCGCACTCGCGCGGGCTCCTGGACGCCGAGGAAGTGGGCGCCGGGCTCGACCCTCGCCGCCAATGCCTCGAGCTCGCTGCGCAGCGGCCCATCTCCGACCACCAGCAGTGTGGCCGCAGGGACGCGGTCGCGTACCAGACGCATTGCCCGCAGCAGGTGCGCGAGCCCCTTCTTCGGCACCAGCCTCCCGACGAACAGGATCGTCGCCGGCTCGCGCGGCGCAGCGGCGGGCGCGAAGCGCTCGGTGTCGACGCCGATGTGGTGGACCGTGAGTTTGACCGGCGGGCAGCCGGCGTCCAGCAGCTTCGCGGCGATGAACTCGGAGACGGCGATGATGCGCTCGGCGGCGCGGAAGACCCTGGCCCGCCGGCGCAGCGCGAGGCGCGAGCGCTCGATCGCGATGTCGGAGCCGTGGTACGTGACGACCAGTGGGATGTCGAAGGTGCGTGCGATGCCGATCGCGTCGACCGCATTGGTGCCGAAATGCGCGTGCAGCAGGCGCGGCTGGTAGGAGGCGAGCGCCGCGCGCCAGCGGGGGGTCAGCGCGCGGGCAGCCTTGAGAAGGGCCTTGGCCATTGCCGGCACCGTAGCGTGCTCGCTGGAGAGCACGACCGTGCGGCCCTCGAGGTAGGCGGCGCCGCCCGGCTCCCGATCATAGCCGACGAAGACCGGACGGTAGCGGCGCAACGCCCCGCCCTGCTCGGCGATGAAGGTCTCGGACCAGGGCAGCAGTCGCCGGCGGAAGATCAGCGCCGTCGGCCGCTCGGTTTGGCTCACGGCGCGCCACGGGCGGAAGCGACTGCGGCGCGCGCGCCGCTCGCGAGCGTGTCGCGGATCACGTGGGCCGGCCGCAGCGCAGCGCTGCGCAGGGCCGGCAGCGCTGCGGCAATGTGATCGCGCAGGTCGGGCAGGCGCGCGAGCGCCGCATTGATGCGGGCACGCAGCGCGGTGCCCGTGACGGCTTCGATGTCCAGGACGAGGTCCTGCAGGCCCAGATCCCCGAATAGTGCGGTGGTCTTGAACTCGTAGGCGATCGGCACGACCGGCACACCCGCGCACAGCGCGAGAATCGCGAAGTGCATGCGCGTCGCAACCGCGAGGTCGTAGCTGCGCAGGTGGTCGCGCAGCGCGAGCGGATCGCGGAAACGCTCGTCGACGTGCACACCGCGCAGGTCCGGCAGCAGCTCGGCCACCAGGCCACGCGCGAAGCGCGCGTCATCGGTCCAGTACGCGTCGACGCCCTGACAGGTCGAGACGAAGGTGACCTCGGCGCCCTGCGCGACGAGCGCCCGCACGGCGTCGGCTACGGCGGCGCGGTAGCGCGCCAGCTTGCGCTCGCCGTGGCTGCGGAAGTGCCGCCACTCGCGGACCGAGACGGCCACGCGCAGCGGGACGCCGGCTGCCGCAGCACCTCGCTCTATCG
>JBOHRE010000114.1:0-9318 GCA_050732635.1 Longimicrobiales bacterium | reverse complement strand
GTGCTGGGTTTCGATCCGGCGGGATGCGCCGATGCGCCCGCGAGCGGCGTCGTGCCGGGTCCGCGCTGCGTCGGCGCGCGCGGTCTGCTGCGCGCCTGGCTGCTCGAGCAGCAGCTCGGACCGGGGGCCGACGCGCTGCGGCGGCGGCTCGCGAGCGTCGGAGGTCGCGTGGCGCACGGCCTGGGCGTCTGGTTCCTGGCGACGCCGGCGTACAGCGAGCTCGTGCTGGCGGCATACGGCGGTGAGGGTGATCTGCGGCATGCCGTGCTGCAGCCGCGTCAGGGGCGTGCGGCGGATGTCGATCTGCTGACGGAAATCGCGGACGCCGGCGCGCGGAGCGGTGTCGAGCTCGGACTGCGGGTGTGGAAGGCGCTCGACCGCGCGCGGCTCACGCAGCGTTTCTTTCGGGACTTCCGCGCGCAGCGCGAGCTCGTCGCGCGCGGCTGGACGGGCATTCCTCAGCGCTCGTCGTCGGCGCGTCGCCAGCTCGCGCTGCTGCTGCTCTGCCGGATCATGTTTCTGTTCTTCCTGCAGCGACAGGGATACCTCGCCGGCGATCGGGAGTATCTCTTGCGGCAGGTGCGGGCGGTCGACGGGCGTCTGTACCGCCGCCTGCTGCAACCGCTGTTCTTCGGCTGCCTGAATCGGCGCGCGGAGCGGCGCACGGCCGCGGCTGCCGCGCTCGGCGCGCTGCCGTACCTGAACGGCGGACTCTTCGAGCGCCACTCGCTCGAGCGACGGTATCGTTCCCTGTCGCTGCCCGATGCGCTGATCCGCAAGCTCATCCTGGAGTTCTTCGATCGGTTCCGCTTCACGATGCGGGATGAGGCGCAGACAACGGCTGGCGCGGCAGAGCTGGCCATCGACCCGGAAATGCTGGGTCGTGTGTTCGAGGGCCTCATGGCCCCTGCGGCGCGCAGCGCGTCGGGCACGTTCTTCACACCGGCGAGCACCGTTGCGCCGCTCGTCGATCGGGCGCTCGAGGTGTGGCTGTCTCAGCACGCGCCTGAATCACCGGCGTGCATTGGCGAGCTCTTCGCAGACGCCCCCATGCACACCGCTCCTCGCAACGCGCGCATGCTGGAGGCGGTGCGCGGCATTCGGCTGCTCGATCCGGCATGTGGCTCGGGCGCGTTCCTCATGGGCGCGTTGGACCGGCTGGCGCGGCTGCGCACGACACTCGGGGAGGGCAGCGAGGGGGCGCGTCGTGACATCGTCGCTCGCAATCTCTATGGCGTCGATCTGCAGCAGGATGCAGCGCTGCTCTGCGCGTTACGGCTCTGGCTGGCGCTGACGCTGGATGCCCCTGCCGCCGTGCCGCCACCATTGCCGAATCTCGATCGGCGCATCCGTCAGGGCGATGCGCTACTGGCGCCGGTCGAGCTGGTCCGTCGCGCCGACCGCCTGGACGGTCGCATGCGCGCTGCGGTTCGTGAGCTCGAGTCGGTCGGGCTCGCGTATCTCCAGGCCGACCCGGAGGCACGCCCGGGCCTCACTGCCCGACTGCGGCGCTGCGAGGCGGCGCTGGCTCGGCACTGGTTGCGCCGGCGACGCGCTGCACTCGGTCGCGAACGCGCCGAGCTGCGGATCCTTGCCGACGCGCGCGACCTGTTCGGCGCGCCCGCCGAAGGCGCGGCTCGCGCACAGCAGGCGCTGGACCGGCTGCGTCGCGAAGCGGACGAGATCGAGCGCGTGGCGGTCTCGCTCGGGCGCACGGGCGCGCTGCCGTTCTTCAGCTTTCCCATCCACTTCGCGGAGGCCGGCGCTGGCTTCGATCTCGTGGTCTCCAATCCGCCGTGGGTTCGTGCGCACCTCTGGTCGGCTTCACTGCGGATGCTGCGAACACGCTTCGAGGTGTGCCGAGCGCACTGGCGTCGCGGCGTGGACCTGGCACGCGTGCCGCCCGGTGCCGCCGCCCAGACGGACATCGCGTTCCTCTTCTTCGAGCGCTCAGCCGCGTTGCTCGCGCCGGGCGGTGTGCTCGCCATGCTGCTGCCTGCGAAGTTCCTCCGCTCCTTGAACGGTGCAGGTGTGCGCCGGCTGCTGCTGACCGAGGTCCCGATCCGCTGCCTGACCGATCACTCGCTCGACCAGCACGCGATCTTCCGGGCCGATGCGTTCGCGGCTGCCGTCGTCGCTGCGCGCGCAGCGACCAGTGACTCCCGCAACGCCGCTATTGATCGTGAGGCCGCGGCGTCGCACGTCGACGTGACACTCACGCGCCGCGGCGTGCGCGCGCTCTCCTTCACCGTGGCGCGGGACGAGCTGCCGCTCATCCCTGGTGACCTCGAGGCGCCATGGTTGCTCGCGCCGCCCGACGTGCTGCGCGTCCTGCGCCGGATGCAACGCGCGGGTGCGCCGCTCGGCACCACGCGGCGCGTTCGGCGCGGCGTGGTCACTGGCGCGAATCGCGCGTTCATCGCCCGGCGGGTCGAGCCGAAGCTGGGCGGGCTCGCATTCGTCTGGCCGGAAGCTGCGCCGGAGGGCGCCGATCCGCTGGTGATCGAGTCTGCCGCGCTGGCTCCATTGGTGCGCGGCCGCGGCATTCGTGCCTGGTCGTACAGCGCCGACCATGCGCTGATCTGGCCGGGCGCACCGGCCACTGCGGCGGCGCGGCAGCCGCGGCTGACTCGCTATCTCGATGCCTTACCCGCGCATCATCGTCGCGGACCGCGACACCTCACGCGGGCGACGCTCGCCCCGAAGGTCGCCTGGCACGACCTGGCCGACTCACTGCACGCCGTCGCCTTGCCTGCCCGCGTCTCGACCCGGTGGGTCGGCCAGGCGCCATTGGTGCCGCTGAACACCGTTTACTTCGTGCCCGTCTCGAGCGACGACGATGCATTGCTGCTCGCGGCAGTCCTCAACTCGCTTCCCATCCGCACGTTCGCGCGCGCGGCTGCCGAGCGCGCCAAGGACGCGCGCTTCCGTTTCTTCGCGTGGACGATTGCGGCGCTGCCGTTCGCGACGCGCTTGGACGCAGCCCGGACCGAGCTGATCGCGATCGCGCGCGCGGCTCACGTGGGCCAGGCCATCGATGCGGCGGCGGCGGAGCGCCTCGACGCGATCGTGACCGACGCCTACGGGCTCGGATCCGCCGATGTCGACGTGCTGCGTGGCTTCGATGCGTGGCTGCGTGGGGGTTCCGATGCCTGACAAGTCGGGCGCATGGCGCCCGACGCGTCCCGGTGTTTCGCTTCTCGATAGCGGCGATGTCGGCCGGGTGCGGCGCACCATCGTGTCGTTGCTTCGGCGATCGCCCAGGGTCGACATCGCCCTGCGCCGCCTGCGGATCGCCGGCATCGATCTGGCCGACGCCGATCTCGGCGGGATCGAACGCTGCCGGCTACTGGTCGGGCGTGTGGATGCCGCGACCTGGCTCGATGCAGCACAGGACGTGAGAGCGGATCCTGCCCGCATCGGAAACCTGGGGGCGCTGCTGCGGCTCGCCATGCGTCGTCGCATCGCCATCCGCTGCGCCGGGCTCGGTGGGTGGGATCCCGACTTCTCGATCTTCGAGCCGCCGCCGGCCCACTCGGACGCTGCTGTCGCGTTGCTGGGAGCCCACTACTTCGCACGGCCGGTCCCCGCCCGTGGCTACTCCTTCACGGCCATCGTCGACGACGCGGCTGTCGTGATGCGGCTCCGGCTACGGTTCGAGGAGCTCTGGGTCGCTGGCTATGATGCGTCCGAACCGGTGTTCGAGCTGCTGCGCGAGCTGACGAGCGCTCCCACGGGCGGACGGGTGCGCGAAACCGCGACGCGGGCAGTGGCCGCGCCCGCGCTCGCGGAGCGGCTGATTCGGGATCGGCTCGACCTGCCGCAGCACGGCACGGGGCAGTTGTTCGACCTGGCCACGCACCAGCGCGATGCGGTGTCGCGCGCGCGAGTGATCCTCGGCGAACGTCGCGGCGTCATCCTCGCCGACAGCGTCGGGCTCGGCAAGACGCGCGTCGCATTGACCCTGATCGAGGAGGAGCTCCGCGCGGGTGGCCGTGCGCTGGTCATCACACCTGCGGAGCTGCGCCGGCACTGGAACGTGCCGCTCCGCCAGCTCGCGCGCTCGCTCGACCTCGAACCGCCAGCGCTCTGGCAGCCGAACGCCCCTCGAGGCCTGGCATGGCTCAGCCACACGCGCCTGAGTCGTGGCGTGGCTTTGCACGCCGCGACCGGTGCGCTTCCCACGCTGACCGTGGTCGACGAGGCGCACGCGTTCCGCTCGGCAGGCACGCGGCGCTACCGCGAGCTCGCGCTGCTGAGCCGTAACAGCCGACTCGTGCTGCTGACGGCGACGCCGATCAACAACACCCCCCGCGACCTGTATACGCTGCTGCGCCTCTTCGCCGGCGATGGCGACTTCTGGGACATCGGGATTGGCGATCTCAAGTCACTCATGGCTGGCGCGGCGCCTCACCCCGAGGGGGATGGGCACGCCTTCGCTGCGGTGCGAGCCGCGGTGATGGTTCGCCGCACGCGGTCGATGCTGCGCGTGCGCTACGGCGAGATCGCGATTCGCGGGGCCGATGACGAGATTCTGCGTTTTCCGAAGCGGGCGGCGCCTCGCGCGGTCCGCTACGCGCTGGCTGAAGCCGCGCCTGAGCTGGCGGACGCGCTCGAACGGTTCGCCGCCACCTTCAACGCGACGCCCTACCGCCTGTCGCAGTATGGTGCGCGGTCGGAACGCAGCGTCGGACTGCTCACGCCGGTGCTGCTGCGCATGACACTGCTGAAGCGACTCGAGTCGAGCACTGTCGCGTTCGCGGCCACAGTGCGGCGCCAGATCGGTGTCTACGAGCGCTTTCTCGACGGCCTGGAGCGCGGGCTGCTCGACCTGCCGCGTGGTGGGCCGCCGGCCGACCCCGACCAGCTCGGTCTGATCACGCTGACCGCGCAGCCGCTGCCGGCCGGCGCTGACATGGCCCGTCTGCGCGCAGATGCCGTCATGGACCTGGGCCTGCTGCGTGCGCTGCGCCGCGCCGTCGAGCCCGCGCTCGGCGAAAATCCGAAGACGGCTGCGCTGATCTCGTTGCTGCGCGAGCTCGGAGACGCTCAGGTCGTCATCTTCACCGAGTACGGCGATACCGCCCAGCACCTCTGGCGCGCTTTGCGGACCACGGACCGCGTCGGCCTGGTCGCCGGCAGCGGCGCCTGGCTGGGCTGTGAGCCGGCGTCCCGCCGTCACGTCATCGAGCGCTTCGCGCCGCGTGCGAATCGGAGCCGAGCGTTCCCGCTCCACGAGCAGGTTCGCCTCCTCATCGCGACCGACGTGCTCTCCGAGGGCCTCGATCTGCACGACGCGGCGCACGTCATCAGCTTCGACTTGCCGTGGAACCCGATCCGCCTGGTGCAGCGCATCGGCCGCGTCGATCGGCTCGGCTCAGCGCACGAGCGCGTCTTCAGCTACCACTTCGTGCCCGACGTGACACTGGAGCGCGAGCTGCGCGTTGTGTTTCGCCTCCGCCAGAAGCTCGCCGGCATCCGCTCTGGCGTCGGTGCGGACGAGCCGGTGCTTCATCGTGAGGCCGTGGTCGATCGCCTGTTGGCCGGTGATGGGTCGCTCTTCGATGAGATCGAGAGGCGTGCCGATTCCGCCGACCCGCTCGAGCACCAGCTCGCGGCCCTGCTCGACGATCGGCCCGCCGCCGGGCCACGGCCAGGGCTCGACATCTACACGCGTGAACAGGAGGTGCCAGCCATCGCGGTGGTTAGCCGAGCGGCCGCCGCGGCGGAAGAATGGCTCGTGGCTCTACGCATCACCCGGCAGCACACACGCTGGATCCACGTCGACGGCGACGGCACAGCGGCGATCGACGACGTTGCCTGCGCGCGGCTGCTGCAGGAAGCGCTGAACGGCGCGTCGCCGATGGCACCGACTACACCACCGATTGACCGCCTCGAGCACATCATGCGAAAAGCGACCGCTCGTGCGGCGGCCGCGCCGGCAGTACCGGCCGCTCCCGGCCGGATCGCCGCGCGCGCGGCCCGAACGCTGCTGCGCGCCCTGGCACGTGACAGCGGCGCGCTCGATGCCGACATCTGCGCCGAGGCCGATCAGGTGCTGGCGCGACTGCACGCCGGGGTTCAGATCGGTGCCGAGATCGCGGTCCGCGATGTCATTCGTCGCGCCGGCGAGGAGTCGTCCACGCTGGCGCTCGTCCGGGCGCTTGCGGCGGCCGTGCACGGCACCGCGCCACCCACGGCCGAGCCGTGGCCCACGGTGCTCGCCGTCCTGGCCTTTCTGCCCGTAACACCGCCTCTGGCCAGCAGTTGACCGCGTCCGATACGCCATCTATCTTTGATGTCTGTCACACAATTTCCGGCGTAGCTCAGTTGGTAGAGCAGACGGCTGTTAACCGTCGGGTCGCAGGTTCGAGTCCTGCCGCCGGAGCTCATTCGATCGGACCCACCAACCAAGGCGAACGCAGTTAACCGTAGCCGCGCTTGTGCAGTTCGCGGGGCTTCGCGCTCGAAACGCCGCCGGCGCTACGGAACCCAGCCGCGCAGGGCGGCCGCCTGCCTGATCCAACTCGCCATGAGCTCCTCGTCCTCATGGATGTCAAGGTAGCGCACGTCCTCGTGCTTGGACTCGCCCGGTGGGACGGGACGCAGCGACCTGCCGCGGACGAAAGCCACCTTCACGTACTTCGTGAAGCAATGGAAGTTGAGGAACCAACCCCGACCCTCGACGCCATAGAAGGGCGAGTTCCACCTCACGGCCTTGCGGACGTTGGGGACGGTGCGCACGACGAGCGCGTCGAGGCGGCGCCCGAGGTCGCGTTTCCAGCCCGGCATGGCCTCGATGTAGGCCTGCACGGGAGCGTCGCCGTCAGCCTTCGCGATCTGCGGGTTGCCGCCTGCGAGGAGGATCGGCTTCGCGGCCATGGACGGAGCCTTGCTCTTGCTTGCGGTGGATCGCCCGCCTTTGCCGGCCGCCTTGGGTTTGGCCGCGGCGGGCTTCCCGTTGACGACGCGGGACGTGCGCTTGGCCGGCTTGGACCTCGCCTTGCGAGGCATGCGCTCCTCCTGGGTTTGTCACATTCGTGGGCCGTCGCCCGTCGGTTCAGGGGCGGAATCCTTGGGACTTCGCTTTCTTCGACGGTTTCGACTTGCCAGAACTGTTGAGGGCGACCGCTTGGTGAACCAGCGCCTTGAAGGCGGACTCGTCAACGTCGTCCCCTTCGTGGATGTCGATCGCGCGGCGTACGTTTCCGTCGAGACTCGAGTTGAAGAGACGGGCCGGATCTTTCAGAGACGCGCCCTTGGCGAAGGTGAGCTTCACGACATTCTTGTAGGATTCGCCAGTGCAGATGATGCCGTCGTGCGACCAGACTGGAGTGCCGGGTTTGGTTGGTTTGACCCACTTCCACTCCTCGACGACGTCCGGGTCTGCCTCCTTGATGAGCGTGCGCATTCTGCTGAGGGTTTCCCCGCGCCAGTCCCCGAGCTCGGCGATTCTCTTCGAAATGAGCTCCGCTGCCGACTGACCCTGGCTCGCGCCCGACTCGTTCATGTTCTCCATCCTAGAAGTTCCAGATACATTTCATTTGCAAGACAGTGGAGGATAGGCGGGCACGGTTCGATTGCAGCTCGGCATCATCTACGCACCTAAGGGTCGCAGCGCAATCCGCCCGATTCAGCGGCCGACACGCACGAATTCCTCGCCAGCGAGCGTGACCGCGCGCGCCGGGCCGCCGTGCGGGTCGAACGAGAAGCTCGCCACCTCGCCGCCGGCGAAGTCGATGCGCAGCATGTCCCGAGCGGCGTCGTAGACCTCGGCTCGGCTGCGCATCACGCCAATGCGCGCCTCGAGGCCGCCGGCGACGACGCGCCATTCCAGCCGTCCGAGCAGCGGGCTCTCGTAGACGCCGGCATACGCCTCGAGAGGTTGATTCAGCGGCGCGAGCCGAAGCCGGCGCTCCTCCAGGTGCGCCGCGAGCTCACGGCGCTGCTGCACCGCCCGCGCCGCCAGCTCGTCGGCCCGAGTCGCGAAGCGCTGCGTGGTCTCCGGTTTGCCGAGCAGCCGGTCGTAGATGTAGGTGGCCAGCAGATCGGCTGCGGCTGACGCGGTGCCGCCGGCGTTCACCAGCACGACCACGCCGATCTCGTGCGCCGGCATGAACGAGACGTGCGAGCGGTAGCCGGCGAAGCCGCCGAAGCGGTGGATCAGGGTGTCGCCCTCGTACGTGCCGAGATCCCAGCCGTAGCCCCAGCCGAAACGGTGATACGGACCGAACTCGCGATCCTGGCGCACCCGCAGGACGTGAGTCTCGCGGATCGGCTCGGCCGGCAGCACCTGCCGTCCCTCGACGCGCCCGCCGCTGATGTGCGCGGCCAGGTACCGGGCCAGGTCGCGCGCGGAAGCGAAGTGCCCGCCGGCGGCGTGCAGGTTCGCATCGTCCTTGTGCAGTGCGGCGGGCACGAAGCCGTGCGCGCCCAGGTCGTGCGGCTGCGCGATCTCGTCGCGGTCGAGGCGCGACAGGTAGGCGCTGGTGTTGCGCATGCCGATCGGCTCGAGCACCTCACGCGCGACCACCTCTTTCCAGGAGCGCGAGTAGCGCGCCTCGAGCACGAGCCCGAGCAGATTGTAGCCGAGATTGTTGTACTCGAACTCGCCCTTGCGGCCCGTTGGCTCGTGGAATCGCAGCAGCTCGAGCAACTGCTCGTTCGTGAACTCGCCGGTGTAGGCCGTGCGCAGCACGACGGGCCCATCGCCGGACAGGCCGTGCGTCAGCGTGATCAGGTCGCGGACGGCGATGGACTCGCGCCGCACGCCGTCCGCCACGCGGGCACCGGGCAGATAGCGCACCATGGGCGCATCCAGCTCCAGCTCGCCACGATTCGCCGCCAGCACCGCGGCCAGCGCGGTCAGTGATTTGGTGGTGGACGCGATGTAGAACGGGGTGTCGCCGGTCGCGGCCCGGCCGGTCGCGACATCGGCAGTCCCGAACCCGCGCACATACGCTACCCAGTCCGCTACCGTGACCGCGACGCCGAACGCGGGCGTTAGTTCGCCCTCGATCAGCCGCTCGGCGAAGTCGTCGACATCGGCGCGCCAATCGCCGCCGATCGTGGCCTGTGCCTCGAGTCTCGCGGCGACCAGCACGCACGCCGAGAGGGTCGTCGCCAACCGGACCACCGCCGGCACTCGCCCGTTTGCCATCTGCTGCTCTCCCGTTCGGTCGGCCGAATTGCCTGGGGACTTCAGCCTAGCAGGCGGTCGGGGAAAGCGCTTGAACGCAGATAGCATCCCCTACACGTGCGCTCGGCGGCCGGTGTCGGGGCACGCCGCGGCCAGCGCGCGCCGCGCCGTGCCTGCGG
>JBOHRE010000113.1:0-9473 GCA_050732635.1 Longimicrobiales bacterium | reverse complement strand
GCCCCAGCCGGCGCCGGCCGCCCCGATGGTGAGCGGCGCGTCGCTCTCGCCGAACGGCCGGACCGCGCGCAGCGCTGCCGCTGTCACGGCCGTTTCCGGCGCCTCGACCCGGCGGTTCTGCCGCGACCACTGTGCGGCGTACTCGCCCGCGCGTTTGCCGAAGACCAGCAGGTCGGACAGCGAGTTGCCACCCAGCCGGTTCGCGCCGTGCAGCCCGGCGGCGCACTCACCGGCGGCGAACAGGCCCGACACGGTCGACATCTGACTGTCCGCGTCGACGCGGATGCCGCCCATGATGTAGTGCGTGGTCGGCCCGACTTCCATGGGCTCCTGCGTGATATCGATGTCTGCGAGCTGCTTGAACTGATGGTACATGCTCGGCAGCTTCTTCCTGATGTGCTCATCGGCGTCGGGCAGCTTCTCCTTGATCCAGGCGATGTCGAGGAACACGCCGCCGTGCGGCGAGCCGCGGCCCTCCTTGATCTCGCGCACGATGCAGCGGGCGACGTGGTCGCGGGTCAGCAGCTCGGGCGGCCGGCGGGCCTGCCTGTCGCCCAGCACGTAACGCCAGCCTTCCTCCGGATCAGCAGCGGTTTGCTCGCGGTAGAGCGGCGGGATCTCCTCGAACATGAAGCGCCGCCCCTCCGCGTTCAGCAGGATGCCGCCCTCGCCGCGCACACCTTCGGTGACCAGGATGCCGCGCACGCTGGGCGGCCAGACCATGCCTGTCGGATGGAACTGCACGAACTCCATGTCGATCAGGTCGGCGCCGGCCTCGTACGCCAGCGTATGCCCGTCGCCAGTGTACTCCCAGGAGTTGGATGTGATGCGGAACGCCCGGCCGATGCCGCCGGTGGCGAGCACGACCGCGGCCGCCCGGAACACGAGGAACCGGCCGCGCTCGCGCTCATAGCCGAACGCGCCGACCACGCGGCCATCGGCCGTGATGAGCGAGGTGATCGTGCATTCCATGTGGACGCGTACGCCACGGTGCACACCGTGGTCCTGCAGCGTGCGGATCATCTCGAGGCCGGTGCGGTCGCCGACGTGCGCGAGGCGGGGATAGGCGTGGCCGCCGAAGTTGCGCTGCAGGATGCGGCCGTCGGTCGTTCGGTCGAACAGCGCACCCCAGGCCTCCAGCTCGTTGACGCGAGCCGGCGCCTCGCGCGCGTGCAGCTCGGCCATCCGCCAGTTGTTGAGGTACTGTCCGCCGCGCATCGTATCGGCGAAGTGGACGCGCCAGCTGTCGCGCTCGTCGACGTTGGCCAGCGCGGCGGCGACTCCGCCTTCGGCCATGACCGTGTGCGCCTTGCCGAGCAGCGACTTGCAGGCGAGACCGACCGAAACACCCTCGGCGGATGCGGCGATCGCGGCGCGCAGCCCGGCGCCGCCGGCGCCGATCACGAGCACGTCGTAGTCGTGCGTCTCGTAGCTCATGCAGACGGAGTCAGCCGCGGCACGGTATGCCGAACCCGATCAGAAGAGGCGGAAATCGGTGATCACGCCCATGCTGAGCAGGCGCACGTAGATGTCGGCGAACGCGACCCATACCAGGCTGAACCAGGCCCACGACATATGGCGCCGGTTGAGGCAGCTCACACCGCGATAGGCCGAGTGCTGGATCGGATGCCGGGAAAGCTGCGCCAGGCGGCCGCCGATGAGGTACCGCAGCGAATGGCAGCCAAGCGTATAGCCGCCGAGCAGCACGACGTTGACCGCGAGCACGAGCGTGCCCACGCCGATGCCGAAGCGTGCGGCGCCGGTCGCCGGGTCCTCGAACCACATTGCCCGCCACACATCATACGAGAGCACGAGCAGAAACAAGAGCGCGATATAGAGGAAGTAGCGGTGCACGTTCTGCAGGATCAGCGGGAAGTGCCGCTCGCCGAGGTAGCGCTTGCGCGGCTCGCCCACCGTGCAGGCGGGCGGGTCGGCCCAGAATGCCTTGTAGTACGCGCCGCGGTAGTAGTAGCAGGTGAGGCGGAACCCGCCGGGCATCCAGAGGATCAGGATGGCGGGCGAGAAGAGCAGCCATGACGGCCACCACGCGGGCCGCGGGCCGAACCAGGCGTGGTGCGTCGAGCCCCACAGCTCCGGCGAGTAGAACGGCGAGAGGTAGTTGCCGTGGGCGTAGTGCTCGCCCTGCAGCGCGGCCCAGGTCGAGTAGACGACGAATGCGGCGAGGGCGACGAACACGGCCGCGGGCGTGGCCCACCACGGATCGCGCCGCATGGTCTGCCCGAAGCCGCGCTTGGGCCCAGGCGGCAGCGCGGGTAACGTGGGCAATGCGGCAGCGCGACGCGGCGCGACGGTCGACATCCACTCAGCTTCCTGGTCGCCTCTGACGAGTCACGCGTCGACGCTCCGCCGTCGTTGTGCGACCTGTTGGTGGGGGAGGCTAGGAATACGCGCGCGCTCGGGTGTCCGCAAGCGCCGCCGCGGATCGCGTTGCTCCGGCTGCGACGGTACGCGCAGCCGTCACCTGTCAACGTCAATGCCGACGTCGACGTCACGCCGACGCCAGCGTTTCAGAAGTTGACCTGCGGCGCCTCGCGCTCGGTCTCGTCGGCGGCGAAGAACTCGCGCTCGTCGAAGTCGAACATGCTGGCGACGAAGTTGGACGGGAACTGGTGGATCTTCGTGTTCAGATCGCGGACCACGGCGTTGTAGTAGCGGCGCGAGTTCTGGACCGCGTGCTCGATCTGCTGCAGTGAATTCTGGAGCGAGGTGAAGGACTCGACGGCGCGGAGCTGCGGGTAGGCCTCGGCGAGCGCGAAGAGCGACTTCAGCGCGCCGGTGAGCTGGTTCTCGGCGACCGCGCGCTCGGTGGGACCGGTCGCGCCCATGGCGCGGGAGCGCGCCTCGATCACGGCGTCGAGCGTCTGGCGCTCGTGCGCGGCGTAGCCCTTGACCGTCTCGACCAGGTTCGGGATCAGGTCGTAGCGGCGCTTGAGCTGGACATCGATGTCGGACCAGGCGTTGTCGGCGCGAACCCGGAGCCCGACGAGGCGGTTGTAGGTCGCCATGATGTAGATTCCGAGCACCACGGCGAGGGCGATCAGCACGAGTATCCCGCTCATCATGATCCTCTGAATTGGGTGGCCGAGACGCTGCTGCCTTACGTCAAGATAGGGCGGCGAGTTGCGGTACGCACCGTCACGGGCGGTGGCGCGTGGCCGAAACCGGATGCAGGCGGCCGCCGTACGGCCGAACGCCACCGGCTGCGCCACCCCGTCACAAGCCGTTTCGCCAATGCACAACCTGCTGAAGGATCTGCGTCTGGGCGCCCGCCTGATCCGCAAGGATCCGGGCGCGTCGTCCATCTCGGTGCTGGCTCTGGGGTTCGGCATCGGGCTGACCACGATGATGTTCAGCATCATCTACGGCGCGCTGCTGCGCGGACTGCCGGTCCCCGAGCCGGACGCGGTGGTGCACATCGAGCGGACCCGGCTGTCGGAGGGCGTGGAAAGCATGGAGGCGACGATCCATGACCTCGCGGACTGGAAGGCGCAGCAGCGCTCATTCGTGGCGATGTCCGGCCTGTATACCGGCACGATCAATCTCACCGGTCCTGACGGGCCGGAGCGTTACGATGGCGGTTTCGTCGACGCAGACCTCTTCGACGTGCTGCAGGTCCGGCCCGCGCTCGGTCGCGCCTTCACGCAGGAGGAGGACCGGCCGGACGCGGCGGCGGTCGTCCTGCTCGGGCACACGGTCTGGAGGGACCGGTTCGCCTCGGATCCGGCGATCATCGGTACGAGCATCAAGGTGATGGGTCGGGTGGTGACGGTGATCGGCGTGATGCCCGACGGCTTCCATTTCCCGGAGACGGAGGACGTGTGGCTGCCGCTGGCCGCCGACCCGCTGCGCGTGCCGCGCGGCGAGGGTCAGACGCTGGAGGTGTTCGCACGGCTGCGGCCTGGCGTCACGATCGACCAGGCGAACGCCGACCTGGCGTCGATCGCGCGTCGGCTCGAGCTGGAGCACCCCGCCACGAACGAGGGCGTGGGCACGGTGGTGAAGCCGGTGATCGAAGAGTTCATCGGCGACGAGCCTCGTGCGCTGCTGTATACGATGCTCGGCGCCGTCTTTCTGATTCTGGTGATTGCCTGCGCGAACGTGGCGAACCTGCTGCTGAGCCGCGCGGCCGTGCGCGCCAAGGAGGTCGGCATCCGCTCCGCGCTGGGTGCGTCGCGCTGGCGGCTGATCGTGCAGTTCCTGTCGGAGTCGCTGGTGCTGGCGATCGGTGGCGCGGTCCTGGGGACCGGCATCGCCTGGCTCGGGATCACGCTGTTCAACCGCGCGATCGCGGATACCCAGCCGCCGTACTGGATCGACATCCGGCTGGACCCGGTCGCGCTCGGCTGGATCACCGCGGTCACCTTGGTCGCCGGGTTCATTGCCGGCACGCTGCCCGCGCTGCAGGCCTCGCGTGCCAATGTCGGCGAGATCCTGAAGGACGAGTCGCGCGGCTCGTCGAGCTTCCGGATCGGGCGGGTCAGCCGTGGGCTGGTGGTCGTCGAGATTGCCCTGTCCTGCGGGCTGCTCGTCGGCGCCGGGCTGATGATCAAGAGCGTGACGAACCTGCGTACGCTCGAGTTCCCGTTCCACACGACGAACGTGTTCACGGCCCGCATCGGCCTTCCCGAGATCGAGTACCCCGACAGTCTGCGGCGCGCCGCGCTGTACGAGACGCTGCTGCCGCGGCTGGGCTCGATCCCGGGCGTGCAGGCGGTTGCCCTGACCAGCGGCCTGCCGGGACTGTGGTCCGGCGGCACGTCGCTCGAGATCGAGGGCGAGAGCTACGCCAGCCCGCGCGACTATCCGGACGCCAATCAGGCCGCGATCGCGCCCGGCTTCTTCCAGACCTTCGGTGCCGAGCTCAGCGCCGGACGCGACTTCGGCTCACAGGACCGGCACGGCGCGCTGCCGGTGGCCACCGTGAACCGGAGCTTTGCGGTGAAGTTCTTCGAGGGCCGCGAGCCGCTCGGGCTGCGCGTGCGCACGGGCGGTCCAGAAAACCCTGGGCCGTGGCGTACGATCGTGGGCGTTGTGCCGGACCTGTACATGGCCGGCATCGAGAACGAGGAGCCGGCGGGCCTCTACATCCCGGTCGCCCAGACGGGCGCCCGCTTCATGAGCATCGCAGCGCGCACACAGGGCGCGCCCAATCTGCTGGGCCCGCAGGTCCGCGAGGCCATTCGCAGTATCGATCCCGACCTGCCGATCTACTTCGTCCAGCCGCTCGACGAGGCGATCCGAGCCAACAACTGGCACTACGGCGTGTTCGGCGGGCTGTTCATGGTCTTCGGCGCGGTTGCGCTGTTCCTGGCTGCCGTCGGGCTCTACGGCGTGATGTCGTTCGCGGTCAGCCGGCGCACGCGCGAGGTCGGCGTGCGCATGGCGCTGGGCGCGGAGGCGCGCGACGTGCTCCGCCTGATTCTGCGCCAGGGCATGGTGCAGCTCGCGGTCGGCATGGTGCTCGGGCTCGGCCTGGCGTTCGGCCTCGGCCGGCTGCTCGCCATGGCGCTGTTCGATGTCCAGCCCTACGACCCGGCGGTCTTCACGGCGATTTCGGCGGTGCTCGCGAGCGCGGCGCTGACGGCCTGCCTCGTGCCCGCGCTGCGTGCGACGCGGGTGACGCCGGTCGAGGCGCTGCGGGCGGAGTAGCGGCCGGTCGATCTGCCTCGTCACTTCGCGAGTGCGCTAAGTGCGGCCGCGCCGCTCCGCGCGCAGGTCCAGACGGAGCCGCCGTCATGGTGCCACGCACGAACGCGCGGCTCCGCGTCCGACAGGTCGCGTAGTTCGGTCGTCCGCGGGAACGCGGCGAAAGGGGAGGGGACGCGCGCCGCCTGCCAGTGCCGGCCCGCGCGTCCTCCCGTTACACGTCTTCTGAACGGCGCCGCCGCCGCGCCGCCCCGGCCACTCCGGCGAGACCCGTTGCCAACAACAGCAAGGTGGCGGGCTCCGGAACGAGGGTGGCACCGAAACTAATGTCGGTGCCAGTGCCGCTCTGTAACGTGTTGCCCTGGCCCGAGACCGAGAGAGTGCCATTGAACAGCTGGGCCTGCGTTCCCCACGTCGACATCGCGACAAATATCTGCAGCGGCTCGGCAGCGAACGAGCCTGTCGCGCGGAGCAGGAGCCCGGCATTATCGACCTGACCACTCCAGCTGCTTTGGAAGCTCCCGGTGTTGTCGAACACCCCGAGCAATCCGGCAAACTGCCAGGTGGCGGGATCGCTGCTGAACAGGCGGACGATATCGATGAAGGCGTCGATGCCGGGGAGCCCGAGTGTGAACATCACGGTACTACAGTCAGCGACGAAGCAGCTCGCGCCCAGGCTCGCGTTCATGTCGATCGATTGTGCCTGCGCCTGTCCTGGCAGGCCGACGATAGCCGCCGCAACGAGCGTGACCACGCCTTTTCGTAAGTGCCGCATGGCGATCATGCCAACCTCCTCCTCCTTCGGGTAGTATCTCCCGCGGCCTTACAGCTCGGGGAGCGGCATGGGGCGCCGCGACCCACCGCCGACTCTGACTCGGGTCGGACTGGCGCCCGGTGACCTCCCGTCGTCAGAAGGTAACTCGCCGGGTCCCATCGTCGGGCCCGGTATGTCGGCCTGTCACCTTACCGCGTCTTCGGTTTGCGCATGCTGATCACCCCGGCCGGAATCAGCAGCACCACGTACAGACCCGCGAGGAGCAGCGTCTTCACGACCGCACCTTTGAACATTCCAGCGGCCTGCGGCTGAACCGTGGATCGCAAGGTGATGTAATCCAACACCATGAGCGTGCCCAAAATGGCGCCGGCGAGTCCGACCACGATGAGCAGGATTCCGAGCACGCGGTAAGCGAACATCGTAGTCGAGCCGCGCACGTGCAGGGCGGCGTACACCATTGCGGCACCGAGCGCTATGCGGGGCAGCCCTTCTGTCGTCGTCGCGACCGCCGTGAACTCCCACTGTGTGGAGGGTTGCCGCTGGAAGAGCCACAGAATGAGCACATCGGTGATGCTGCCCAGGATGAAAATCAGGCCCGCCGCCATGAGGCTGAACGCTATCGGGCGCGCGAACGCCTCCGCGGGGAGAACGCGTGTCCTGGGCTCCTGACGGAGCAGGATCGGCGAGGGGATATCCCCCGTTTTCGCCGCCATAGTGATGTTATCAGCTCCCCGGCAGCGGGCGGGACACTAGCGGCTACCGTCTTCAGGCGGCGGGAGCCCGAACAGTTCTTCTATCCGATCACGGCATCAGCACCGGAGGAGCGCATCCTCCCTGCGTCACACCCGGAGAAGGCGCAAGGCGGGCGCGCCAGGACCGGAACCGATGTGGTTGGAACTGAACGACTTGGTCTGCGTTGCCCGGTCCGCGGGAACGCCATTTCTGCCATATGTGGGGAAAGCGCAACATCAAAACCCGCGGCGGCGGCCGCTATCGGAAGAGCTACAGGCATGGATGCAGCAAATACCATTGAACGTGCAAACGAGGGGCCAACGGGTGGCGCATCACGCGGAGAACCGCAAACCCGTGCTGGACAATGGCTTGACCTGCTGGCGTTCGGTGCGCGGTCCCGGGCGGTCGTCGTGCACCTGCGACGGCCGTGGACACGTCTGTGGCTGACGCGCTACGTTGAGGATCGGTGCACGATGCCGGTTCGGACCAGAGGGCAGCTACGCCTACCAGGCGCTCCGATCCCGCCATAATATAAGTGCCGTAGGCGGCAGTGCACTCCTGAACTGGGCGGGCGACGTGATGCGGCAGGCAACCCTGTGGCTGGCCTCGATCGCGGCAGCGCTCTGGTTCGCTGCCGCGGGGCACGCGCAGCAGCGCTCGCTGCTGATCGAGCGGATGGACGTGGAGCTGCGCGTCAACGCCGATGCGACGGTCGACGTCACCGAGCGCTTCCGCATCCGCTTCGACGGCAGCTGGAACGGCCTGCGCCGCGACATCAATACCGGGTACGCGGACTCGCGCGCGACGCTGTCGCTCGCTGACTTCCGGGCGACGGACGGGGAGGGCCGGACGCTGCGCATCGACGAGTCGCGCGGCCGCGACGCGGTCGAGCTGCGCATCTGGGTGCCGGGCGCCGAGGACGCGACGCGCGACGTCGTGCTGCACTACCGCGCAGAGAACGCGCTGCGCTTCTTCCCGCCCGACCACGCGACCGGCGAGCACGACGAGCTGTACTGGAACGTGACCGGCAACGCGTGGGAGGCGCCGATCGCGGACGCGAGCGCGACCGTGCTGCTGCCGGCGGGCGCGGCGGCGGTCCGCGCGCTCGCCTGGACCGGCGCGTACCGGGATACCAGCACGGCGCTGCCGCAGGTCGACGGCGAAACGGTTCGGGTGGCCTCCGGTCAGCGTCTCGAGCCGGGTGAAGGGCTGACCGTGGCGGTGGCGTGGGCGCCGGGCCTCGTCGACCGCAGCGCGCCATCCGCGCCGATCGAGGCCGATGCGCCGGCGGGTGCCGCTGAGACACCCCGCGGCCGCGACTTCTGGCCACTGCTGCTGCCAGTCCTCGGCTTCTTCGTCATGTACCGCGTCTGGCGTCGCTTCGGCGATGACCCGCCGCTCGGCCCGATCGTGGTGCGCTACGAGCCGCCGCGTGGGCTGAGCCCGGCCGAGGTCGGCTACATGCACGACGAGGCGCTGGCCTCGCGCGAGGTCGCGGCCACGCTCATCGACCTGGCCGTGCGCGGCCACATCGCCATCGAGGAGGAGGAGAAGCCCGGTTTCCTCGGGATCGGCGGCGGCAAGCGCTACACGTTCGTGCGGCGCACAGCCGCGAGCGAGTGGAGCGCGCTGAAGCCACACGAGCGCGAGGTGCTGGTCGGGCTGTTCGGCGTCGGCGGCGTCAGCAGCCGCGTCGAGCTCGAGGCGCTCGAGGACGAATTCCACAAGACGGCCGCCGAGGTGAAGTCACTCGTGTCCAAGGCGATCGTGGGTGGCGGCCACTACGATCGCAGCCCGACGACCGTGCGCGCGATCTTCGTGTTCTTCGGTCTGCTGGTCGGCGTCGCTCTGGGTGCGGCCGGCATCGTGCTGGCCGCAACGGGGGTCGTCTGGCTGCCGGCGTGGCTGATCGCCACCGGCCTGACTGCGCTGATCGTGATCGGCTTCGGCCTGGCCATGCCGCGGCGCACGCAGCGCGGCCTGAGCGTGTCCGGCCACGCGAAAGGGCTGCACGAGTTCCTCTCACGCGTCGAGAGCGACCGCTACGAGCGCACACTGCTGACGCCGGAGATGTTCGACAAGCTGCTGCCCTATGCCATCGCGCTCGGCGTCGAGGAGCGCTGGGGCAAGAAGTTCGAGGGGATCATGATCCCGCCGCGCGACTGGTACCACGGCGCTCGCCCCGGCGACTTCACCGCGTACTCGATGGTGCAGGCGGTGCAGGGCGCGACCACCGCGACCACGCGGGCCATGGCGCCGCCCGGCGGCTCGAGCAGCGGCTCCGGCTTCGGCGGTGGCG
>JBOHRE010000112.1:0-9555 GCA_050732635.1 Longimicrobiales bacterium | reverse complement strand
CTCGTACCCAGGGCCGCGACCCGCCCGGCGGCATCCCTTGCGCCGCACCGCTCAGGCCGTGTACCGGCCGGCGGCATCCCTGCCAGCGACCCTCTTGGATTTGGTACAACATGTACATGGCAGCGCCCGTCTCAGGCTTTCTGGGACACATGCTGAAGCGGTCCCCGTTCGCCCGCGGCAGACGGATGCTGGAGTGGACGCCCCCGGACTCGGCTTGTCCCGGCCCGGCCAAACGAATGCGTTGCGCGGGTATGCCCGGTGGTGGACGTGGAGGTAGCGCCCGCTGAAGCGAGCCGCGCGGGTATGCCCGGTGGTGGACGTGGAGGTAGCGCCCGCTGAAGCGAGCCGCGCGCGACGCGTGGGTGCGTGGCGCATTGCCGCGGTGGGCGGCGGAGAGCTGTACAACATGTACCAAAAGACATAGGGAGGGGCGAGGCGAGAGTGGGCGACGCGGAGGGAGGGTGGGGGAGGGCGACACGGCGGAGCGACGCGGCAGGTGCGACGAGGCGGAGCGGGCGGCAGGGCGACGCGGCAGGGCGACGCGGCGGAGCGGCGCGCGGCAGGGCGACGAGGCGAGGCGGCACGACGAGGGCTGAGCGGAGGACTCTTCGGCGGCCAGGTGGGCTCGGGATTGGACCGAGCCAGCCGTATCCGGCTGTCTCCGGCATGCGCCCTGCTCGACGTCGAACGGGAAAGGAGGCGGGATGAAGGGAAAGCGCGGGTTGGCGCTGCTCGTGGCTGCGGCCGCGGGGTGCGGGGGCGACGGGGAGGAGAGGCCGTCGGATGATCGGGTGCGCCGCACGCGACCGTCGGGAGATGTGACGATGCTGGGCGGCAGGGACGCTCGGCTGACGCCCGAGGCCATCGAGCGTGGCCGGCGGGACACGGCGTGGCGGCGCTACGTCGAGGTGGATTCTGCGGCGGTGACCGACACGGCACGCGGCGGTGAGGCGTGGTCGGACATCAGCGTGCAGTCGTTGAACGAAGTGCGTGCGCGACTGCCGCTCCACGGTGACGCGGAGGGACCGTCGGTCATGCGGGTGCAGATCCTGCTCGACCGGGCGCGATTCTCTCCCGGAGTCATCGACGGCAGGTGGGGCCAGAACACGGAGAAGGCGGTCTACTGGCTACAGCAGCGCGAAGGGCTGAGACGGACGGGTGTGGTCGATGCGACGACGTACGAGCGGCTGGCGGAGCTGGCCGGTGGGCCGGCGCGGCTGGTTAACGAGCACCGGCTCGGTGAAGAGGACGTGCCGGGCCCGTTTGTGCGGATTCCCGAGGACATCTATGCGCATGCGGAGCTGGACTGCTCGTGCTACGAGTCGCCGCTCGAGGCGGTGTCCGAGCGATTCCACGTGACGCCCGAGGCACTGGAGCAGCTGAACCCCGATGTCGCCCTGAGCTCACTGGCTGCCGGTGACCGGCTGCTGGTGCCGGCTGTCCGCGATCGAGGCGCGTCAGCCGCAGACAGTGTGGCCGAGATCAGGATCTCCGCAGGCGGGCATTACCTGCACGCGCTCGCTGCGGACGGGCGGCTTCTGTATCACTTCCCGACGACGCTGGGCTCGGACTACGACCCTTCGCCGAGCGGCGAATTCGAGATCACGTCTATCACGCTGGATCCCTGGTGGCACTACCAGCCCGAGCTGCTGGCAAATGTGCCCGACGATGAGGCGAACGCGCGGATACCACCCGGCCCCAACAACGCCGTGGGTGTGGTCTGGCTGGCGCTGTCGGAGCCCCATTACGGGATCCACGGCACCAGCGCGCCGGAGACCATCGGGTACGCCACGTCGAGTGGGTGCGTCCGCCTGACGAACTGGGACGCTCGGTTCCTTGCCGAGCGCGTTCGGGAGGGCACGCGAGTGCGCTTCAGGGACGTGCAGTGAATGTGGCGGTGTCTGCGGCCGCCGACGGCTCGGAACGCCCAGCCCCAGCCCCAGCCCCAATCTCCTCTAACGCCCCCGCTTCGCTTCGACCAGGCGCCGGTGCACCTCGTAGTTCTCGATCCACGGCTTCCGCTCGAAGTAGCTCCTGGTGAGCTGGGCCACGATCGGCGAGAGCAGGATCAGCGCGATCAGGTTGGGGAAGATCACGATGCCGAGAAACACATCCCCGAGCTCCCAGGCGACGGCGAGCGGCAGCACGGCCCCGACGAAGTGCATGACGACGTACACCATCTTGTAGGGCAGGATCGCTTTGGTGCCGAACAGATAGTTGGCGCAGCGATCGCCGTAATAGCTCCAGGAGATCGCAGTGGAGACAGCGAACAGGAACACACTCAGCAGCACGATGATGTGCCCCCAGGTGCCTGGCAGGCCGCGCTGGAAGCCGAGCATGGTCAGAGGCGCACCGGTTTCGGAGGCGTTCCCGTATAGCGTCCGGTACTGCTGCCCGTCGTCGCCGAGCGCGGTGCGGCCACGTACGTCGATCGTGCCGGAGAACGGCTGCGTCTGCGCGGCGTCGGTGTAGAGGCGATCGACCTTCGCCTCGTGCCAGGCGAACTGCGGCACACCGACGGCACTGTCGGCGTGGAAGCCGTCGCTGATCACCAGCCGTTGGGGCGCGTCGATCGCGCGGTAGTTGCCATTCGGGCCGAGCCGCACGAATGAGACGTCGCCACTCGACAGCGTCAGCGCGGTCGGGTGCCTGTCGTCCCAGACGCCGGTGTTGATGATGACCAGCGCCGTCATCGTGCAGATGACGATGGTATCGATGAACGGCTCGAGCAGCGCGACGACGCCCTCGGATACGGGCTCGTCGGTCTTGGCCGCGGCGTGCGCGATCGGCGCGGACCCCTGGCCCGCCTCGTTCGAGAACAGGCCGCGCTTGACGCCCCACATCATCGTGACGAGAAAGGCGCCCACGCCGGTGCCGGCGACCCCGGCCGAGGGGTTGAACGCCTCGCGGAAGATGAGACCGAGACTGGGGAAGAACGTTGCGTAGTTGACCAGGATCACGTAGAGCGCGCCGAGCACGTAGATACCGGCCATGAGCGGCGCGAGCACCGCCGTCACACGGCCGATGCGAGTGATGCCGCCGATGATGACGGAGAAGACGATGACGGTCGTGATCAGACCGGTGATCCATGGAGCGACGCCGTAGGTCGCCTGCATCGAGTCGGCGACGGTGTTCGCCTGGACGGCGTTGCCCGTCAGGAACGCGGTCGTGCCGAGCATCGCCGCGAAGAACACGGCCATCCACTTCCACCCCGGACCGAGGCCGCGCTCGATGTAGTACATGGGTCCGCCGGAGACGGAACCCTCCCAGCGCGTTGGATCACGATCGAGCTTTTCGACCTGCCGGTAATGCTGCGCCAGTGTCACCTCGGTGTACTTCACCGCCATGCCCAGAAACGCCGTTACCCACATCCAGAACAACGCCCCGGGGCCGCCCCAGTGGATGGCGATTGCAACACCGGCGATGTTGCCGATGCCGACCGTGGCGGACAGCGCGGTGGTGAGCGCCTGGAAATGGGAGACGTCGCCCGGCTCGTCGGGATCGTCGTACTTGCCGGATGTGACGGCGAAGCCATGGGCCAGACGGCGGAGCTGCAGGAACCCGAGCCGCAAGGTGAGAAAGATCCCGGTCCCCAGCAGCGCGATGACCACGACCGGGATCGTCTCGCCGGCCTCCGTCGGGATGCCGAAACTCCAGACGTAATAGTTCAGCCGGCCGACAATGTGCTCGAGCATCTCCATGCGCCGCTCCCGCCTGGTGGATATGAAGCGCCTAGGATGTCACGGGCGGGGCGCCGGGCGCCAGGGTTCCGGGCGGGCGGCTGGGGCGGCGCTACTGCGTTAGGCAGTAGGGGTCCAGACGGGCCGGTGGGGGCGGCGCTACTGCGTTAGGCAATAGGGGTCCAGACGGGCGGCTGGGGCGGCGCTACTGCGTTAGGCAATAGGGGTCCAGGCGGGCGGGTGGGGCGGCGCTACTGCGGTAGGCAATAGGGGTCCAGGCGGGTCTCGCATGGCGGGTTGTGGCGCGGCTTTCCATCTTGCGACGCGGGGTGCACCGGGTTCGGGCGGGCCGAGCCCGACCTCCGTCTGACATGAAGCGGACGACCCAGCCGACGCGGAGTCCAGATGAAGCACTGGCTGATGAAAAGCGAGCCCGACGTCTACTCGATCGACGACCTGGAGCGCGATGGCTGGACCGACTGGGCGGGCGTCCGGAACTACCAGGCCCGCAACTTCATGCGCGACGAGATGAAGCGGGGCGATCTCGTGCTCTTCTACCATAGCAGTACCAAGCCGCCCGGCGTCGCGGGCGTGGCCCGCGTACGGCGGGCAGCGTACCCGGACCCCACAGCCCGCGATCGGCGCAGCGAATACTACGATCCGAAGGCGAGCGCTGACGACCCGCGTTGGTTCATGGTCGACATCGAGTTCGTCGAGCGGTTTCCCGCGCCCGTCGCGTTGGACACGCTGAAGCAGACGAAGGGGCTCGACTCGATGCTGGTGACGCAGCGGAGCCGCCTGTCCGTGCAGCCCGTCAGTCCGAGGGAGTTCGAGACCGTCCTGCGGCTCGGCCGGGGCGGTTGAGCCGGGTGCCGGCTCCCTCGCCGTTCTCTGACCCCGCAGAGAGCACCGAGGCCGCGGAGACGAACCCTTTATCGTTACCGACGAGTGCGCCGAGCCCGCGGAGCCAATTTCTGTTACACTCCGCGCTCTCGGCGAACTCTGCGGTAGTCTGCGCCGCGCACTCCAACAAGGGGGAATGATGAGGCTCGTCCGCCACGCATCGCCGGGGTTCGTCTGTCTGCTGCTCGCGACCTCGCATCCGGGCGCTGGCGTTGCGCAGGAGGCGGGCGTTCCGGCCGAGGCCGAGCGCGATTCCGTCTGGTACACGGTGGGCGGAGCCAGGCACGGACCCAGCTACTTCTCTCGGGTGCGGCACGCACAGGTCGAGTATGAGGCCGGCGAAACGTTGAGCTTCGACCGGTACCATACAGTGGACGTCATGTACGCGTGGCTGCGGCGGTGGGCGGAGCGGTATCCGGAGATCGTCGAGCTGTACGAGGTCGGTCGCAGCTTCGAGGGGCGCACGATCCTGCAGGTCACGTTGACCAACAAGGAGACGGGTCGGCCGGAGGACAAACCCGCGGCCTACTTCGAGGGCGGGCGCCACAGCGGCGAGATCACGAGCAGCGAATCCGTGTTGTGGCTTACGCGGCACCTGGTCGAAGGCTACGGCAGCGATGCGGCGATCACGGAGCTGCTGAACACCAGTGTCGTTTACCTGCGGCCGCAGAACAACCCGGACGGATCGAACCTGTACCTGCACACGGCGCAGGCGAATCGCAGCTCGGTCCGTCCACACGACACGGACCGGGACGGGCTGTTGGATGAGGATTCGCCCGAAGACCTCGACGGCGACGGCGTGATCTACACGATGCGCTGGCGCCCGCGGAACGACGAGGAGCGGGAGGAGGCAGCCTTCATCACGGATCCGCGCGACGCCCAGGGGCGCCTGCTGCGCCGGGTCGAGCCGGGCGCGGGCGAGTGGCTGGTCGCCAGTGAGGGCATCGACAACGATGGCGATGGCGAGATCAACGAGGATGGCGTCGGCGGCCTCGACCTGCACCGCAACTACCCCGAGAACTGGCGTCCGGACACGGGCCGTGACCTGACGGGCCGCGGCTACACGCAATTCGGTGCCGGGACTGCTCCACTCAGCGAGCCGGAGACGCGGGCCACGGTGCTGTGGCTGCTCGAGCACCCCAATGTCTCGGTCGTCAACTCGATGGACACACGCGTGCCGATGCACTTGCGGCCGCCGTCGACATCGCGCAGCGAGGATCGGATGTACCCGGAGGACCTGGCGCTCTACGAGTACTTCGACAGTCTCGGTCTCAGCATCACGAACTATCCCTGGGCCGGCGACGTCTACGAGACGTATGCCACGCGCGACTCGGTCGATCGCGTCACCGGCGAGCTCGAGCGGCCGAACCCACTCTTCGGTCACGGGCCCGATTTCGGCTACTGGTACTACGGCTCGATCTGGTACGGCGATGAGCTGTGGAACGGCGGAGCACTCGAGGACTACGATGGCGACGGCTACCTCGACGAGTACGACGCGCTGATCTGGGACGAGCGGGAAAATGGCGGTCGTGGGTTCCGGACCTGGACGCCGTTCGAGCATCCCGACCTCGGCACCGTCGAGATCGGCGGCTTCCACCCCAAGTTCTTCAGCCAGAACGGACCGCCGGAGGTGCTCGAACGCTGGGCACGCAACCAGGCGCTGTTCAACCTGCAGCTGGCACTGCACCTGCCACGACTGCGCCTCGATGACGTCGCCGTGCGCCGTGTCGCGGCTGGCGGCGACAGCACGATCTATGAAGTCGAGGTCGAGTACACGAACGTGGGTCGGCTGCCGACCGCATTACGCCAGGCTGAGCTGGTCAAGGTCGTGCGGCCCGACCGCGTCGAGCTGAGCTTCGATTCTGAGCTGACACGAGGCGCCGACGCCCGGATCGCGATCATCGAGCCGGCGATCCGCAACAAGATCATCGAGCTCGGGCGCACGGAGCCCGGCGAGACCAGGACGGCGCGGTTCCGCGTGCGCGTACGCGGGGCGCAGCCGGTCGAGGGCGAAGCCGTGGTGCTGTCGACGCGAGGCGGCCGACTGGTCGCGCCGCTGCGGCTGGAGCCTTGAGGCTGCGTCAGCGCACCACCCGGCCGAACAGGTAGCCCGCCACTGCAGCGATCAGAACCGATCGCAGCGGACTGCGCCGAACGGCGCGCACGAGGTCGTCGCGCATCTCGGCGACATCAGTGGCGCGCACATAGTCGGCAGTCTCGTCGAAGCTCTCCGCCACGCGCCGCGCAGTGGGTGCGGCGCGACGCGCGAAGCCGCCGCGCTCCTCGGCGTGGCGACCCGCGCGGCGCAGCGCCTCGGCCGCCTGGTCCAGCCCGGCACCGGCGCGGCCGCGGACGCCCGACCGGGACGTGACGCCGTCGCCGGGCATGTGGATGCCGCCATGGCTGTGGGCGCCGGCGTGCGTCGGGCTCTGCTCGTCGTAGATCTCATCCATCGGCGACAATCCTCGGTCGGAGTTCAGCGTTTCATGCGCTCCTTGAGCGCCACCGCTTCCTGCTTCGCCAGCCGCAGGTCCTCGCGCACGGCGTCCATCGCCTGCTCGGGTTTGACGGAGCGCCGCTTGAGGTCGCGGACCGCGCCGAACGTCAGGATGCCGCCGACCAGCAGCAGCAGCGTGCCGGTGATCAGCGCGCCCGCCCAGTAGGCGCCGTCCAGCAGCGTGCCAATGCCCAGGATCATGAAGATGACGAAGCAGAGGCCACCGATCGCGGCGAGCACCAGCGCGATCATGACCCGCACGGCGTCGAGCGTGGCCGCGCTCAGCGTCTGCCCGACCTCCAGCTTCGCGAGCTGGACCTCCTGGCGTACGAGCCGACCCATGTCCGCGGCCAGCTCGCGCAGCGTCCCGCCCAGTCCTTCGCCCGGTGGCGTGGCCGAGGGCGGAAGCGCGCGTCGGCCGGGATCGAGCTGAGGTTGCGTCGCCATGAGCTTTGCCTCGGGTGTCGGTCGCTGCGGGCGCATCCAGCGCGCGCAACGCGTATGCCAGCATACGCGACGGCCGGCGCGCGGCTGGCCGCTTCGCCATACGTGCAGATAGTATCCGCCCATGCGACTGGTCAAGCTGCTGGCAACGGCGCTGCTGGGCGCGGTGCTGCTCGGCCTCGCGTTCCTCGCGTTGCTGTTTCTGACACGCGGCACGCCCGTGACGGGGATCAGCGCAGTCGGCCAGGTGGGTGGCGCGCCGGCGGTCGGCAGCGCTGGCTTCCTGCGCAGCGCGTCGCTGCTGGCCGGCGCCATGCTGCTGCCTGGCCACGACGTCGCCGTGCTCGCGGATGGTGATGGCACGTTCCCGCGGCTGCTGGCCGACATCGAAGCCGCGCGCAGCACGGTCACGCTGCAGCTCTACTATGCGGATCCCGGCCGGCTGGCCGACACGCTGGCCGTCGCGCTGGCGGCGGCGGCCAGCAGAGGCATTCGAACGCTGCTCCTCTACGACGCGTTCGGTAGCACGCTGAGCGACGACTACTGGGACCGGCTGCGCTCCGCGGGCGTCGCCGTTGCCCAGTTCCGGCCGGTCAAATGGTACTCGCTGCACAAGGCTCAACTGCGGGCGCACGGTCGCGCGGTCGTCATCGATGGCCGGATCGGCTACACGGGCGGCTTCGGCATCGCCGACAAATGGCTGGGCAGTGGGCGCCGAGCCGGCGAGTGGCGCGAGACCAACGTGCGCTTCGCGGGGCCGGCCGTCGGTCAGCTGCAGGCCGCGTTCGCCGCCATGTGGGCCGAGGCGAGCGGCGAGCTGATCACAGGCGATGTCTTCTTTCCGCCAGCGGATACGACCAGCGGTGGTGTGACCGCGGCGCTCATCCACAGCGCGCCGCCCGCGGGCAGCACGCCGATCGAACGGCTGCTCGCCATCACGATTGCGGGCGCCCAGCGCACGCTCTTCATTGCCAATGCGTATTTCGTTCCGGATGACGATCTGCGCCGGATGCTGGGCGAGGCTGCTGCTCGCGGCGTCGACGTGCGCGTGCTCTTGCCCGGTGAGCGGACCGACGTGTCGATCGTCCGCCATGCCGGGCGCGCGCACTACGAGGAGTTGCTCGCAGCCGGCGCGCGCGTCTTCGAGTACCAGCCGACCATGATGCACGCAAAGACGGTGGTCGCCGACGGTCTGTGGAGCGTGATCGGGTCCATGAACTTCGACAACCGCTCGATCGCGCTGAACGAGGAGACCGTGTTCGTCGCCGCCGACCCGCGCGTCGGCGCCACCATGGATTCCCTGTTTCTCGCCGATCTTGAGTTCTCGCGGGAGATCATGCTCGCCGCTTTCCGCCGCCGCGGCTGGTCCGATCGGGTACTAGAGCGGGTGTTCCTCGGTTTCGCGCGTATTCTATAAACCGCCGAGCACGCTGAGTACGCCGAGAAAAAACTAAATGTTGTTCACTTCGCGTACTCAGCGTGCTATGCGGTCAATCAAACGAGGAGGCGCCACGCGCTGACCGCCATGATGGCGACGCCGGCAATCACCTTGACCGCGGTGGCGGCGATGCGGGCGAGCACGGTGCCCCAGCCGACGCGCGCGGCGGCGCGCACGGCACGTGATTCGGTGTAGGTCGCCAGCGCGGCGCCGGCGAAGGTGCCGACAATGCCGCCGATCACGGAGCCGATGATCGGCAGCGGCACACCTACGATTATACCGATCAGGCCTCCGGCGATCGCGCCCCAGAATGCGCGTGGCGAGCCGCCGTATCGAGCGCTGTAACGCTTCAACAGCAGCAGCTCGAGGAGCTCGGCGGCGGCGGCCACGACGAGCGCGAGCAGCAGCAGCGAAGAGCCGAGCAGGCCGGCGAGCGTCGCTCCCGCCACCGTGGCCACGATCAGCCATAGCCCGGGCAGGCCGAATGGTATGAGGACGAGCCCGATGACCATCAGGCCGATCAATGCGACGTCGCGCGCGAGCTCCATTGGACGGATCCGCAAAAAGAGCGCGGCGCGGGAGCCGTGCTCCCG
>JBOHRE010000111.1:0-9731 GCA_050732635.1 Longimicrobiales bacterium | reverse complement strand
GCGCTGCTGTGGAGCACGCCGGAGCCCGACGGCGCGCGCCGCAGCGAGGCCGCCTTCGATGTCGTGGCCAGTTGGACGCTGCCGGCCGGGCTCAGCGTCCGGGCGAGCGCCGGCCGGGCCGCGCGCGACCCGCTGTACGGCGCACCCGGCGGGCTGACCGTGGCGGTCGGCATGGCGTGGGAGCGCGCGCTCGGCGGGCCGGACAGCGAACCACCGGTTGTCGAGCTCACCGATGCGTCCGGCGCGGGGCAACGCGTGCGCTTCACGTTCGAGGCGCCACAGGCCAGCCGCGTCGAGCTGGCGGGCGATTTCAGCGCCTGGGAGCTGGTTCCGATGCGCCGTGAGGGCGAGCGCTGGGTAATCGATCAGGTGGTCGGTCCGGGGCTGCACCGCTTCGCGTTCCGCGTCGACGGTGAGACGTGGACGGTTCCCGAACACGCGCCCGGCATCGCCGATGACGGCTGGGGCCGCAAGACGGCGAGCTTCTTCGTCGAGGGTGCACCATAGAGCAGGAGAAGGAGGCGGCGGTGACCCGAAGGCCGGGTCGATCGTCTATAACGGCAGAATCCCATGAGTAGAATCTCGATGCTGAACTCGGCTTTCGCCCTCGTGCTTGCGGGGCTTCTGGTCGCGACGCCTGGCGCCGCGCAGCAGGACGAGCTCGTCGCGCGGGCGCAGGCGGGCTTCTCCGCCGGCGCGCGTGCAGCGTTCGCCGAGATCGTCGCCGCGGCGAGGGCCGAGGGTCTGCCCCTGAATCCGATCGCGGACAAGGCCCTGGAGGGTCAGGCCAAGGGAGTGCCTCAGGATCGAGTGCTCGTGGTCGTGCAGCAGCTGGCCGGCGAGTTGGGTCGGGCGAGCCGCATCGTGGGCCGGTCCGGCGCGCGTGCGACCGCCGACATCGAGGCCGTGACCGACGCCATGCGCCGCGGCGTGCCCGAGGGCGCGCTACGCACCCTCGCTCAGGGTGGGGCTGAGGCGCACCTCGGACTGGCGGCCCATACGCTGGCCGATCTGCTCCAGGTCGGTGTCCCGGTCGACGTCGCGCTCGACGTCCTCGGCGCCTGGAACACGCGAGGCGAGCGCACGCCCCAGGAGCTCCGTGAGATCGGTGCCGCCGTGGAGCGACGCGTGCGCCAGGGTCAGCCGCCGGCCGAGGCCGCCTCCGCAGTGGCTGCTTCGGTCCGCGCCGGCATCGGCCTCATGCGCGGCCGTGGCCCCGGAGGCGCGGGCCCCCCAGGCCTTCTGAAGCTGCCGTTCGACGGACCCCCCATCCCGCCCGGCGTCGGCCCCCCGACCGGACGAGGCCGTGGCAGAGGCCCTCCAGGTGGCGCCAGCGGAGCCTGAAGCGCCGCGCTTCGGGGTTTCTTCAATTGCGTTCCCCGGGCTAGCCGCTTAGTCTTCAAGGTGCCGTCCCCCTTTCGGGCGGCCGCAATTCGCAGACTGTGACTGCCCGGACGCCAATGTCGGCCCGTTCCGGGCTTTTTCGTCTACACCGGCGCGCCTTCAGCCGCTCGCCGGGTCCCGCGGAGGCCGAGATGATCTCCATCGCGACCTGGTCCGACGCCGCCGATACCCGCAGTCTGGACCATGCGCCGACGGGTCAGTCGCTGCGCATCCGCTCGATCCTCTTCGATAGCGTGCGCTCGCAATGTGCGGAGGTCGGCCTGCGCGAGGGCGATGTGATCAGGATCGATGCCGCGACGACATCGCACCTGCGCGTGCACGGCCCCGCGGGTGATCCGGTCGAGCTGCCGCGGGACGCCGCTCGGTTCATCCAGGCCGTGCCCGAACGTCTGCAATCCTACCCGTCCAGCAGCCGACTGGCCTGACCGTCGATCTCGGTTACAACGAAGTCGCGCCCGTCGCCCGCGGCGACGCCACCGTCATCCTGATGCATGGACGCGGTGCGGAAGCGGACGATCTGCGCGACGTGGGCGAACGGCTGCCGGCAGCGCGCGTGCTGCTGGCGCAGGCGCCGTTCCCCGCCGCCCCCTGGGGCTACGGCCCGGGCCGCGCGTGGTACCGGTTTCTGGGCGACGATCGCCCCGAAGCGGCCTCGTTCGCGACCAGCCTCGATGCGCTGCACGACCTCGTCACGCGGCTCAGCGGCGATGGCAGCGGTCCGATCGTCGTCGGCGGCTTCTCCCAGGGCGGCACCCTCGCGCTCGGCTACGCGCTCGCGTTTCCAGGCACCGCCGCCGCGGTCCTCAACTTCAGCGGCTTTCTCGCGAATCACGCGCGCGTGCGCACCGAGCCTGCGACCGCGCAGAACCTGCCCATCTTCTGGGGTCATGGCACGATGGATCCGGCGATCCCGTTCGACCTGGCGGAAGCCGGCAGGGCGAAGCTGCGTGACGCAGGTGCGGCGCTGACGTCGCACGATTACGCGCTGGGGCACTCGATCAGCCTGGACGAGATCGCCGATGCTGGACGCTGGCTGAGCGGGCTCGCAGGTCCCGCTGTCTGACCGACCCGCCTGCTCAGCGATACTGTAGCTCGCCGCGCGTCCAGAGATGCCCGCCCCGGATGACGAGCTCGACACGCCGCAGGTTGCCGATGTCGCTCAGCGGGTCGGCCGCCAGGACCAGGAGATCGGCCAGCTTCCCCGTTTCGACGGTGCCGAAGTCGCCGCCCCGTCGCATGGCGCGAGCGCCGTTGCGGGTCGCCGCTACGATGACCGCCATCGGGGTCAGGCCGGCTTCGACCATGGCCTCGGCCTCGACGACCGCCGACGCGCCCGGCAGAGTGAGCGGGTTGCCGGCATCCGTGCCGAGCGCGACCGTGATGCCCGCATCATGGATGCGCTTCGTGTTGCGCAGCATCTGCGCATAGCGCGCGGCACTGCGAGCCCGCCTCGCCCGCACCTCGCCAGGCGCCGGGCGGCCCGCCAGCGAATCGGTCAGAAATGCCTTTGCCAGCGTCGCCGGATCGACGCAGCGCGTGTCGATGCGCTGCGCGCGAAACGCACGCTCACGCAGCTGCTCGTAGCCCTGGTAGACCGTGAGTGTCGGGGTGATCACCGCGTCGTTCGCGCGCATGAGCGCCAGGAACTCGTCATCGACGTCGGCATTCTCCACGCTGTGCACGAGCAGTGTGGCACCCGCGCGCAGCGCTTCCTTGGCGGCCCAGAGGTTGGTGGCGTGTACGATCAGCGGCACGCCACGCTGCCGTGCCATCCGCCCGATGAGCTGCAGCCGGCTAGCGTATGTGGCGGCCTCGGGCGACTGCTCGCTCTGGAGGAACCACACCTTGATCGCATCCGAGCTGTTGATCGCGATGTAGCGGCTACCGGCGTGAGCCGCCGAGTCGCTCTCGATATGGACGAACTGGCGCTCGGCGGGCAGGTTCAACCAGTGGTCACGCGTCGACAGCAGCGGTCCAGCCGCCGCCACATGCGGCGCCTCGATGGCTGCCTCGGCCGGGCGTCGCAACCCCCAGGTCCACGGAAACCCACCCACATCGAAGGTCGCGGTGACGCCAGCGCACAGGTACGAACGGTAAAACCGGTCGGGAGCCGAGCGCAGCGCATAGACCGTGGAGTCGTAAGGGAACCGCTCGCGCATGTCGAGCGCGTCGGGCCGGCCGTCGGCCCAGCCGGTCTGCGAGTAGTGCACGTGTGCATCGACCAGCCCCGGCAGCAGCCAATGGCCGGCCAGCTCGATCGGTGTGGCAGCGGCTGCTTCGGTGGCGCAGGCACCCGGGCCGCCGACGCAGACGATGCGGCCCGCGTGCAACACGACGACTGCGTCTGCCACCGGAGCACGACCGGTACCGTCGATCAGAGTTGCGCCCGTCAATACGACCGGTTGCTGCTGGGCGGCGACCGGTACACTCGCGAGCGCGACGCCGAGCATGCTCACGGTGGCGCGCAATCGGCAAGGGCGCATCGAACCCGGGGCGCCGCGGCTCACCAGGTACACACCACGCCGATGCGGTCGGCGCCGATCGGCGCCCCCGGCGGCGCGCTCGGCAGCTCCGCTCGGCGGAACTCGTCAGGGTCCTCCATGAAGCGCGCGATGTCATTGGCCATCAGGAAGGCGTGCGCGCGCTCTGCTTCGGCCGCCGCCGCGGGCAGCTCAGTGAATCGACGGCGCAGCTGCTCGAGTGCGTAGCTCGCCTCGGCGCGGACCTGCGGCATGTCCGCGCCGGCAGCGAGCGCCATCAGCTCGTCGATGACCACCCGCTCGATGGCACGCTGGATTTCGCGGTGATAGCCGGTCGGCGACGGTGCGTCGAAGGTCACAGCAATGAGACGCTCGAGCAGTCGACCCAGACCGGGCAGTGCGGGATCGAGCGCCTGCTGCTCGACCAGCCGCGCGGCGCGCTGCGGGTTCAGCAGCAGCGAGATCGACAGGTCCGCTGCGGCGACGGCCGGGGAGATGGCGTCGAAGGTCAGACCGGTAAAGCGATCGAACAGCTCGCGGTGCGGAGCGAAGGTGAAGGGCCGCGGCGGAATCAGCCGGAGCACGCGCTGCGGCAGGGCGAGGTATTCGGGGCGTACAGTGGCCAGGACGGCCTCGAGCGCCTGCTCCTGGGCGAGCGCGTTCACGCTGCGCACCGGCTCCTGATCATCGCCGCGCAACGCGTACGTGTAGAATTGACCGCCCACGAGCTTGACCGCGGCCTCGACCTGGTAGCGGTGATGCAGGTAGAGGGGCACCAGCGCCTCCTCGAGCGTGGCCAAGGGCTGCCCGGAACGGATCACCTCCAGGCCGAAGCGGTCGAGCGCGACGCGCCGCACGCGCCCGATCCGCTCGAGCTCGGCCGCGGCATCCAGCGCATTGTCCCACAGGTGCGCTTGCGGATGCGCGCTTCCCGGCGGGCGTGCATCCTGGTCGCTGAGGAACGTGATGCCCCGGCTACGCGCGTCGACGATGATCGTCTCCAGTGCGGCCTGCTCGTCGGTGCCGGACGGGAAGTCCTGGTAGCCGTAGCGGATCGCGACCTTGTCCCACTCGCCGATGGCGTCGTCATAGGCCTGCGACAGGTCGAGGTGCCCGTCCGCAGTCAGACGCACGAGCGGGTGCGGGTAATCCATGACCGAGGCTCTGGTCTGGGTGCTCGCGATGTAGTTGTGTGCGAGGCCGAGCGTGTGCCCGACCTCGTGGGCCGAGAGCTGCCGGATGCGCGCGAGCGCCATCTCGATGGCTGCCGCGGGTCGCTCGTCGCCGCGGGCGTAGGGCGCGAGCAGGCCCTCGGCGATCAACAGGTCCTGGCGTACGCGCAACGAGCCGAGCGACACGTGGCCCTTGATGATCTCGCCGGTGCGCGGGTCGATCACACTGCTGCCGTAGCTCCAGCCGCGCGTCGAGCGGTGGATCCACTGGATCACGTTGTAGCGCACGTCGAGCATGTCAGCCGTGTCAGGGAGCAGCTCGACGCGGAACGCGTTGCGGTACCCCGCCGCCTCGAACGCCTGGTCCCACCACCGCGCACCGTCCAGCAGCGCCGAACGCACCGGCTCCGGCACGCCGGGATCGAGGTAATAGACAATGGGCTCGACGGGCTCGCTGATCGGCGCCGCCGGGTCGCGTTTTGCCAACCGATGCCGGGCGATGTAGCGCTTCACGATCGGCGAATCGATCGGCGTCGCATAATCCATGAATGTGATGCCGAAGAACCCGGCTGCGGGCGAGCTGGCTCGCATCTCGTATCCGGGTTCGGGCAGCTCGACCAGAGAGTGCCGCTGCCGCACCGTAACCGCCTGTGGCATGGGCGTCACCGAGCGCAGCCAGCCGCCCGGATTCTCGCCGGCGAACGTCAACGTCACCTCGATCTCGGTATTCTTCGGAAACGCCTTCGTGCCCGGCAGGTACAGCGCGCTGCGGTCCCGATCGAGCCGGAACTGTCCCTGCTCCGTCGCCCGCAGCCTGCCCACGACATCGTGCGCATCGCGCTGCGCGAACTCCGTCGCATCGACCAGCACGCGACCCGCGGTTTCTGCCTCGACCGCGAAGCCGAAGATGACCGAGCGCGCGAACGCGTCCTCGACCGCGCGTCGTTCCATCTCGTTGTCACTGAGCGCGCGGTACCCGTAATTCGGCTGCACCATCAGGACCCGTGGGCCGACGCGCTCGAAGTAGACGATCCGCTCGCCGCCCAACTGCCCGCGGTCGAGACCGATGTCGTTCGAGCCGACGCCGGCGGTCAGGGCGTGGACGTAGAGCAGCTCCTGATCGCGGCCGAACCGGCTCAACTCCAGGTACAGCTTGCCGGTCGACGCATCCCAGTACATCGGCACGAACCCAGCGCGCTGCTCGAGTCCACGGGTCTTCTCGGCAATCGATGGCAGTGCACGAGCCTGCGTGCCGGTTGGGCCCACGGCGGGCGCGGCCGGCCCCCCACTCGACGCGCAGCCCGCCCAAACGAGCGCGCAGGCGAGCCCCAGCAGAATGCGGTCGCGCGTAGGCGCGCCCCTGATTAGCGAACGGACAACCATGAACACCTCTGGTGACTGGATCAGAACGGATCCGACCGGGGCAAGATGCCATCTGCAGCACGCACGGCCAACGGCAGCCGGTCAGGCACTTCGGGGAATGCTTGCGCGGAGTGGCCCAGCAATTGCGCGAACGACACGGAAATTTTCGGCGAAAGGGTCTGCCCATGGGCTCCCGCTGCGAAAGCTGCGGTGCGAGTTTCGACCCGGACAGCCGATCCGTCGGAGCGATGCTGTGCAAGCGTTGCTTGGGCGAGCTCGGCATCAGTAGCGCAGTCGCACGCGAAGCAGGGCTCGGTAAGGAGCCGCGTGAGCGCGCGCACTCGCCCGCGCGCGAGTCACACTCGGTGCCTTCCACCGAGCAGCGCGACCCGGACGAGCGAACCGGGCGCGCCATGGAGCGACGCAGCGACAGCCCCGACCCTGCACCTTAGAGCGGGCTCGGTAGCGCGCAGAGCGGTGATCGCGGCCCGTGGGCTATCACGTCGGCCGCCTCTCGACCGCGCGATCGCTGATCCACGCCGCCAGCTCACGCTCGCTCCAGTCGCCGGACTCGACCGCGTCCATGGCCATCTGCAGTTCTGCCTCCGGCGCCGCCAGCTCGAACCCGTTTCGCAGCAGAAAAACGCCCATCGCGACCGCCGCCAGGCGGCGGTTTCCGTCGAGATAGCCACGCTTCTTGGCCAAACCGTACCCATAACAGGCGCCGAGCCGCGCAAGCTCGGCCCGATCCGCGCGCCCGGGCCGCGGCACCGCGCGCGCCAACGCAGCATCGATCAGCGCGTCCCCACGCACGCCGAGGGCGCCCCCGAAGTCGTGCATGAGCCGCTCGTGCAGCACATCCAGGATCGCGCGATCCAACAGCTCCATCGCTCGGCTCAACTCAGGCCGAGTCCACGAAGGGCGTTGCGGTACTTTCGGCTGAAGCGGTCGTAGGCAGTCATTGCCGAGTCGAATGCCGGATCATACGGCGTCAGGAAGACGCCGCCATCACGCTCGATCGCGAACAGCTCGTCGCCGGTCTCGAGGTGCAGCCGATCCGCCATGCCGCGCGGCAGCGTAACCCCGACCGAGCCGCCCATCTGCCTCACGGTCAGCTTGCGGACCATCAGGAATTCCTCCAGGGGTGCGAAACAGCCGAGGCGAAGCGGAAACCGTTTGATTCCGCACACTTGGGCCATGTCCAACAAAAGTGCTACCGTCGCGCGTGCGGGGCAATGGGTCGCCGGGGGGCTCCGAGGCTGGCCTTCGGTGGGTGCCGGCAGCGCGTCGTACGCGCGGGCCAGAACTACCGGTGCTGGAGCGTGTCGGGCGCCGGCGCCGAAGCCCGTTCCAGCCCTTGGAAAATACAGTGGGTGGCCTGCAGTGGGACGTAGAGAAGGTCGATCTGGGCGAAGCGGGCCTCCAGGTCGGGATCCTGTGCCAGCACGTCGACCAGCTCATTGGTATTCCGCGCGCGGCGGTCGCGGGCGAGCAGCTGGCGGAGGTCGGGGGTCTCGACGCGAGAGGCGTAGACGGGCAATCCGTCCACGTCGCCGAGATAAGCGAGATCCTCCGCGGCGATCTGGCGGGCACCGCCGCGCGCGGCGAACCGCATCGCCCGGTCGCCGACGGCGATCACCAGGTCTCTGCCGGCAACGTACCAGTCGGCCTGAGGCGCAACCATGACGCTGGCCAGGGCAGCGCTCAACGGCAGCCGCTGGTCGTAGATGAGCACGACTGTATCGCGGGTGTCCGGGACATACAGGGCGTCGACGTCACTGATCCCGAAGTCGGTGCCGGGATCGACGACGCACACGCTGATGTTCTGCTCGGGTTGCCGCGTGGCCCGCGTGACGACCTCAGTCGGCCGGCTCACCCCCAAGGTCACCTGCAGGCCCAGACTGGCGAACAGCTGATGCACCCGCTCGCCCACGTCTTCCCCCCTCATGGCCGCGGCACCCTCTTCGAGCCGGTGGATCGGCGTTTTCCAGATGCGATCGCCGATCTCGAGACGGAAGCCGACGCCGGATCCGACCCGCAGGTCGGTGCCGACCGCGGCCAGAAATTGCAGACGGTTCGATCGGCTCAGAAAAAAGGCCGGCGTGGTCCCGGTGGCTCCGTCCGGGTAGACGATGATGCCGTCGGCCTGGCCGTCGTCGACCTCGACATTGGTCGCCGGATTCAGGTGCTTCAGGCCGGTGCCAGCCGCGACATAGGGCAAGACCTCGGTGTCGAACCAATCGGACGGTAACGCCGGCAAGCGGATCAGCAGATCGCCGGTGAGGTCCCAGAGGTTGATGTCACCGGCCCGAATCACGACGCCCTGTCTGAGCGCGCGCTCGGCAAAGCCGCCGTTCAGGCGCAGGCCGAGCCGCGGCTGCGGCCACCAGGCCAGGTGCGTGCCGAGCTGCCAGCCGGAGCCGAAGCTCAGCGACGGCGCGGCAGCGCCGAGTGCGGCGTCATCCAGCGCTGCCGAGTAGCGCGCAGCGCCGCCGTACAAGCCGAGATCGAATCGCCAGTCCTGTGCGGCTGCAGGGGCGGCGTCTGCCCAGGCGATGGAGACGACGACAGCGACGCGGGCAAGCAATGCTCCCAGGCGAGTCATGATCGCGATCCTCGAAGCGCGCCGAAGGGCTCGACGGTCCGGACGTGGCCCGGAACATCGCCTGATGTGGGAATGCCGGGGGCGGGATTTGAACCCGCATGGGGTTTCCCCCGGGCGATTTTGAGTCGCCTGCGTCTGCCGTTCCGCCACCCCGGCGCGCGTGTGCGCGCGACGATCAAACGAGAGGCGGCCGCGACGCTGAGCGTGCGCGACCGTAGACTAAAAATAACCCGGCGCGGCCTCTTCATCCAGTGCCCGCGGAGGTCCGAGGATTTCGCGGAGCACGAAGGCGCGGCGCACGTCGCGAGCGGAATCGAGGCCCAAATGGACCGTGAGCGGTGTCGCCCGCTGGACCTCGAGCGCGCTTGCATCGAGCCGCTCATGAAACAGGGTGTGGCGGCGCTCGGCTGGCAACGGCTCGGTCTCCAGCGACACGATCTCCGGATACTCTGGCGGCGTGATCGCCTCGAGCGAGCGGGCTTCGGAACGGGCGAGGCGGCGGTCCTGATCGTACTGAAGCTCATCAATGGCGACGTCATTGTAGGAGGGCTCGGGCTCCGCCTCCGGCGCCCGCGGCAAGGCGACCTTCGCTGGCACGCGACGTGGTGGCTCGGGCGCGGGCCGCGGCTCGGGAGCACGCCGCCGGCGCTCGCCGGTGAGGAGCTCCCAGAGGTCGTCGGGCCCCATGTCGGCGGCGCTGGCCGGCTC
>JBOHRE010000110.1:0-9743 GCA_050732635.1 Longimicrobiales bacterium | reverse complement strand
GTCCGTACCGCAGCCGTCGCCGCGCTCCGCGCAGTCGGTGCCGAGCCGCCAGCCGCCGCCGAGCCCGGACCGCGGCCACCCGACCGCACCGTGGATTGGGACGCGCTCCGCGCGCTGGGGCGCCACCCGCTGCTGGTGCTCGCAACGCCGCGCGGCACCATCGTCCTGCGGCTCGATGCGGAACAGGCGCCGCTGACCACCCAGACCATCACGGGCCTCGCGCGTGAGGGCCGCTACGATGGCGTGCCATTCCACCGAGTGGTGCCGAACTTCGTCATCCAGGGAGGCGACTTCGCGCGCCGCGACGGCTTCGGCGGACCCGGCTTCGAGATCCGCAGCGAGTTCACGCGCATCCCCTACCGCCAGGGCACCCTCGGTATGGCCAGCGCCGGCAAGGACACCGAGGGCTCGCAGTTCTTCGTGACCCACAGCCTTCAGCCCCACCTCGATGGCGCCTACACCGCCTTCGGCGTCGTCGTCTCCGGTCAGGACGCGGTCGACGCGATCCTCGAGGGCGAGCCCATCCTCAGCGCCAGCGTCCGCCCGGGTCGCTGACCGCGCCGCGGGCCGGTCGTCTCGGGCCTTGCAACATTCCGTTGCCATCGGTAGCATTGACGGGCCTGCCTGGCAGTCCAGACCCCCAGCCGATGTGATATGGGCAGAATTCTGATCGTCGAGGACGACGACGGGATCCGCGAAACCTTCCGGCGTTTCCTCGAGCGGAAGTATCAGGTCGTGGCGGTCGACAGCGCGGAGCGCGCGTTTCGTCAGGTCACTGACTTCGTCCCGGAGGTTGTGCTGACGGATGTGCAGCTGCCCGGGATGGACGGGCTGGAGCTGCTGGGGAAGCTGCGCGAAGCCTTGCCGGAGCTGGACGTGATCGTGATGACGGGTCACGAGGACATGCGCACGGCGATCGGCGCGATGAAGGCTGGGGCGTACGACTACCTGGTCAAGCCGCTGGGGCTGGATGAGCTGGAGGTCGTGATCCAGCGCTGCTTCCACGACCGATCGGTGCGACGACGGCTGCGTCAGCTCCAGGAGGAGGCGAGCGAGACCTATTCGATCAACCAGATCGTGGGTCGTAGCCCGCCGATGATCGAGATCTACAAGCTGATCGGCACGCTGGTAGGCAATCGTGCGCCGGTCTTCATCCGCGGTGAGACGGGCACGGGCAAGGAGCTGATCGCCCGTGCTATTCACTACAACTCGCCGTACGGCGCAGAGCCGTTCATCGCGGTGAACTGCACCGAGATGCCGGAGACGTTGCTCGAGTCGGAGCTGTTCGGTCACATGCGGGGGGCGTTCACCGGCGCGGTCGACGACCGGCGCGGCCGGTTCGAGCTGGCCGGCTCGGGCACGATCTTCCTCGATGAGATCGGCGATACGACCCCGGCATTTCAGACCAAGCTGTTGCGCGTGTTGCAGGAGCGCGAGTATTACCCGGTCGGCAGCGAGCGGCCGCGCCGCACCGAGGCGCGCGTGATCGCGGCAACCAATCAGGATGTCGAGAAGCTCGTGCGGCAGGGCAAGTTCCGCGAGGACCTCTACTTCCGGCTGAAGGTGGTCGAGATCCGCGTGCCCCCGCTGCGCGAACGACCCCAGGACATTCCGATGCTGGTCGAGCACCTGCTGCGCAAGATCAGCAAGAACGTCCACAAGGACGTGTTCGTCGTTCCCGAAGAGGTGGTGCGCTTTCTCACCAGTTACGAGTGGCCCGGCAACGTGCGCGAGCTCGAGAACGCGCTCACCCGCGCTGTGGTGCTCGCGCGCGGACCCGCGATCGCGCGCGACGACCTGGCCCTCACGCACGACCTGACCCGCGAGGGCACACCGGGACCGCTCGCCACCGATGATCTGACCCTGGCCGGCGCCGAGCGCGCCCAGATCGAGCGCGTCCTGCGCATCAACGGCGGCAACAAGCGCCAGAGCGCCCGTGTGCTCGGCATCTCTCGCCCGCGTCTCGATCGGCTGCTCTCGAAGTACGAGATCGCGGTCCCGAACCGTTCCCGTAGCGGCAACGAAGCGTAGCCATCAGGGCCGTCCGGCGGCGCTGCTGATCGATGTAACTCCTTACATAACAGGTCGATATGCGTCTCGGCGGCGATGGTCCCGGTCCTGCTCCCCGAGCCGGAGCGGCCACGGCTGAACGTGCCGCGACGCGCTGGCCCAGGCGGCTGTCGCGGTCCTCACTCGTAGGGAGGCACGATGCAGCCGAGCACGAATCGGATCCGCCGGATCCTGGTGATCGAGGACGACGACGGCGTCAGGGCCGTGCTTTGCCGACACCTGCGGCGGCGTGGCTTCGAGGTCGATGAGCTGGCGGACGCCGATTCGGTGCTGTTGGCGACACAGCAGAAGCAACGCGCGTACGATCTGGTGCTCGCCGATGTCCACCTGGGCGGCGTGTTCAGCGGCGTCGAGTTGATGGAGATCCTGATGGCGCAGGCGCCGCTGCGGCCGGTGGTGATCATCACCGGAGACCGCAACAGCGGCCTGGCGCGGACGGCTTTGCGTAAGGGTGCGGCGGGCTACCTGCTGAAGCCGTTCGAGTTGTTCGAGCTGGATGCGGTGCTGCGCGAGCTGTTCTTCCGCGTAGAGCTGCTCGAGGCGACGCGCGACGCCGAGCCCGACGCGCGGCGGCGGCACCATGGCGGTCTGCCGGCGCCCTGGCTGCGGCTCACCGATGAGCGATCGGGTGCGGGGCCCGGACACACCTTCCGGGTGGCGCAGATCGCGAACCTGCTGGCGTCGCACCTGCCGGGGGCGCTGTCAGTGCGAGATCGGCAGGTGCTCGACGTGGCCGCGCGGGCGCATGAGCTCGGCCGCGTGGCCGCGACGATCGGATCGCACGAGGCCCTGGAGACCGCACCCCCGGCCTATGGGGCCGAGCCCGCCGCAACCGCCTCCCTCGCGCTGGCCGTGCGCACCGCGCAGCTGCTGGCCGACCTGGGCCTGGACGACAAGGTTGTCGCAACGGCGCGGAGCCTGTTCGAGCGCTGGGACGGTGGTGGTGGCCCGGATGGTTTGGTGGGCGAGCAGATTCCGATCGCGGCGCAGGTACTCTCGGTGGCGGATGCGCTGGACCACGGCGCCGTGGCGGCGGCCCGCCAGCTCGCGCTGGGCGACGCGGTGCGCTCCGCGGTCGACGCGGTGCTGCAGGCGTCGGGGATCGTGTTCAGCCCGACGGTCACGCACGCTCTCGAAGACGCACGCTCCGTGATCGAGTCGCTCTGGGTCCTGCAGCATGCCGCCGACGCGGACCCGAAGCGGCCAGCAACGGAGCCAGACGTGGTGATCGAGCCGCGCTCGCGACCCCCGCTGCGACTCGCCTAGGATTCGCCGGGTGGCGTCAGGCGCCAGGCTTGCGCGCCTGGAGCCGGACGACCGCGTCGTGCAGGTAGCGCTGCTCCTGCTCCAGGGTGAATCCGGCGTCCTGTAGTGTTCGCGTGGTCTGCCGGTCGTAGTGCTCGCCGAAGAGCGGACCCGTCAGGCGGGTGAGCAGCCGGGCGACGTCGCCGAGTCGACCGCGCGGCTTCACGTGCTCCAGCATCAGGATCGGCGCACCGGGCTTCAGCACACGCCGCACCTCTTCGAATCCCTCGAGCGGATCCGGGACCTCACAGAAGACCAGCGTGGCGACGGCAAAATCCAGGCTGTCGCCACGGAATGGCAGGGCCTGCGCGTCTGCCCGCACCAGCAGCCTAGGCGTGGGTGCGTTCTTCGCCACAGCACGCTTCATCATCGAGGCACTCGGCTCGGCGGCCACGATCATGCCGCCGGCCGGATAATACACGAAGTTCGCGCCGGTCCCCGCGCCGAGGTCCAGTCCGAGCCCCTGCGCGGGCGCCTCCCGCCAGAGTTGCTCGCGCAGCGCGGCCAGCCAGCCGCGCTCCAGCATGCCCATCACGAGGTCGTACAGGCGTCCCATCGAGGCAAGGTCGCGCCCGTGCAGGGCGGCGCGCAACGGCCTGTCGCCCGTTGAATGGCGCACGGATACCGAAGGTAGATTCCGCCCGGTCCGTCACTTGCAAGCCCGACCCGGCGCACGAGCCGCCCGCCCGGGTTCCAACCAGTGCCCGGGCATCGCGCTTTCCAGGCGCAGGACGCAGTCAACCTGGACGCAGGAGGGTCGTATGGACGAGAACACTTCCGGCCGCGCGGGCGTGGACCTCTTCTGGCAGGACGCCGATCGCACAGAATCGGCCCTGAACCCGCTCGAGCGGGAGCTGGCCGACCGGCTCGACGCTGTCGCCCGCTACCACCAGCAGATTGCGGTGGCCGTGGAGTGCGGCCGCGACAGCGACATCGAAGTGCTGACGCGGCAGCTCGAACGCAACTCGGCAATCGTGGCAAAGCTGCGCGAGGAGCTGGCCCGGCAGCAGAGCTGAGCCGCCACGCGGGCCAACCAGCCGGCACTCAACGTACGAGACCCGCACGCAACGGTGCGTCGCGCGACGGCATCGAACCGTGTATCTGACGAACGCCGGCGCATCTGCGCATTGACCCGCCGCCAGGCCAGGGCTAGCGTGCGATAGGGCGCCGGCTCGGCGGCACGGTGTGCCGGCATCCGCCCACGTGGTTTTTCGCATATGGTCATCAAACGACGCCCTGTCCTCATCGGGCTGGTGGTGATACTCGGTCTCGCCGCGGCGGGCGCCGGGATCTACTGGCGCATCCAGGCGCAGGCGGCGGCGAGCGAGAACGAGGCGGGCGCGCCGAGCACGGAAGGCATCGACGTCGCCTCGGCGTCTGCCTTCGCTGCCGACGTGCCGATCCCGGTCGAGGGCGCCGCGGTGGTGCGGGACACGCTGATCATCGCGGTCAGCGCATCGGCCGAGGCGGCGGCGGCGCGCACGACGAAGATCGTGGCGCAGGTCGGCGGCCAGATCCAGGCAGTGCCGGTCGCCGAGGGGCAGGCGGTCGGCGCCGGCCGGCTACTGGTCCGCATCGATCCCGCGCGCTACGAGCTCGCGGTGGAGGACGCCGAGGCCGGCCTCGAGCGAGCCCGCGCGACCTATCGCGAGCAGACGCTCTTCGATGACCGGATCGAGGATGCGAACGTGCGCGCCGAGCGCGAGCGGATCGCGCGGGCCAAGAGCGGGCTCGAAACCGCGGAGGTCGCGCTGCGTCGCGCACGGCTCGACCTCGCCCAGACCACGCTGCGCTCGCCATTTCCCGGCCGCGTCGCGTCGCTGCTGGTCGTGCCCGGCGAGTGGCTGCAGCCGGGCGATGAGCTGCTGACGATCGTCGACATCGATCCGATCAAGGTCGAGGTCCAGGTGCTGGAAAGCGAGATCGGCTTCATCACGGCTGGCAGCCGGGCGCAGGTCACGTTCGCCGCGTTTCCCGAGACGCCCTTCGGCGGCCGGATCGCCACCATCAATCCAGTGGTGGCGGGTGACACGCGCACTGCGAAGGTCACTGTGCTCGTGCCGAACCCGGGTGGCCGGATCCTGCCCGGCATGTTCGCGCGCGTCTCGCTCGACGCGCGCAAGTTCGCCGACCGCATCCTGGTGCCGCGCGAGGCGATTCTCGAGCGCGACCGCCGGACGATGCTGTTCGTGCACGAGGATGGCCGCGCGAAGTGGCGCTACGTGACCACGGGACTGCAGAGCGAGCGGCTCGTCGAGATCGTCGAGAACCCCGAGACCGAGATGGTCGAGCCAGGCGAGGTCGTGCTGGTCGGCGGGCACCACACGCTGATTCATGATGCGCGGGTAACCGTCGTCGCCGATGCGACGGCCGAGGGCGGGAGGCCGCGGTGACGTGGCTGCCGCGGCTGCGCCGCTGGATGACGCGGCTGCGCCGCGTCGGGCTGGGGCTGGGGCTCGGGCTGGGGCTGGGGTCGACTTCGGTCGCTGCGCAGCAACCGGCCACGATCCCGCAGGTGTTGACGCTGGAGGAGGCGCTGGGGCTCGCGGAGGAGCACAGCCCGCCGGTGCGTCAGGCACGCAACGCCGTCGAGGCCGCGGAGGCGCAGGAGCGGGCGGCATGGGGCGCGTTCCTGCCGCAGGCGAGCGCGAGCTTCGGCCTGAGCGGCGGCGTCTCGCAGAGCTTCACCGGCATCGATGACTTCGGTCGGCCGATCGAACGGGATTCGGCGCTGGAGTTCGAGAGCAGCGGAACGAGTCAGGGGATCGGCCTTTCCGTGACGCTGTTCGATGGCGGCGCGCGCTTCTCACAGCTCGATGCGGCACAGGCGCAGCGTAGCGCTGCCGTCGAAGCGGCGCGGTCCGATCTGCGGCGCGTGCGTGGCGAGGTGGCGCGGCAGTACTGGGCCGTGCTGTTCGCCGACCGCTTGGCGGAGTTGCAGGCGGCGCTGCTCGCAGCGGCACGGGAGCGGCTGGAGGCTACCGAGCGGCTGCTGACGGTCGGTGCGAGGCAGCCGCTGGATGTGGCCGGCGCGCAGGTCGAGGTTGCCACCCGCGAGCAGGCGGTGGCCGAAGCGCGCGGCCGCGCCAGGAAGGACCGACTCGAGCTGGTCCGCCTGATGGGCATCGGTGGTGCCGCCGACTTCCGCATTGCGGCAGAGCGGTTCCCGCTGCTCGACCCGGCGACCCTGGACGTGGACGCGCTGGTCGGCGTTGCGCTCCAGCAGAACCCGGAGCTGCTGCGGCTCGCCGCCACGGGCGTGGCCGCGGAGGAGCAGCTGGACGTCGCGCGGGCCGCGCGCTGGCCGATCGTGCGGCTGTCGGGCGGCCTGAACCGTAGCGTCTTCCAGGAGCGTTTCGGTCTCATGTGGGAGCCGAACCCGCTCGACCGCACCTTCTCGTTCAACCTCTCGGCCACGCTGCCGCTGTTCACCGGCTTCGACACGTCGTCGCGCATCGCGGCTGCGCGAGCGACGCTGACGAACGCACGCGAGCAGCACCGGACGCAGCAGCTGCAGCTCGAGTCAGCGGTGCGCGGCGCCGTGGTCGACCTCGAGAACGCGTACCAAGCGGTCGTGCTCGGCGAGCGCTCGGTCGAGCTGTCGCGGCAGAACGTCGAGATGGCGCAGCAGCAGTACGAGACAGGCGCGCTCAGCTTTCTCGAGTACCAGCAGGTGATCGCTCAAGCCGCGCAGACGGAGCAGCAGCTCCTGCAGGCGCGGCTGGCGTACGCGCAGGGCCTGGTGCGGCTGCAGGAGCTGGTCGGCGAGGAAGCCGTGCCCCAGCCCGAGCCCCAGCCCTAGCCTTCCCCGCATGTCGCTTTCCTCGCGCAGCATCCGCAGGCCAGTCGCGGTGGCGATGCTGTTCGTCGCCGTGCTGTTTCTTGGCCTGATTTCCTTCGGCCGGCTACCGATCGATCTGCTGCCCGAGGTCGCCTACCCGAGGTTGGTCGTCTACACGCGCTACGCCGGCGTCGGCCCCGCCGAGATCGAGCGCTACATCACCGAGCCGATCGAGCAGCAGGTGGCCACCGTGCCGGGCCTGCAGCGAATCGAGAGCGCGTCACGTGAGGGCGTGTCACTGGTCACGCTGCGCTTCGCGTGGGGCAGCGACATGGATTTCGCGGCGCTCAACGTACGCGAGAAGCTGGACAACTTGCGAGAATCGCTGCCGGCGCTGGCCGAGCGACCGGTCGTGCTGCGCACGGATCCGGGGTCGGACCCGATCATGGCGATCAGCGTGGCGGGCGGCGGCTCGCTCTGGTCGCTCAAGGACCTTGCCGAGTCGGTGCTGCGGCGCCGGCTCGAGCAGATCGAGGGGGTGGCGCAGGCCGCGGTCACCGGCGGGCTCGAGCGCGAGATCCAGGTCGAGGTCGACGCGTCGCGGCTGGAGGCGCATGGGCTCGTGATCGGCGACGTCGCCGGTGCGCTCGACGCGGCGAACGCGCCGTCCGCAGGCGGCACCGTGCGCCGCGGCGACTTCCGCTACGCGCTGCGCACGCTCGGCGAGCTGGAGAGCGTCGAGCAGATCGGCGAGATCCTGGTGCGGCCTGCGCCTGCCTCGGGAGCGGACTCGGCATCGTTGGGCGTGCGGCTCGCCGACGTCGCCACCATCACGGATGGGTTCCGGGAGCGCGAATCGATCGCGCGCTACAACGGCCGCGAGGCGGTGGGGCTGCTGATCTTCAAGGAGGCGGGGGCGAATACCGTCCGCGTGGCCGAGGCCGTCGGCGACGTGCTCGTCGAGCTGCGCGAGGAGTTCCCCGACATTGCAGTGTCGGTGGCGATGAGTCAGGCGCGCTTCGTGTCCGAGGCAATCGACAACGTCGTCGCCGCGCTGCTCCAGGGCGCGGCGCTCGCCTTCCTGGTGCTGTTCCTGTTCCTGCGTGACTGGCGCTACCCGGTCGGCATCGCGCTCGCCATCCCGATCTCGGTGGTCGCGACCTTCGCACTGCTCGATGCGGCCGGCATCTCGCTCAATGTGATGACACTGGGCGGGTTGGCGCTGGGCGTCGGCATGCTGGTCGACAACTCGATCGTCGTGCTCGAGAACGTGTTCCGCCACCGCGAGCTGGGCAGCCCCGCGCCGGTCGCAGCCGCGCTGGGCGCCGAGGAAGTGCAGGGCGCGATTACGGCGTCGACACTCACCACGATCGCCGTGTTCGGTCCGATCGTCTACGTCGAGGGCGTGGCCGGCGAGCTGTTCGGCGCGCTTTCGCTGGCGGTGGCATTCTCGCTTCTGGCCTCGCTCGTGGTGGCGCTGATGCTGCTGCCGACGCTGGCCGCGCGCTGGCAGGGCGCCGCGCGCGGAGTCCGTGGGGTGTGGGGCGGGGGCGGGCGCGGGGGTACTGCTCGCGAGGCCCGCTTCATCGATCGGCCGCTGGCGGCGTTCGACCGCGCGTTCGCCCGGTTTTCGGCATTCTATGAGCGCGCGTTGCACGCGGCGTTGCGGCATCGCGCGCGCACGCTCGGTGCGGCCGCCGGGCTGTTCGTGCTGGCGCTGGCGGTCGGCTCGACGCTCGACCGCGATGTGCTGCCGACGGTCGATCAGGGCGAATTGACGCTGCGCCTGACGCTGCCGCGTGGTGCGCCGCTGGAACGGACCGCGCAGGCGGCCGCGTCGCTCGAGCGGCTGCTGCTCGATGACGACGCCGTCGAGGCGGTGTTCACGCGCGTGGGTCGGCAGGCGGCGATCGCCGGCGTCACCGACGAGGAGAGTGGGCTGCACACCGGCGTGCTGGACGTGCAGCTCGTGGATGGCGCGGCCACGGCCGACGTGGTGCGCCGCATCCGCCCCCGGCTCGCGGGGCTGGGCGTCGGCACGGTCGCGATCGAGACCGGCACGGCGACCGCACTGGGTCGGCTGCTGGGCGGCGGCGAGGCGGACCTGGCGGTGCGGGTGCAGGGTGAGGACCTGGACGCCGCATTGGCGTATGCGGGCAGCGTCGAACGACGGCTCGAGGGCGTATCGGCAGTGACGAACGTGCGCCTTGGCACGGAGCTGGGTCAGCCGGAAGTGCAGATCGAGATCGACCGTGAGCGGGCGGCCTCGTACGGGATCCCGCCGATCGAGGTCGCGCGCACCATCGAGTCGTACATGCAGGGCCAGGTGGCGACGCAGTTCGTGGACTTCGATCGACGGGTCCCGGTGGTGGTGCGGCTGCCGGACGCGACGCGCCACTCGCTGCTCGCGCTCGAGCAGCTGCGGGTGCGCGGCGTGCCCTTGCGCGAGCTCGTCGTGCTGCGCGACGCGGTCGGCCCGACCGAGATCCGGCGGGTCGATCAGACCCGGCAGGTGGCGGTCTATGCGGACGTGGCCAGTGGCGGTGTCGCGCGCGCGACCGAGGCGATCGAGAGCGCACTCCGCGAG
>JBOHRE010000109.1:0-9811 GCA_050732635.1 Longimicrobiales bacterium | reverse complement strand
GTGGTGTGAGGCGCCGGCGCCGCGGCGGCGGGATCGGCCGGGTCGGCGGCCGGCCGGGGGGTGGTGCGGGACACTGACATAGCGAAACGGGCGACGGTGCTTCGTGTCTCAGATCATAGAAGTGAGCTTCAAGGGCAACCGGCGCGACTACTTCGCGCATGGCGGCGCGGTGCCGCCGCTGAACGCGTATGTGGTCGTGGAGGCGGACCGGGGGCAGGATGTGGGGCGGGTGACGGCGAGCGGCGCGATCGCGGAGCGGAAGTGTTCGGGGTGCACGACTGGGTGCGCGGCGCCGGTGCCGGAGCGGCGGGTGATGCGGCTGGCGGCGCCCGACGACGTCGCGCAGGTGGCGGTGCTGCGGGCGGATGAGCCGCGGGTGCGGCGGGTGACGCGTGAGAAGGTGCAGCAGCTCAACCTGAAGATGAAGGTCAGCGAGGCGGAGTGGCAGTGGGACCGTCGCAAGCTGACGATCTACTTCACGGCGGAGCGGCGGGTCGATTTCCGGCAACTGGTGCGGGACCTGGCGCGGACGTTTCGGACGCGCATCGAGCTGAAGCAGATCGGCGTGCGCGACGAGGCGGCGCTGCTGGGCGGCGTCGGCCGGTGTGGTCGCGAGCTGTGCTGCTCGACCTGGCTGCGCGAGCTGAAGCCGGTCAGCCTGCAGCTGGCCAAGGATCAGCGGCTGTCGCTGAACCCGGCGCAGATCTCCGGCTGCTGCGGCCGGCTGATGTGCTGCCTGACGTACGAGCACGAGGCGTACGTGCAGGCGCGCAAGCGATTCCCGCGTGAGGGCAGGTCGCTGGCGACGGCGAAGGGGAGGGAGCGGGTGATCGGCATGGACATCTGGCGCGACCTGGTCCATCTCAAGGACGAGGAGGGCCTGCGCCGAACCGTGCCGCTGGAGGAGCTGAAGCGCGAGGTCGCGGAGACGGGTGGTGGCAGGTAAGCGGGTGGCGAACTCCAAGCCGTTCTACATCACGACCGCGATCGACTACGCGAACGGCGCACCCCACATGGGGCACGCGCTGGAGAAGATCGGCGCGGACGCGATCGCGCGGTATCGGCGCCTGAAGGGCGAGGCCGTGCACTTCGGCATGGGCATGGACGAGCACGGCCTGAAGGTGCTGCAGAGCGCCGAAGCCGCGGGCGTCGCAGCCAGCGACTGGGTCGATGGCATCACGGTGCAGTTCGCCGAGGCGTGGCGCCGTCTCGGCATCTCCCACGACGACTTCATCCGCACGACGGAGCCCCGGCATCACCGGGCAGTGCATGCGCTGATCGCGCGCATGCAGGAGGCGGGCGACCTCTATCGCGGCACGTACGCGGGCTATTACTGCGTGGGCTGCGAGGCGTACAAGAAGGAGGAGGAGCTGGTCGAGCAGCGCTGTCCGCTGCACCCACAGCGCGAGATCACGTGGATGGAGGAGCAGAACTGGTTCTTCTGCCTGTCGCGTTACCGGGATCGGCTGCTGCAGCTGCTGGAGGAGCGGCCGGAGTTCGTGCAGCCGGAGATCCGGCGCAACGAGGTACGGCGGGTGATCGAGGGCGGCCTGGACGACATCTCGGTCTCGCGAGCGCGGCTGCCATGGGGCGTCGCCTGGCCGGGCGACAATGAGCACACGGTGTACGTGTGGCTGGACGCGCTGACCAACTACATCTCGGCCACCGGCTTCCCGGACGCGGGCTACGAACGGCTGTGGCCGGCCGACCTGCACGTGATCGGCAAGGACATCACCCGCTTTCATTGCATCTACTGGCCGGCGTTCCTGATGAGCGCGAGCCTCGAGCTGCCGCGCTCGGTCTGGGCGCATGGCTTCATCAGCTACGGCGGCGGCAAGCTGTCGAAGACCGGCGGCGCCACGGTCGAGCTGGACGAGGCGATCAGACGCTACGGCCCGGACCCGCTGCGCTATTACCTGCTGCGCGAGGTCCCGTGGAACGGCGACGGCGAGATGTCCTGGCAGCGCTTCGACGACCGCTACACGGCCGACCTGGCTGACGATCTGGGCAATCTGGCCAACCGCACGCTGTCCATGATCGAGCGGTACCGGGACGGCGAAATCCCGCCGGGCGAGGCGACCAGCCTGGACGCTCGGCTGGCCGACACACTGGTGCAGTACCGGAGCGCCATGGACGTCTGCCTGCTGCACCAGGGCGCCGGCGCAGCGCTCGAGCTGGCGCGCGCCGCCAATGGCTTCGTCGAGGAACGCGCGCCCTGGAGTCAGGCGAAAGACGCTGCGCAAGCGACGTCGCTCGATGCCACGCTCGCCTCGCTCGCCCGCGCCGTGGCCAGCCTGGCCACCTTGCTCGAACCCTTCATGCCGTCCAAGATGGCCTCGCTGGCCGAGCGCTGCGGGCTCGCTGCGGTGGCGCCGCTCGATGCGCTGGCCGGTCTCGACCTCGCAGGTCACCGCGTGCACCGCGGCGATCTGCTGTTCCCGAAGCCGGCGTGAGCGCCCGTGGGTTCGGTTTCCGTACGGGTCGGTGACACAACTATTGACGGCCGCGGCGCGGGCTGCGAACATTGACATGCCCCCCAATCGCGGGTAACCTGCCCGCCTCTCGAAGCCGTACACGCGGCCCCCCTTGGTCATAGAGCAGTAGCCGTTGAGCTCCGGTGCGATGCCGCAAATGCCTCGCAGCGGGTCACCGCAATTCGACCGAGACAGACAATGGCCAGACAGCATTGGACGCTCATGCTGATCTCGAGCGACGTCAGCCGGATCCGGCAGTTCCAGCTGAGTCGCGAGATGATCCGGACGGCGATCGGTGCGGTGCTGCTGGGTGGAGCCGCGCTTGCCTCGTTGGGGGCCGGGGTGTTGCACATCACGAGCGAGGACGTTCGGGTGCAGCAGCTCGAGAGCGAGAACGCGTTGCTGCGCCAGCAGGTCGCACACTTCGAAACCCAGTCGCGCAGCATCGAGAGCGAGATGGCGGAGCTGGCGCAGCGCGACCAGGCATTCCGGCTGGTGGCCGGGCTGGAGCCGGTCCACACCGATGTGTTGCTGGCGGGCGTGGGCGGGCCGGGCACGGCCACGCTCGAGGAGCAGAGCCTGTACCAGCTCGATCAGGTGATCGGCACGCGCACCTTCGAGGTGGACAGCCGGCTGGACGCGCTGGTGCGGCGCGCCCGGATCCTGGCCGAGAGCTGGAATGAGGCGACCTCGACGCTGGCGGGGCACCACAATCGGCTGGCAGCAACGCCGTCGATCCTGCCGGCGAGGGGCTTCCTGACGAGCTCGTTCACGCGCAGCCGTATGCACCCGATCCTGCACGTCGCGCGGCCGCACGAGGGCATCGACATCACGGCGCCGGCGGGCACGCCGATCCGCGCCGCGGCCGATGGCACGGTGGCCTTCGCCGGTCGCAACGGCAACTACGGCCTGATGGTCGAGATCGACCATGGCCACGGCTACATCACGCGTTACGCGCACGCCTCGAAGCTCATGGCCACGTCAGGCCAGCGGGTGAAGCGGGGCGACGTCGTGGCGGCGGTCGGCTCGACCGGGCTGTCGGTCGGTCCGCACCTGCATTACGAGGTGCTGGTCAAGGGCCGTCCGGCCGACCCGCGCAGCTTCATCATCGAGACCCGCGGGATTCCGGATTAAGGGGCGGGCACCCCGAGTGCCCGGTCAGCGGTAGCGGTCGAACCCGAGAGGAGGGCGTCGAAAGACGCCCTCTTTTTCGTGGCCGCGGTCCGTGCGCAGCAGGCGCGAGGCGCACGCACGGTGACCTGCGGCGCGGCGGCGCCAGTTTGCTTGATCTCCGCCGGGCGCGCCTTTACCTTGCCGGCCGTTATCCAGAACCTCACGCCCTGGAGCGAGCAATGAGACGATTCGTCCTGCTCCTCGCCACTGCGACGGCCGCGCTGAGCACGGCCGCTTGCGGCGGCGGCGCGATCGATGTCGTGGCGCAACTGGAGCAGACCAGCCCGGAGGGCCAGCAGGACACGGTGGCGCTCTCAGAACTGCCCGTGTGGCTGCTGCCGTACGATCGCGACGCGATCTTCGACTCACTTCAGGCGGCGTATCCGGAGCCGGAACCGGAGATCCCGGATTCGATCCTCGAGATCCAGGACCAGATCGCCAGCGCGCAGCAGGAATGGCAGGATGCGGAGACGAGCTGGGCGACGGCGCGTGACAGCCTGCAGCGGCTGTCGCAGCGGCTGCAGAACATGAACCGCGGCTCGGCGCAATATCGCGTTCTGTTCAACGATTTCGGGACGCTGGAAGACCGCGAGGGCAGGGCCCGGCAGCAGATGGAAGAGGCGTTCGCGCGGTTCACCGGGCTGCAGACGCGGCTCAACAACGTGTCGGCGGAGATCCGCGCGCGGCGCGAGACCTGGGGCGACCGTGCGTTCGAGCAGGTCGACTCGATCATGCTCGCGCGGGCGGAGGACCTGGGTCGCGAGGAGTTCGCCGACACGACGAATTCGGCGGGCGTCGCGCAGTTCCGGGGTGTGCCGACGGGGCAGTGGTGGGTGTACTCGCGCTACGAGCTGCCCTACAACGAGCTGTACTGGAACCTGCCGATCCAGGTCGAGGGCGGCGATCCGGTACGCGTCCTGCTGAACCGCGAGACGGCCGAGCTCAGGACCACGCTGTAACAGCGGTTCGCGGTCGGCGGTTGGCGGCTGCCGTCTCCCCGCCGACCGCCAGCCGCCGACCGCGAACGCAAATGTCCTCTTCCCTGCCCGAAGCGGCTGCCGCCGTCGCGCTGGAGATCGGCGCCGACGGCGTCGCCACACTGACGCTGGACAATCCCGATAAGCCGCACAACATCCTGCACTCGACGGTCATGGCGCGGCTGGACGCGCTGCTCGGGGAGGTCGAGCAGGCAGCCGCGGGCGGGCGCGTGCGTGCGCTGGTCGTGCGCAGCAACAAGCCCGGCAGCTTCGTGGCGGGCGCGGATGTGCACGAGATCGCGGCGATCACCGATGCGACCGAGGGCGAGGAGAAGGCGGCGCTGGGCCAGGCGGTCTTTCAGCGGCTGGCTGAGCTGCCGGTGCCGACCGTGGCGGCGGTAAACGGCATCTGTCTGGGCGGCGGCACCGAGCTGATCCTGGCGTGCGACCGGCGCATCGCCGCCGACGATCCGGCCGTGAAGATCGGCCTTCCCGAGGTGCGCCTCGGCATCCTGCCGGCGTTCGGCGGCACGACGCGGCTGCCACGCCTGATCGGCGTCGCGGCCGCGACGCAGTTGATCGTGACCGGCAGGACCGTGGACGCCCGGCGTGCGGAGCGGCTCGGCCTCATCGACGAGCGCGTGCCGCCACAGTTGCTGGAGTCGCGCGCGCGCAGTCTCGCCGCGGAGCTGGCAGCGCAGCCGCCCGCGGCGCGCCGCCGGCGTTCGTCCTGGCGACGTCGCCTCGAGAACGCCGCGCCCGCGAGGAAGGCGATCCTCGCCGCTGCGAGACGTCGCGTGCGGAAGGAGACGCGCGGCCACTACCCCGCCCCGCTGCGCGCGTTGGACGCCATCGATCGCACGCTCGGCCTGTCGCTCGAGAAGGCGCTCGCGGTCGAGGCACGCGCTGTCGGCGAGCTGATCACGACGGAGGTATCGAAGAACCTGATCCACGTCTTTCTGCTGATGGAAGGCGCGAAGAAGCAGGCGCCCGCGGCGGAGCCGCAGCAGGTCGAACGCGTGGGCGTGCTCGGCGCCGGCGTGATGGGCGGCGGCATCGCGCAGCTCCTCGCCTACCGCGGGCTGCACGCGCGCATGAAGGACATCCGGCAGGAGGCGCTGGCGCAGGGGCTGAGGCACGCGCGCGAGCAGTTCGACAAGCTGGTCGAGCGGAGGCGGCTGCGCCGCCCGCAGGCCGACCAGGCGATGGAGCGCATCTCACCGACTCTGGATTACGCCGGCTTCGCGACGCTCGACGTGGTCATCGAAGCGGTCGTCGAGCGGCTGGACATCAAGCAGGCGGTGCTGCGCGAGACGGAGGCCGCGGTGGCCGCCGACTGCGTGTTGGCCACGAACACGTCGTCGCTGTCGGTCACGGAGATGCAGCAGGCGCTCGAGCGGCCAGGCAACTTCTGCGGCATGCACTTCTTCAACCCCGTCCACCGCATGCCGCTGGTCGAAGTCGTGCGCGGCGAGCACAGCGACGAGCGCGCACTGGCCACGGTCTTCGCGCTGGCGCGTCGGCTCGAGAAGACGCCCCTGATCGTGAACGACTCGCCCGGATTCCTCGTCAACCGCGTGCTCGCGCCGTACCTCAACGAAGCGGGGTGGCTGCTCGCCGAGGGCGCCGACGTGGAGGCGGCCGACCGCGCGATGGTCGAGTTCGGCATGCCGATGGGACCGTTCCGACTGCTCGATGAGGTCGGCCTCGACGTGGCTCGCCACGCGGGCCGGACCATGCACGACGCATTCGGTGAGCGCCTCGCGCCCGCGCCGCCGCTGCTCGCGCTGGAGCGGACCGAGCGACTGGGCCGCAAGAACGGGCGCGGGTTCTACCGCTACGACAATGGTAAGCAGCAGGGCGTTGATGGCTCCATCTACGGTGAGCTGGCGCCGGCCGTGCCGGCCGAACGCCGCACCTTTGCGCCGGTGACCATTCAACAGCGGCTGCTGCTGGCCATGATCAACGAGGCGGCGCGCGTGCTCGAGGAACGCGTGGTGTCGACTGCGGGCGACGTCGACCTGGGCATGATCACCGGCACGGGGTTCCCACCCTTCCGCGGCGGCCTGCTGCGCTATGCCGACACGCTCGGCGCGCGCACGATCCACGATCGGCTGGACGCGTTCGGCAGCCGCTACTCCCCCGCAGCGCTGATCGCCCGGCTGGCCGAGACCGGCGGAACGTTCTACTGATCGTCACCATCCATTACACCCGGCCGCCGGACCGCCTGGAGGTGTTCCGCCAGCGGCTCGTCACACGCGAGGCCGGCGCGATCGTGACGCTGCTCGATCATGCCGGCGTCGCGGAGCCCGTGCGGATCGACGGGCTGCTGGCGCTCGAGCCCGCGGCGCCGATCGTGTGGTTCACGTTCGCCGACGCCTGGCACGACATCGGCCGGTTCCACGATGCGGCCGGCCGCTTCACCGGCTACTACGCCAACGTGCTGACACCCGTGCGCTTCGTGAACGAGCGGGAGTGGCACACGACGGACCTGTTCCTGGATGTCTGGGTACCCGAGAAGGGCTCGGCGCGCGTGCTGGATGAGGACGAGCTGAGCGACGCGCTCGAGCACGGCTGGCTCGATGTCGCGCTGGCCGAGCGCGCGCGCGCGGAGGCGGATTCGCTGCTCGGACAGGCAGCCGCGGGCGACTGGCCGCCGCCCGTCGTCAGACAGTGGACGCTCGCGCGCGCACACGAGGCGGCCGCAACACAGGAGCAGCATGGCCGAGGGCAGTAGCCGCAGGCGCTTCATGGGACTGGCGCTGGTCACGCTCATCTCGACGATCACGGCGGCGCCGCTCATGGCGCAGGCGCAGCCGACCACGACGCCCGCCAGCCTGCGCGAGCGCGCCGAGGCCTCCCGCGCGAAGGGCGCCGCCAGCGCACCCGTGCTGGTCTACGAGATCGCCGACTTCCAGTGCCCGTACTGCAGCCGCTTCGCGCGCGACGTGTTCCCAAGCATCGATGCGGAGTACGTGAAGACCGGGCGCGTGAAGTGGGTCTTCGTCAACCTGCCGCTGCCGTCGCACGCCCACGGCTGGGCCGCGGCCGAGGCCGCGCTGTGCGCGGGCGCCGTGGCCGACCGCTTCTGGCAGTTCCACGATCGCCTCTTCGCCGACCAGAACGAGTGGACCGACACGCCGGACCCGACCCCGCACTTCGCAGCCTACGCACGCGATCTGGAGATCCCGGCCGACGCGTTCCTGAGCTGCATCCAACGCGATGCCGTGGCACTGCTGATCCTGGAGGACGTGATCGCCGCCGCGACCTCGCAGGTCACGGGCACACCGGCGTTCGTCATCGACAATCAGGACATGGTGGTGGGGCTGAAGAGCATCGAGGAGTGGCGGGCGCTGCTCGACCGCGCGCTGCGCCGCAAGCGATAAGGGCGGTTGATGGTTGATGGTTGATGGTTGATGGTGAGTGCGGCGGCGAGGCAGGCATTTACCGCGAGGCACGATCAACCATCAACTATGAACCATCAACGCTCACCATCAGCGGTACCGCGGCAGCAACGTCCGGCGTGGGTGCTCACGCACGTTCCGCCGCATCCTCGCGGATGGCGGCGACGAGGCGACGGGAGTCGACGAAGATGTCGCCGGTGATGTCGGGGTTCTCGCGCAGCGCATCGATCAGACGGTCGTAACCGTCGAGCTGCGCGGCCGGGAGGTGCACGACGATCTCGTGGAACGAACCGCGGTCGGCGAACACCAGGCGGATCGCAACGCGGTCGTCGCTCATCGCGGCAGCCCGTTGCGGCTACGGTTCAGCTCGGGCCAGGCGAGCAGGAAGATGCAGGTCGCGATCACGGCCGAGCCGATGCACCAGCGGCACCAGAGCCGGAGCACGAAGGCTTCGACGAAGGTGAGGTAGGCCGAGAACGCGAAGCCGAGCGTCGCCAGGGTGAAGAGCAGGATGGCCACGCGGCGATCGGCGAGCCAGCGTTCCTGGATCGAGGCCAGCGCCACGGCGAGCAGCGCGCCGTAGCCGATCACACCCCACGCGGGCACGGGCGCACCCAGGAACGAGGCATAGGCCGAGGACTGCACGAGGTCGCAGTCGCCGGCACCGCAGACCAGCACGCCGATCCAGCCGAGGGTGTGCAGCAGCAGATACGTCGAGATCAGCGTGCCGACCAGCGCCAACAGCGCGATGGCCATGCGTGTCGGTGGTGGCGCGGACGGCGGGTCCGACTCGACCGGCGCGTTACGCGCGTCCGGTGACCCGGCGCGGCGCGACGTCGCCACGGATGGCTCCTGCGTCTGAGGCATGCTGCCCGTTCGGCTCCGCGCGCGGCGCTACTGTGCGCTCGGCGCGGTCTCGAGCGCGGCCGTGTCCGCGGGGCCAGCCTGCAGCAGCGGCGGATAGGCCTCCCAATCGAATGGGTCGCCGACGCGCTTGCCGTTGATGAGGACGGTGGGCGTCGAATTCACGCCGAGCTGGTCGCCGAGCACACGGCTGGCGGTCACGAGCTCGGCGTGGCGGTCGCTGCGCAGGCAGGTCTCGAAGCTGTTGCGGTCGAGCCCGAGATCGGCGGCATAGTCGACGAAGTCGCTGGCGGGCGCGCGCACGAACGACCAGTCGCGCTGGCGTGCGAACAGCAGGTCGTGGTACTCCCAGAAGCGGCCCTGATCCTGCGCGCAGCGCGCCGCGCGGGCAGCCAGGAACGAGTGCACGTGCGAGCCGCCGAGCGGGAAGTCGTAGTACGCGATCTGCAGCACGCCGGGGTCGGCGTAACGCTCCTTCAGCAGCGGCTCGATGCGCTGCGCCCAGGCCTGACAGCCCGGACACATGAAATCGCTGAACACGACCAGCTTGTTCGGTGCGTCGGTCGGGCCGATGACCACCGGCTCGGCCATGGCGTAGATGTCGCGCGGGTTGGTGAGCGCCGTCATGTCGACGGGCTCGGCCGCCATGTCGCCGCCGTTGCGGCCGACCGCGGCGTATGCGATCGCCGCGACGCCCGCGAGGGCAACCGCGCCGAGCACGAGATAGAAGGGCTGTACCCCGCCGTGCCGTTTGACGGCTTTCGGATTGGTCCGCGCCACTGTGCGTATCTCCTGTCAAAGCGTCCGTTCGGGTCCGTGAAAGCTAGCGGCGGCGCGGCTCAGCGGCCAGCCGGCCGGCCGAGCAACGCGGCCAGCGCGCGGTCGACATCGGCGAGGTCGGGCAGCACGACGTGTGCGC
>JBOHRE010000108.1:0-9872 GCA_050732635.1 Longimicrobiales bacterium | reverse complement strand
GGTCGTCGCACGCCGCTGCGCGGCTGCATGATGCAGCGCGTGTTCGGCGCGCCCGTCGGCCCGCGCAGGTCTGGGCGCTCGCGGCCGCAGCGGGGCTGTTGATCGTCTCGACCGCGCTGGTCACGCGCTGGACCATGCTGCGGGATGCGACGCCGGCCGTGACGCCACCCACCCCGGTCGCCGCGACCGCACCGCTCGCGCAGTTCGAGCGTGCCGAACGTGACTACATGGCCGCAATCGCCGATCTCGAGCGCGTGCTCGAGCGGGAGGAAGCCGCACTGCCACCTGGCGCGGCCGAGCTGCTGCGCTCCAACCTGGACGTGATCGATCGTGCATTGGCCGAGGCGCGGGCTGCGCTCGCCCACAGCCCCGAGAGCGCAGGTCTGACACGCAGCCTGCTGGCGGCGTACGAGCAGAAGCTCGGGCTGTTGCGCAGCACGCGCGAGTCGCTTCTCTGAGGGAGTAACGATGCTACAAAGAACGTGGATGCTGGTCGTGGTCGCGGCAGTCCTGCTGCCGTGTGCGGCGGCCGCACAGCAGCCGGCTGCACTGCGCAAGGTCGAGGTGCGACGCGCCGTGCGGCCCGACGCACTCGTTCGCATCTGGAACCTGAGTGGCGAGGTGCGCGTCGTCGGTTGGGACCGCGACAGCCTGGTCGTGACCGGCGCCGTCCCGGCCGGCCACCAGTTCCACTGCGGCGGCGGTGACGCAGGCATCAAATGCGGCGTCGACGCGGGGCTCAGCACAGACGGCGCCGTCGCCGGATCCCGGCTCGACGTGCGCGTCCCGGCACGCGCCCAGCTCTGGATCAAGACAGCCGGCGCCGGTGTCGAGGTCGGCGGCGCGCGCGGTGGACTCGACGTCTACTCGGTGACCGGAGCGATTCGCGTCGACGGCGCGCTCGACGTCGTCAGCGTCGAGTCCATGGGTGGCGATATCACGATCTCGGGTTCCGCACGCGTGCTGCGTGCGAAGTCGGCCAGCGGCTCACTGACGATCCGCGCAGCCAGCGAGGACGCCACCATCACCAGCGTGAGCGGTCGGATCCGTCTGCTCGGAGGCGGACTGCAGCGCGCGCGCATCGAATCGGTCGATGGCCCCATCCACTGGGACGGCGGCGTGCGGGCGGGCGCGAGCCTCGACTTCGTGAGCCACAGCGGCCGCGTCGAGCTGCTGCTGCCGCCGACGGCCGCCGCCGATGTCGAGGTGCAGACCTACCAGGGCACGTTCTCCAACGAGTTCGGCCCGGCGCGGCTCGGCGCCAGACCCGACCTCGACGGCCACGAAGCCGGCTTCACAGTCGGTGGCAGCAGCGGCAGCCGGATCGGCGTGCGCACCTTCAAGGGCGCGATCGCACTGCGCCGCCGCTGAGGCCCTCCGCTCGCAGCGAGAATCCGGATCCGCCACAGCGTTCTGCCTGGCGCGGCCCGCCGACACCCGCCATCCTGTCGCGCCTCGATCGTCGTCAGCTGCAAGGAACCACCATGAATCTGCTCGTGCTCGGCGCCGGTCGTGTCGGCGCCGCGATCGCGCGCGACCTGGCCGCCGATCCGGACTTCGCCGTCACCGTCGCGGACCGCTCGGAGGCCGCGCTCGCGCGCGTGGCCGACCGCGCCTCGGTCCGCACGCAGCGCATCGACTTGATGGATGCCCGCGCCCTGGCCACCGCTGCGCGCGCGCACGACCTGGTCGTCGGCGCCGTACCCGGCAGCATGGGCTTCGCTACGTTGCGCACCGTGATCGGGACGGGCACCGATACCGTCGACATCTCGTTCTTCGAGGAGGACGCGCTGGAGCTCGACGCACTGGCACGCGAGCGCGGTGTCCGCGCACTCGTCGACTGCGGCCTGGCGCCCGGCTGCAGCAACCTGATCCTCGGCCACCTCGAGGCCACGCTCGATGACACCGAGCGCTTCGTCTGTGTGGTCGGTGGCCTGCCGGTCCACCGCTCCTGGCCGTTCGAGTACAAGGCCCCCTTCTCGCCGGCCGACGTGCTCGAGGAGTACACCCGGCCCGCTCGCCTGCGCCGCGACGGCCGCGACATCACGCTGCCCGCGCTGTCCGAGCTCGAGCTGATCGACTTCCCCGAGGTCGGTACACTCGAGGCGTTCAACACTGATGGGCTGCGCACACTGCTGCGCACCGCGCGCACGCCGACCATGGCCGAGAAGACGCTGCGCTACCCCGGGCATGCCGAGCTGATGCGCATCTTCCGCGAGACCGGCTTCTTCGACACCGAGCCGGTTGCGCTGGAATATTCGCGGATCGTGCCGCGGCAGCTCACGGCGCGCCTGCTGTTCGACGCGTGGCGCTTCGCCGAGGGCGAGGAGGACCTGACGATCATGCGCGCCGAGGTGATCGGCCGCGCTGCCGGCGAGCGCGTGCGTCACACCTTCGAGCTGTTCGACCGCTACGACCGCCAGACCGGCGTCTCCTCGATGGCACGCACGACCGGTTACACCTGCACCGCAATGGTTCGACTGCTCGCCGACGACCGCTTCACCGACGCCGGCGTCGCGCCGCCCGAGCTCGTCGCCCGCGTGCCCGGCTGCTTCGACTACATCCTCGACCACCTGCGCCGCCGCGCCGTCACCTTCCGCCACACCGTCACGCCCCTCTCCGACCAGTGAGTCCCCAGCCCCAGCCCAAGCCCGAGCCCCAGCCCTGCTTCGCATGGACAACATCACCCATACCCTGACCGGCGCCGCGCTGGGCGCCGCCGGGCTGCGCCGCCTGACCCCGCTCGCCACGGCGACGCTGGTGCTTGCCGCCAACGCGCCCGACGTCGACATCCTGTCGTACCTGAACGGCGAGTACGCGGCGCTCGCGTTTCGCCGTGGCTGGACGCATGGCATCCCCGCGCTGCTGGTTTGGCCGTTCATCGTCGCGGGCGTGGTGCTGGCGTATGACCGGCTGGTGCGGCGGCGACGTCGCCCGGACGCGGAGCCTGCGCGCGCCGGACCGCTGGCGCTGCTCGCGCTGATCGGCGTGGCGACGCACCCGGCGCTCGATTGGCTGAACACGTACGGTATGCGCTGGCTCGTGCCGATCGACCGAAGCTGGAGCTACGGCGACGCCGTCTTCATCGTCGACCCGTGGCTCTGGCTGCTGCTCGGCGGCGGCGTCGTCATCGGCTATGCGACGTCGCGGCTGCGGCTCGGCGGCTGGATCCTGCTCGGCGCGCTGATGAGCTGGCTCGTGCTCGGCACGGGCGTCGTGCCGCCCGCGGCCAGGCTGGTGTGGATCGCCGGCATCGTGCTGATCGCCGCCGCGCGTGCGCTCGGCTCGGCCACCTTCCGCGCGCGGCGCCGCGAGCACCTCGCGCGGGGCGCGGCCGCGCTCGCCGTCACCTACATTGTGGCCATGATCGCCATGGACGGCGCGGCGCGCCGGGACGTGGCACGCCAGCTCGGTGAGCGTCAGGCCGTGCTCGACCTGATGATCGCGCCCGCACCCGCGAACCCGTTCGCCGCCGGTGTCGTGATCGTGACCGCGGACGGCTACCAGTTCGGCGAGCATCACTGGCTGCGACGCGAGCGCTTCGTGCTCGAGCCTGCGGCGGTGCCGAACACGGCTGGACCAGCCGGCCTCGGACGGGCGACGCTCGAGACGATCCTCGCGCGGGCGAGGCGCGATCCCCGCGTGCGCGATTTCCTGGTCTGGTCGCGCTACCCGTTCTTCCACGTCGCTGACGCCGGCGGTGCGTACGACGTGCGCATCGGCGATGCGCGCTACAGCCGACGCGGCGGCGGCAGTCTTGGCGGACTGGTGGTCAGCGTACCGTATGCAGACGTGAATCCGACAACCGGAGAGAGCCAATGACGAATCGTTCTCTGGCGGCGACGCGGCGCACGCTCGGCTGCCTGCTGGTGATCGCGCTGGCGGCGCCGCCGGCGAGCGCGCAGACGCCCGCGACCGAGGCCGGACTCGACCGTCTCGAGGCCGAGGTCACGCGCCTCGCCGAGCTGTCGGGCGGCATCCTCGGGCTCGCTGCCGTGCACCTCGAAACCGGCCGCGCCGTGTATCACAACCCCGACGTCGCCTTCCCGATGGCCAGCACCTTCAAGGTGCCGATCGCCGTGCAGCTGCTGACGCTGGTGGACCGCGGCGAGCTGAGCCTCGACTCGCTCATCACGATCCGGCCGGAGGACCTGCACCCCGGCAGCGGCACGCTGACGCAGCTGTTCGACGACCCCGGCGTGATCCTGTCCGTGCGCAACCTGCTGGAGCTGATGCTGCTGATCAGCGACAACAGCGCGACGGACATCAACCTCCGGCTCGCCGGCGGGGCCAGCGCCGTGAATGCGCGCCTGGCCGCTCTGGATGTCGCAGGAGTGCGCGTCGATCGGCCGACGTCGCTCATGATCGCCGACCTGAGCGGCGCCGACCTGCCTCGCTCCGGCGAGTTCACGATCGCCGAGTACCGGCAGGCCGTCGCCGCCGCCGATTCCCTCACGCGCGCACAGGCGCGCGCGGCCTTCCTGAGCGATGAGCGCGACACCGCCACGCCCGCCGGCATGGCCGACCTGCTCGAGCAGATCTGGCGCGGTGACGCGCTCAGCCCCGAGAATACCGCGCTGCTGCTGGACATCATGCAGCGCTCCACGACCGGCCGCGCGCGCATCCGCGGCATGCTGCCGCCCTACGTCGATGTCGCGCACAAGACCGGCACGCTGAGGGGCACGACCAACGACGTCGGCATCATCGAGCTGCCCGACGGCGCCGGCCACGTCATCACGGTCGTATACATCAAGCAGTCGGACCTGGACGGCGAGGACCGCGAGCGCGCCATCGCGCACGTGGCCCGCGCCGTTTACGATTATTTCCTCTTCAATCCGGAGTCGTAGCATGCCTCGCACCGCGTTTCACCGTTCGATCTGCTGGGCACTTGGCGCGTGGCTGCTGCTCCATGCACCGCTCGCGGCGCAGGCGCCGCTGCGCGGCTTTCCGGCCGATGCATGGTCGACCCGCTACGAGCTGGAGCAGCGGCTGCGCGACGTGCCGAGCCCGGACACGATCCGCGAGCGCATCCGGCTGCTGTCCGAGGAGCCGCATCATGCCGGCGGCGAGCAGTCGCTGCGCGTGGCCGAGCTGATCCTGGCGAAATTCCGGGCGGCCGGGCTGGACGCCGAGCTCGAGCGCTTCGAGGCGTACATGCCGATGCCGGTCGAGCGGCGGCTCGAGCTGGTGGCGCCGGAGCGCTACGTCGCGGACCTCGACGAGCCGGAGATCCCCGAGGACAAGGACTCCGGCGACGCCAACCAGATGCCGACCTACAACGCGTACTCGCCGGACGGCGCTGTCACCGGCGAGCTGGTCTACGTGAATTACGGCACGCCTGAGGACTACGAGGTGCTGGACTCGCTGGGCATCGCGGTGAGCGGGCGCATCGTGATCGCGCGTTACGGCCGCTCGTGGCGCGGCATCAAGCCGAAGGTCGCGGCCGAGCATGGCGCGATCGGTACGATCCTGTACTCCGACCCGCGCGACGACGGCTACTGGGTCGGCGATACCTATCCGGAAGGGCCCATGCGGCCGTGGACCGGCGTGCAGCGCGGCAGCGTCATGGACATGCCGACCTATCCGGGCGATCCGCTGTCACCGGGCTGGGCCTCCGAGGACGGCGCGCGCAAGCTCGATCCGGCCGAGGTCACGACCTTCTCGCCGATCCCGGTGCTGCCGATCTCCTATGGCGACGCACTGCCGCTGCTGCGCAACCTGCGCGGCCCGGTCGCGCCACCGGAATGGCGGGGCGCGCTGCCGATCACGTACCACATCGGCCCCGGACCTGCGCGCGCGAGCCTCACGCTGCGCTTCGAGTGGCAGACCCGGCCGCTGTACAACGTGGTCGCGACGATCCCGGGCTCGCGCTCGCCCGATCAATGGATCGTCTGGGGCAACCACCACGACGCCTGGGTCAACGGCGCAGAGGACCCGATCTCCGGCATGGTCACGGTCGAGGAGGGCGCGCGCGCGTTCGGCGAGCTGCTGGGCACTGGCTGGCGGCCGGCCCGCACGATCAAGCTGATCGGCTGGGACGGCGAGGAATGGGGGCTGCTCGGCTCGACGGAATGGGCCGAGAAGTACCGGGAACGCATGCGCGAGCACGGCGCGATCTACCTGAACAGCGACAGCAACGGCCGCGGCTGGCTGTACGCCGCCGGCTCCCACTCGCTCGAGCGGTTCTTCGAGCAGGTGGCACGCGACATCACCGACCCGCAGCGCGGCGGCAGCGTGCTCGAGCAGCAGCTCGCGCGCCGTGCCCAGCTCGAGCCCGCTCCCGCGCCGGACACACTCCCGCCGGACACGCTCGCGCCGAACCCGGACGCGGTCACCGCCGACTCGGTACCCGCGCCGGCAGCGCCGCCCACGCCCTCGTTCCGCATCGACGCGCTCGGCTCCGGCTCGGACTACACCGCCTTCCTCGACCACGTCGGACTGCCGAGCGCGCACCTGTCCTACGGCGGCGACGCGCCCGCCGGCATCTACCACTCGGCCTACGACTCCTTCGACCACTACCGCCGCTTCAACGACACGACCTTCACCTTCGGCGTGGCCGAAGCCCAGACGCTGGGCACGGCCGTGCTACGCTTGGCCGACGCGCCCGTGTTGCCGCTCGAGTTCGGCAGCGTCGTGCGCACGTATCGGCGTTACGTCGATGAGATCCTGGAGCACGCGCGCGCCGAGCCGGAGGTCCGCGCTCTGGACCTGAGCGGCGTGGTCGCCGCGCTCGACAGGCTGGACCGCGCCGCCACACGCTACGAGTTCGCGCTCGACGCGGTGATGGGTATCGGTGGCGACGCGCTCGAGGCGCGCTGGGCCGAGCTCGAGCCGATCAACCGTATGCTCGCGCGCAGCGAGCAGGCGCTCACCTCCGAGGCGGGGCTCGAGCAGCGCGAATGGTTCAAGCACCTGATCTACGCGCCCGGCTTCTACACGGGTTACGGTGTCAAGACGATGCCCGGCATCCGCGAGGCGGTCGAGGACATCCCGGATCTCGACGTCGCCCGGCGGGAGGCCGCGCGCGTCGCGGCCGCGATCGCTGCGTACGCCGAGCAGGTCGAACAGGCCGCGCAGCTGCTGGAGCGAATCAACTGACAATCCACGGTGAACTAGCGGCGGGACGGTGGCAGCAGCTCACACTGGCCGAGCAGCTCGCTCATATAGGGAGCGAGGTGGATCGCGCCATCCGGGCGTGGCAGGCGCAGCGCACCGAGCGGTTCGATCGCGCACTGGACCGGGCCCTCGAGCTGTTCGATCTGACGGCTCGCGACGATCGCTGGCGTGGTCCGCGCCGGCGCGAGATCCTGCGCGCGCGCGAGGAGTTCTGCCGGCTCTTCTTCGACGCCCAGCCGGAGCCTGCGGCGGCCCAGGCTCTCAGCAACTACTTTCTGCGGTTCGCGATCCTGGCCAGGCGGCGCCAGCGGCCGGAGGGTTGAGCGCCGTCGGCTTCGCCGCATCCGGAGTCGCGCCATCCGGGCCCCGGCTCAGTGGTGTCGAGCCGCGCTGCGCCCGGGCACGGCGTTGCCTCGCGCCGGCCCCTTCAGCCAGCGTCCGGGCTTTTCGCCGGTGAGCGCGCCGGCCCGGATCACGGGCACGCCGTTGACCAGCACGTGGATGATGCCGAACGGGTACTGGTGCGGGTCGGTGAAGGTCGCGCGGTCCTGTACGGTTTCGGCGTCGAAGATCGTGATGTCTGCGAATGCGCCCTCGGCAATGCGGCCGCGCTCGTGCTGCCCGAACTGTTGCGCCGTCAGCCCGCTCATCTTGTGGACCGCCTCCTCGAGCGAGAGCACGCCGAGCTCGCGGACGTAGCGCGCGAGCACGCGCGGAAAGGCGCCGTAGCTGCGCGGGTGCGGGAAGCCGATGCCGTAGCCGACCGGGTCGCCGTCGGTCTCGATCATGGCGAGCGGGTGGCGCATGATCCGGATGACATCGCGCTCGTCCATGCTGTGGTAGATCGCGCTGAACCCGCCCGCGAGCTGCAGCTCGATGACCAGCGGGATGCCGCCCTCGACGGTGTTCGGCACGCCGCGGTCGCGCGCGAGGTCGGCCAGCGTCTTGCCGTTGTACTCCGGCAGCGAGCGAATCACGCGGAACTGCAGCCACTCGAGCCCGCCGTCCGCGCTACCGCGCTCCTCCTCCATGATGCGCCGCATCTCGGCCTCGATGCGGCGGCGGGTCGCGGCATCGCCGAGCCGCGCGGCCAGCGAGTCCTGGCCGCCTGCGAGCGCCCACTGCGGGAACAGGATACTGGACCCCGTGCTCGACGCCGTGTACGGGTACAGGTCATGGCGGATGTCGAGGCCCGCCGCGTTCGCCGAGTCGATCATCGCCAGCGTCCGCTCGCTCCAACCCCACTGCGCACCGCCGACGGCCTTGTGGTGGTTGATCTGCGCCGGGATCTCCGCCTCCGTCGCGATCCGGATCAGCTCCGCCACGGACTCGATCAGGCCGCTGCCCTCGTCGCGCATATGGCTGACGTACACGCCACCGTGCCGCGCGGCGACCTTCGCCAGCTCGATGACCTCCTCCGTCTCCGCGTAGTTCGCCGGCACGTACAGCAACCCGGTGGTGAGCCCGAGCGCGCCCTGCCGCATGGTCGAGTCGACCAGCTCCTTCATGTGCTCGAGCTCGGCCGCGCTCGGGGCGCGATCGGCCATGCCCAGCACCCGCTCGCGGGTCCAGGAGTGGCCCGCGAAGAAGCCGACGTTCGGCGCCACGCGCAGCGAGCCGGCGTAGGCCTCGAGTGGCCATGGCTGGGCGCCGCTGTGCAGTGAGGCGAGGATCGTCGTGATCCCCTGGCGCGTGAAGTTCTCCGCGAGCGGATGCTCGTGGATCGTCGTCTGGATGTGGGCATGGTTGTCGATGAACCCCGGCGCGACGACCAGCCCGCGCGCGTCGATCACATCACGCGCCTGCTCGACAGGAATGCCTGCGCGCGCGACACGCACGATGCGGTTGCCGGTGATCGCCACGTCGGCCGCGTAGCGCGGCGCGCCCGTGCCATCTACGACCGTGCCGTCGCGGATCACGAGGTCGTAGCGCTGCGCGCTCGCCGGCGATCCGGTCAGCAGAAGCAGCGCGACTGTCAGGAGCTGGCGCATCAGGTCACTCCGTCGCAGGTGAGGGGGCCCAGGCGGCTCCGCCCAATCTGCTATGGAAACCCGCCGCGGGCGAGGGTACCTTATGGGCTCGACCAAGGGGGTGGAGCGTGGCGGTTCAGCCGCAGGATCAGCGGCGCTACACGATCGAGGAGTTCGAGCAGCTCCCCGAGGAAGATCTCCACAAGCTGGAGCTCGTGCGGGGCAAGTTAGTGCGCGAACCGCGGCCCGGCATTCCGCACGCGCGCGCTCAGGTCGTGCTCGGCCACCTGCTGGAGAGCTACGTCCGGCCGCATCGACTCGGCTACGTGTTGAGCGACGTGGGCGTCATCATCGAGCGCGAGCCGGGGACCGTGCGCGGGCCCGACCTCGCATTCGTTCGCAAGGATCGTTTTCCGTACGGCTTGCCCGAGCGCGGCTTCGCGGGCTTCGTGCCCGATCTGTGCGTCGAGATCGTGTCGCCATCGAACACGCGGCGTGAGATCGCGGAGAAGGTGGACGAGTATCTGGCGGGCGGCGCGCGCCTCGTCTGGGCCGTGGACCCGCGGCTGCGCACGGTGACGGAACACCGCTCGGGCGCCCCGGTCCGAGCACTGACTTCGGCTGACGAGCTGACCGGGCACGATGCCCTGCCCGGATTCCGCATCCGTGTCTCCGAGCTCTTCGAGGAGTGATCATGGCGACATCGCGCCGCAGTTTCATTGCCGGCTCCGCCGCGCTAGCCGCCGCGGCCGCGCTGCCTCGTGCGGCCCGCGGCCAGGCGCGACC
>JBOHRE010000107.1:0-10062 GCA_050732635.1 Longimicrobiales bacterium | reverse complement strand
CACGTGGCCGCCGCGGGCGCTGCGCCCGCGCCGTCACGCGGCGCCGCCACGCCCCGGCTTCTCCTGGCGGGCGATCAGCTCCGCGATCCGGTTGGCGGCGTCCTGTGCGCCGGTGCGCTCGATCTCGCCTGCCTGACCGGGCGCAGGCGGCGCGCTGCCGGGGAAACGACTCGCGGTGTGGTGCTCGCGCCCGCCGGGGTCCGTACTGGCGCGCACGACGGCGTCCTCCCTCTGGTCCGTGCTGCGCTCGTCGGCAGCGCCGCGCGCGTCCCCGCCGGGCACCGCAGACTCCGGCATCAGCAGCAGCAGGCTCAGCGGCGGCAGCGTCAGATTCAGCGAATACATGCGGCCGTGGTAGGGCACCGGCGCCGCATCGACGCCGCCCATGTTGCCCTGCCCACTACCGCCGTAAAGTGGCGCATCGCTGTTCAGCACTTCACGCCACCGGTTGCCGCGGGATACGCCGACTCGATAGTTGGGACGCGGCGTCGGCGTGAAGTTGAGGATGCAGAGCAGCTCGTCCTGCGGCGTCTTCGCATGACGCAGGTAGCACAGCACGCTGTTGTCGGCATCGCTCGCATCGACCCATTCGAAACCGGCTGGGTCGAAATCGAGCTGGGACAGAGCCGGCCGTTCGCGATAGAGCCGGTTCAGATCCGCCACCCAGCGCTGCAGTCCCTGGTGCATGCTGTCGCCGAGCAGGTGCCAGTCCAATGACTGGTCGTGCATCCACTCCCGCCACTGCCCGATCTCGTCTCCCATGAACAGCAGCTTCTTGCCCGGCTGCGTCCACATGTAGCCGAACAGCAGCCGCAGATTCGCGAACTTCTGCCACGGGTCGCCGGGCATCTTCGCCAGCAATGAGCCCTTGCCGTGCACCACCTCATCGTGCGACAGCGGCAGCACGAAGTTCTCGTTGAACGCGTAGATCATGCGAAACGTCAGCTCGCTATGGTGGTAGCGGCGGAAGACGGGGTCACGCGATACGTACTGCAGCGTGTCGTGCATCCAGCCCATGTCCCATTTCATGCCGAATCCCAGTCCACCGACATAGGTCGGGCGCGATACCATCGGCCAGGCGGTGGATTCTTCGGCATAGTTCTGGACATCGGGGAACCGCTCGTAGACCGCCTCGTTCAGCTTTCGCAGGAAGCTGATCGCGTCGAGGTTCTCGCGGCCGCCGTACTCATTCGGAATCCACTCGCCCTGCGCGCGCGAGTAGTCCAGGTAGAGCATCGAAGCGACGGCATCCACGCGCAGCCCATCGGCATGGAAGCGCTCCAGCCAGTACAGCGCGCTGGACCCGAGGAACGAGCGAACCTCATTGCGGCCGTAGTTGAAGATGTAGCTGTTCCAGTCGGGGTGATAACCCTGCCGCGGATCGGCGTGCTCGAAGAGGTGCGTGCCGTCGAAGTAGGCCAGGCCATGCTCGTCCGACGGGAAGTGTGACGGCACCCAGTCGAGAATCACCGCAATGCCGCGCTGGTGCAGGTGATCCACCAGGTACATGAAATCGGCGGGCGAGCCGAAGCGGCTGGTCGGCGCGAAATAGCCGGTCGTCTGGTAGCCCCAGGAGCCATAGAAGGGGTGCTCCATCAGCGGCAGGAACTCGACGTGTGTGAAGCCCATGCGTTCGACGTAGTCCGCCAGCTTGGGTGCGACGTCGCGATAGCCGAGGTGCCGTTCAGGGTGCTCCGGTGAACGCGCCCAGGAGCCGAGGTGAATCTCGTAGATGCTGATCGCTGCAGCCAACGCGTTGCGCCGCGCCCGCCCCCGCATCCAGGCATCGTCGCTCCACTCGTAGTCCAGGGCCGCGACGACCGAGGCCGTGGCGGGCGGCAGCTCGTGCTGAGCGCCGAACGGGTCCGCCTTGGCCACCGCGTAGCCGTCGTGGCGTGAGCGGATCCAGTACTTGTACACCGTGCCGGGCGCGACGCCCGGAATGAACCCCTCCCAGATGCCCGAGCCCGCCTTCGCCGATAAGACGTGCTGCTCGCGCTCCCAGCTGTTGAAGCTGCCGATCACCGAGACCCGCTCGGCGTTCGGCGCCCACACCGCGAAGTAGGTCCCGCGCTCGCCGCCGCGCTCGAGCGGATGCGCGCCGAGCTTCTCGTACAGCCTGAAATGCGTGCCCTCGTTGAACAGGTGCAGATCGAAGGGCGTGAGCAGGCTCACATCGTGGCGCACGTCCCCGGCAGCCCCGTTCTGCGAGCCGTCGTGCCCGCCGCCTTCACCGGAGCGCTCGCGGCGTGCCACATCTGGCGTTCGCGTCCTGTTGTCTGTCGCCATCTCGTCCACTGGTGCGGTTTGCGAGGATTCTAGGAAGCCTGCGATACGCATGCCAGCAGCCGCCGGAGCGGACGCGCTGCCGCTCAGCGGCGCGCCGATCGCGCCGCGTGGATCCGGCGCAGCGCTCCCAGTACACCGGGCGCATCGCAGAACTCGTCGAAGCGCAATGCGGCACGACGACGCCAGTTCGGCCGCTCCTTCCAAGTGCCGGGCACGTTCTGCGGCTCGGTCTCACCCCACAGATCCTCGAGATTGACCATCAGCAGCGCCGCCGCGCCCGTCGCCAGGTGCTCGGCCAGTGCCGCGTGTACGCTGGCTGGATCCAGCGCATCGGTGATCGTGCCACGGTCGTGCAGGAACTCGATGAGTGCCGCGCGTTGTCGACCTCGGCTCACCCGCTCGCGCTGGACCGCCTCCGCGTCGAGCCAGCCCAGCTCGTGCCGCAGGCGGATGTCGCTCTCCTGAAGGAACGCCGCAAAGGGCGGCATGTCATGCGTGTTCACGTAGGCCGTCGCGTCCGGCGGAACGGGGCCGAGGGGCCGCGCCGAATCGTCGGTCAGCTCGAACTGCGCGACGAACATGCGGCGGATCCCGTGCGTCATCATGGCGCGCCGGACCTGCGGCGGCACTGTGCCGAGATCCTCGCCCACGATCAGCGCCTTGTGGCGGTGTGATTCCAGCGTCAGGATGGCGTAGAGCTCGGCGGCCACGTAGCGCACGTAAACGCCGTCCAGCGCTTCCCTGCCGGGCGGAATCCAGAACAGCCGATGCAGTCCCATGACGTGATCGATCCGCAACGCACCGGCGTAGCGAAGATGGTTCCGAATGCAGCCGATCAGATAGCCATAGCCGGAGTCGCGTAGCGGTTCCGGACGGAGCGGCGGAAAGCCCCAGTTCTGGCCCTTGCTGATGAACGGATCGGGGGGCGCTCCTGCGGCGACGCCGATGCCGAACAGCTCTCGGTGCGCCCACACGTCGTAACTGTCGGGGTGCACGCCGAGAGGCAGATCGAGAAAGAGCCGGGCCGCGCCCTGTGTCGCGGCCTGCGCGATACGCGTGAGCTGACCGTGCAGCAGATACTGACCGTACAGATGGGCGCGGTAGTCTTCCTTCCGGAATTTCGCGTGATCGAGCGAGCCCGCCGCCAGGACAGCCGGCCACCTCGGCCAGGGCACGCCGCGCAGGTCGCACACGGCTCGAAACATCGCGTAGCGCGCGGCCTCCGGATACGCCGTCAGGAACTCCTGATACTCACGGCTGGCCTCGCCCCCGGCATCGAAGAAGCAGCGGGCGAGCCGGGTCAGCGCGCGACGCTTCAGCACATATTCGTGCTCGTAGTCGACCAGCGGCTCATCTCGAAGCCGCTCGACCGTCTGTTGCGAGCCGGCCGATGCGAGCTCGGCACGCGCCGCCGCGCACCGAGCCAGCTCCTCCGATGCTGCAGGATCGGCGAACAGCTCGTTCCAGAACAACCGACTCGCCGGCGCGTACGGGCTCGGCTCGCTGAAGGGCCGGCCCAGAAACGTCGCCAGCAGCGGCAGCACCGCCACGTACCCGATGCCCTCGCTCCCCGCCCAGCGCAGCAGCGCCTCCAGATCGGTCAGGTCCCCGGTCGGCCACCCCCGCGCCGTTCGCAACGCGTGCAGCGGCAGGAACACTCCCAGGTCCGGAGCCGGGTCGGCAGGCCGCCAGGCCCGGCGCGGCGCCGCGATCAGCCGCGTCCGCCACGTCGAACCGCCGGCTTCGACTTCCAGTACGTGGTAGCCGAGCGGCAGCGACTCGGTGAGTCGCAGGCTCTCGACGCGAAAACGCTGACCCGCGATGGTGCGCTCCGCGGACGGTGACGCCTGGATCGTCACCTCGCGCGTCAGTCCATCCTCGAACGTGAGCCGCGCGCGCAGCGTTCCCGAGGCCGCTGTCAGCCGCCGCAGCTTCAGCACGGGCGGCCGGCCATCCCAGGCAACCACAACCGGCGGCAGGCCGCGCTGCCAGAGTGCGAGGCGGCGCGAGCGGCTCGCAAGGGCGACGTCGCCCGGCTCGGTCACGCGCGCTCCCAACGCGCGCAGCACCTCCAGAAGCGGCTCGACGCTGGCGCGGCGGAGCCTGCCTTCGATGTCGTAGTACTCCGGCTGCACTCCATAGAGCCGTGCGAGCCGCCGCAACGCGAGATCAGGTGCCGACACGGGTGTCGATGCCGAGCATCTCGCTGAGCGCATGCACCGGAACGACGATCCACGCAGGCCGGTTGTTCAGCTCGTAGCCGATCTCGTAGACGACCTTCTCGAGCAGGTACGCATCGAGCAGTACCTCGACATGGCGTGGGTTGCGCGGCACGAAGATCTCGCCGTGGCCGCACGCCACGTACTCGCGCAGAAAGACGGCCGCGACCCACGCGTACCAGAAGCGGACCCACGGCTCCAGTTGCTCGGCGGCCGCTGACTGCAGAACGCCCGATCGCTCGGCATCGATGCGTGCCGTGAACGCGGCGTAATGGAACGAGCGCAGCATGCCGGCGACATCCCGCAACGGTGACCGCTTCAGCCGCCGCTCGGAGAGCGGCCTCGCTGGCTCCCCCTCGAAGTCCGTGATCACGAAGTCTTTGCCCGTGAACAGAACCTGGCCGAGGTGGTAGTCGCCGTGTGTTCGGATCCGTGTCGCTTCAGCGCGCTCGTCGACAATCCGCCGAAAGCGCGACAGCAGTTGCTCCTCCGAGCTCGCGATGTGCTCGAGTGTTACGGCGACGTCCGGCGGCAGCGAGCCCCGACTCGCGCTCACCTCCTGCAGCACCTTGCCCGTCAGGTTGCGCATTGATTGGTACAGCGAGCGCCGGTAGAACGTGTTGAACGGCTCGGGGGCGAAGTCGGGGTGATCGGGATTCGCCAGCGTGCGGTGCAGTTCGGCGGTGCGGCAGCCGAGCAGTCGGGCAGACTCGAGATAACTGCCGATCAGCTCACCCGTCTCCGGCGGCGGGACAGCCTCGGCCAGGCGTAGCACCCCCCGCGTCGAGGTGTCGACCTCCGGCGCCGGAGACGGGCTGGCCAGCGCGCGCTCGACGAACCCACTGAGCTCATCGAGCGTGTATTTCCATGCGTCGCCTTCGTTCTCAACGAATTCGTTGAGCACTGCGACGGTGCGCGGCACTCCCTTGTCGGTCGAATACTCCAGCGCGCCCAGCACCGCCGCCGCATGCGGGAAGTCATGCTCCGTCAGATACCGGCCCAGCTCCAGGTCGAGGCTGACCCCATCCTCGACCCGTCGAAACAGCTTCAGCAGCCAACGGTCATCGTAGGAGATCGATGTGTTGCTCTGCTCGGCGCGCAAGACACTGGCGCGGGTCCCGTCGACCTGCGGTGGCTCCAGCAGCTTGGCGCGCTGGTTCGCGACACCCGTGATCTTGCCACGCTCGCCGCGGGGCGAGCGCTTGCCGATCACGGTCTGCAGGAATGCGCGCGCGACGCCTGCATCGCCAACCGCATCGAAGAGCACACCCGGCTTCGTCTCGCCCAGCTCGAGCTGCACGATCACGGCCTGCGGGTTGTTCTCGAACAGCAGCTCGGCGTCGGCCGGCGGCGCGTAACCGAGCGGGAGGACGTAGAGATCCGAATCACCCTCGATGAACGAGACCTGCACGAATACCAGCTGCGCCCCGCCGTCGAGCGGAACCACATCCGTGATCGTCGCATCCCGCGCCGCGCGAGCCTTGCCGCGAAACCAGCGCTGAGCACGCATGTAGCCTGGCAGAATGGCTTCCAGCCGCTGGCGAGCCTTGCCCTCGAAGATGCCCGTCCAGTCGTCACCGGGCACCGGGATGCGGAGCGTGCGCAAGGCCTCCGTGTCCACCGCAGTCGGGTGCCGGCGCGCCTGTTCCGGCTCCAGTGCGAACCAGTGGAAAGCATGCGGACCGAGTGTCAGGATGTACGGGCGGCGGGCGACCATCGGGAACTCGGTCTGGCCGAACAGCTCGACGGGCACCATGCCCTCGAAGTCGGCCAGGTCCAGCTCCACGTACTGCGCGAAGCGCGACAGATTCACCACCACCATGACTCTCTCGCCCTCGTATTCGCGGACGTAGGCCAGGACCTTCCGATTCGCAGGGCTCAGGAAGCGGATCGTACCCCGCCCGAATGCCCGATATTTCTTGCGCAGCGAGATCAGACGGCGCATCCACCAGAGCAGTGATGACGGGTTGTTCTCGTGCGCCTCGACATTCACCGACTCGTAATGGTACTCGGGGTCCACGATGACCGGCAGATACAGCCGCTGCGGGTTACACCGCGAGAAACCGGCGTTCCGGTCGCTGCTCCACTGCATGGGCGTGCGTACGCCATTGCGGTCACCCAGGTAGATGTTGTCGCCCATGCCGATTTCGTCGCCGTAATAGATCACCGGCGTCCCGGGCAGGGAGAGCAGCAGTCCGTTCATCAGCTCGATCTTGCGCCGGTTGCTCTCCAGCAGCGGCGCCAGGCGACGGCGAATGCCGAGGTTGATCCGCGCCCGCGTATCCTGCGCGTAGACACGGTACATGTAGTCGCGCTCCTCGTCAGTCACCATCTCGAGCGTCAGCTCGTCGTGGTTGCGCAGGAAGATCGCCCACTGGCAGTTGGCCGGGATCTCCGGCGTCTGCTTCAGGATGTCTATGATCGGAAAGCGGTCCTCCATGCGCACCGCCATCCATAGCCGCGGCATCAGTGGGAAGTGGAAGTTCATCTGGCATTCGTCGCCCTGGCCGAAGTACTGCGCGGCGTCCTCGGGCCATTGATTCGCCTCGGCCAGGAACATCCGGTCCGCGAAGCGCGCGTCCATATGCGCGCGCAGCTCTTTGAGCACCTCATGCGTTTCGGGCAAATTCTCGCAGCTCGTGCCCTCCCGCTCGATCAGATACGGAATCGCGTCCAGGCGCATGCCGTCCACACCCATATCCAGCCACTCGTCCATCAGGTGCGCGACCGCCTGTCGGACCTCCGGGTTGTCGAAGTTCAGGTCGGGTTGATGCGAGTAGAAGCGGTGCCAGTAGTAGGCCTGCGCCTGATGATCCCAGGCCCAGTTCGACTGCTCGAAATCCTTGAAGATGATGCGCGCGTCGGCGTACTTCGATGGATCGTCGGACCACACGTAGAACTCGCGCTCGCGGCTTCCCGGCGGCGCCTTCTTGGCCCGTTGAAACCACGCGTGCTGATCCGATGTGTGGTTGATGACCAGCTCGGTGATCACGCGCAGGCCGCGCCGGTGGGCTTCGTTCAGGAACTCGCGAAAGTCGGCCAGCGTACCGTAGGTGGGGTGCACGCCGCTGTAATCCGCGATGTCGTAGCCGTCGTCCTTCAGCGGTGACGGATAGAACGGCAGCAGCCAGATCGCCGTGACGCCCAGCGCCTGCAGGTAATCGAGCTTTGCGCGCAGGCCCGCGAAATCGCCGACACCGTCACTGTCGCTGTCGAAGAACGCCTTGACGTGCAACTGATAGATGATCGCATCCTTGTACCACAGAGGATCATCGTCCGGCCGCTGCTCCCGCTGGCTCGAGCTCACATCCGTCCCGTTCGTCGTCGGTCCCCCGCAGGTTGCCTAGAGGAAGTACTCGAAGTCCCGCTCGGACCTCATCCGCCGACGTACGCGGAAGATGTGTGCCGGCAGCACGTGCGGATTCAACTCGACGTAGTTGCGTGGGCCGTGCCACTGGTAGCGCCCGTCGCCCAACAGGTCGTGGACCTGGAACGGCTGATCCGTCCCGAGGCCCAGGTCCGCCAGGGGCAGCTCGAGGAAGCCGGAGTGCACGTGGTAGGGGTCGACGTTCACGACGCTGAGCACCAGATTGCCCGTGACCGCGTCGAGCTTGCTGTAGGCAATGAGCGCATCGTTGTCCGTGGTGTGGAAGCGGAGCGAGCCGTTGCGCTGCAGGGCTGGGTTGTCGCGGCGGATCCGGTTCACGCGCGTGATGAAGTCGCGCAGATTGTCCGGCCGCTCGCAATCCCAGTTGCGGATCTCGTACTTCTCGGAGTTCAGGTACTCTTCACTGCCCGCCTCTCGCGGCAGGTGCTCAAGCAGCTCATAGGCTGGACCGTAGATGCCGTAGTTGGAGCTCAGCGTCGCGGCCAGCACGAGACGGATCATGAATGCCGGGCGGCCGCCCGTCTGCAGGTACTCGGTGAGGATGTCCGGCGTGTTGGGCCAGAAGTTGGGCCGGAAATACTCCCGCACGTTGCTGGTCGTCAGCTCGGTCAGATACTGCTCGAGCTCCCACTTCGCGTTCCGCCACGCGAAGTAGGTGTACGACTGCGTGAATCCAACCTTGGCCAGCCGATACATCACCTTCGGTCGAGTAAACGCCTCCGACAGCAGGATCACCTCCGGGTGATCCGCTTTCAGCGCATCAATGCACCATTCCCAGAAGGGGAACGGCTTGGTGTGCGGGTTGTCGACACGGAACACGTGGACGCCCTGCTCGATCCAGTAGTCGAAGACGCTCTTCATCTCGAGCCAGAGCTCGTGCCATGCGTCCGAGTCGAAGTCGAAGGGATAGATGTCCTGGTACTTCTTCGGCGGGTTCTCGGCGAACTGGATCGTGCCGTCCGGGCGCGCGCGGAACCATTCCGGATGCTCGCGCACATAGGGGTGGTCGGGCGCCGCCTGGAAGGCGATGTCCAGGGCGACCTCGATGCCGTACTCCTCGCGCGCAGCCCTGACCAGCCGCCGAAAGTCCTTGGCCGTGCCGAGCTCCGGGTGCACGGCCTTGTGGCCGCCCTCCTCGGCACCGATCGCCCACGGGCTGCCGACGTCATCCGGACCGGCAGTGATCGCGTTGTTCCTACCCTTCCGCTTGGACCGCCCGATCGGATGGATCGGCGGCAGGTACAGCACATCGAAGCCCAGCGCCGCGATTTCCGGCAGCAGCCGCTCGACGTCGCTGAAGGTACCGTGCGTGCCGCGCCGTGCCGAGACGGATCGGGGGAACAGCTCGTACCACGCACTGAAGCGGGCCAGGACCGGATCGACCCACACCGTGAAGCCCGGGTCGTGCTCGGTGGCCCGCATCCGATCCGGGTACGCGCGCATCAGCAGGTCCAGCTCGTCCGCGAGCGCGACCTCGGCAGCGAGGTCGTTCGCGGCCTCGAGCCGCGTCGCGAGATCGCCGAGTCGCGCCGCGTCCGCGCCGCTCGCGCGCTGCGCCGCCGCTTGTACCAGCCGTGCGCCGATCAGTAGATCCACGGTCACGTCCTGAGCGGCCTCGACACGCTTGAACATGTCCCGACGCCACGTCTTGAACGCATCCACCCAGCCGACGACGGCGTACTGGTAGCGGCCCAGCGCATCGACACGGAAGGAGCCGCGCCAGCGATCATTGACCAGCTCCCGCATCGGCACCTCGTGCCACGTCTGGGCGCCCGCGCGGCGCCAGCGTAGCACACACGAGATCGCGTCCTGGCCATCGGTGAACGCATCGGCCTCCACGACCACCTCGTCGCCGATCGTGCGTTTCACCGGAAATCGCCCGCCGTCGACCTGCGGGCTCACGCCCTCGATGACGACGCGACGGCGGCCGCTCGGCAGGCTTCCGGGCGAAGCTCGTCTGGGCATCGCTGCTCCGGCTGAAGTCGCGGTATCAGAAGTCGGCCGCCGGGCGGATGCAAGACCCGGCCCGGCCCCGCCCCATTCCCCGCCCCCGCCCCGTTGATGGTTGATGGTTGGTGGTTGGTAGTCGATCGGAGCCGATCGGCGCGCCAGCGTCTTTCGGCGGACGCAATACACGATCAACCATCAACCATGAACCATCAACGG
>JBOHRE010000106.1:0-10144 GCA_050732635.1 Longimicrobiales bacterium | reverse complement strand
GCCTTCGAGACGTCGGCCGGCGCGACCCAGAGCAACGCGCCGTAGCGGCCGCCGCCGGACCGCACCGCATCCAGCGCGGTCACGTTGATGCGCTCTGCGCCCAGCCGCCCGAGCAGCTCGGCGACGGCGCCCGGGCGGTCCTGGCCCTCGACCAGGAACGCGGCCTTGCGCGCGCTCAGCTCGAGCTTCGCCTGCTTCGCCGCCGCCTCGAGCTTGCCAGCGTCCTCGGGGACGAGGTTGAGCTGCGCGCCATCGCCACTCGGGAACGCGTGGACCGCGAGCAGGTTCACGCCGCCATCCTTCAGCGCGCGCAGCACGCGCGCACCCTCGCCCGGCTGGTCCGCAACCGTGACGTAGTAGTAGTCCACCTTGCGTGCGACGTCGGCCATGGCTCTCCTCCTTCTGCGGGCTGACTGCGTGGTCTCAATCTGAGGCGAGGCTCCCCGCTGGGCCAGAGCCCATGCCGCCCCATGGATCGGCCGCTCGGCGCTGATCGAGAAACCCGCCTGTGCGTGCGACGTAAGGGGAGAAAAGGAGGCACATCATGCTCGAGCTCCTCGCACTTCTCGCCGCCGGCGGCGCTGCCATCGGCGGCTATTCCAAGAGCCGTTCGTTCGTGCGACGTCGGCTACGCTATCACGACTGGGTCCAGAAGCGCTCGGCGCCGCTGGTCGCCGGTGGCGCCGCGACGCTCGTTGCCGCGCCCCTCGTCGCAGTGCTGCCGGTCGTCGGCGCCGGTGCCGCGATCCTGTTCGGGCTCGGCGTCGGCGCCGGCACTCGCGCCGGCCGCAACGACGCGCGCGCTGACAGCGCCGGCTGGCTGCCGGACGCCTGAGTCGCATGGGTTCGCGGCCCCTCTGATTTTTGGTACAACATGTACAGGGGTCGGTCGCCGCGCCGGCGGATGCGACAGCGCGGCGCATAGCGCAACGTTGCTCTGACCCACCCAGCTATTGAGGCGCCCCTCCGCGACAGCTACAGTTCGACCACATGGACCCGGAAACCCGCGAGTACCTCGACCGGCTTGTCACCGGGATCGCGCAGCAGTTCGAGGCGCAAACGGCGCGCTTCGAAGCTCGCTTCGACGGCCTGGAGCAGCGCTTCGACGGTTTGGAGCGGCGCTTCGACGCGTTCGAACGCAGGACGGGCGACGGGTTTCTTTCGGTCTGGGAGCGGTTCGATCGGGTGGACGTGCGTCTGAATCAGCTCTCGGGCCAGATCTCGGATCTGCGGCAACAGGTCGTGACGCTGACCGCGAGGGTCGAGGGTCTGGAGACGCGGGTGGACCAGCTCGCCGCACGCGTCGACGCGGTCGAGGCCGGCCTCACCGGTCTCACGGCCCGCTTCGACGGCTTTGCCGACGACATGCGGCAGCGTTTCCGTGTCGTGAACGATCGGCTGGCCGCGCTGTCGAACTGACCCGCTGTCGAAGCTGCGGCGGATTCAGGGGTAGGTGGGCGTCAGCGCTCGAGTGGTGGGGCGTCAGCGCTCAGTGGCACGTGGGCGTCGACCGCACTCGGGGGTGGGGCGTCGGCGCGCTCAGCGGCAGACGCGGCGCCGGAAGTCGGCGGGCAGACAGTCGAACGCGGGCGTCGCCCATAGACCGCGCTCGCGCTGGCGCGCCTCGGCCGCTGCGGCGCGGAAGCGTTCGACGCGCCGCACGTTCGGCGGGTACACCGCCACCACGGCGTAGCCGCGCCGCAGCAGCTCCTCGTTGACCAGCAGCGTGTCCGCCCAGACGTACGCGAGCAGCCGACCGTAACGGTCGCGCGGCTCGACATCCGGCTCGAGCCGTACCGTGTCGCCGACCGCCACCAGCTCCTCCAGCGCCAGCTTCGCGCGCAGACCGTAATCCTCCTGCTGGCTCTCGGGCGCATCGATCAGCAGCAGGCGGACGCGCTCACCGTCCGCACAACGGAAGGTGTCGCCATCCACCACCCGCTCCACGATGCACGCGGCCTCGACCAGCGAGGCCGACTGCACGACGCCCGCGTCCTGCTGCGCCCCGAGCGCGGCGGGCAGAAGCATAGCGAGTAGCGCGAAGCGGTGATCCATACTCAACGATCTCACCGCCCGGGGTCGTGCCGCAACCCGCGGCGACGGCTGGGGCTGAGGCTGGGGCTGGGGCTGGGGCTGGGGCTGGGGCTGGGGCCTGAGGCTGGGGCTGGGGCTGAGGCTGGGGCTGGGGCTGGGGGTCGCAGTCCGTGCGTCAGGGTGCGACTCAGCGGACTGCCGCCACCGGCGCTCGTGCGGCTCAGCGTCGCGGCACGGCGTCGCGGCCGGTCAGGAGCGGGTAGGGATCGAGGTGGCGGCCGGTGCGCCAGCGGTTGGGGTCGGTGACCGTGTAGACGGCGAAGTGGAGGTGCGGCGTGTCGGCGTTGCCGGTCTGACCGACGAAGCCGATGCGGGCACCCTGCCGGACGAGATCGCCGGCGCCGAGTCCGACTTCGAAGCGCGACAGGTGCGCGTAGTAGTAGATCGTGGTGCCGTCCTCGCCGCGCTGATGGATCGAGAGTCCGCCGGGTCCGGTCGAGTCGCGGCCGACGATCACGCCGTTGGTCGCGGCGAGCACGGGCGTGCCGGCGGCGGCCATGATGTCCATACCGAGGTGCTCGCGCGCCTGGCTGCGCGGCGCGCCGTAGGTCGAGCTCAGCTCGTCGGCGCGGATCCCCGCGACCGGCACGAGCAGCGTCGCGCCCCGGACCGGCGCCACGGCCGCATCGGGCCGCGGCTCGAATGCGATCCGGATCGAGGTTTCCGTCTCCAGCAGGTACAGCACCAATGCGGCGAGGACGCCCAGCTCCAGGCCGATGATGGCGACCGCCAGGTCGCGCAGCCGCGGCCGCCACCTGCGCTTCCGCAGGCCCGGCGGCGTGTACGGCTGGATGTGCTTGATCTTCACGGGTGCAGAATGAGGCTGGGGCTGGGGCTGGGGCTAGGGCTGGGGCGCGCGGCTGTGGAGGGTGCCACGGGGCGGGGGCGGGGGCGGGCGCGGGGTATTGCGAACAGCAAACCGCGGAGGACGCGGAGGGCGCCGAGGCGCCGCTCCGCGTCTTCGCGTGATCACTGGCTCAGGCCCTGACGCGCCAGGCGCTCCCAGAGATAGGCGTAGGTGAGCGCCGTGACGCGCGCGCGCTGCTCGTTGGTCACGCCGGCGCCGTGGCCGCCCTCCGTGTTCTCGTAGTAGTAGATCGGGTAGCCGAGGGATGCCATCTTCGCGGCCATCTTGCGCGCGTGGCCGGGGTGCACGCGGTCGTCACGCGTGGTGGTGGTGAAGAACACGCGCGGGTAGGGTTGGTCGGCGCGCACGTTCTGATACGGCGAATAGCGCGCGATGAAGGCGCGCTCCTCGGCGATGTCGGGATTGCCGTACTCGGCGATCCAGCTCGCGCCGGCGAGCAGCCGGTGGTAGCGCAGCATGTCGAGCAGCGGCACGCGCACGACCACGGCGTTGAACAGCTCGGGCCGCTGCGTCAATGCGACGCCGACCAGCAGTCCGCCATTGCTGCCGCCGCTGATGCCGAGGTGCCGGGGCGAGGTGATGCCTCGCTCGATCAGGTCTTCGGCCACGGCGATGAAGTCGTCGTAGACGACCTGCCGGTTCTCCTTCAGCCCGGCGCGGTGCCAGTCCGGTCCGAACTCGCCGCCGCCGCGGATGTTCGCGACGACGTAGACGCCGCCTCGCTCGAGCCACGCCGCGCCGACGATCGCGCTGTAGCCCGGTGTCTGCGCGATCTCGAAGCCGCCGTACGCGTAGAGCAGCGTCGGGTTCGTGCCGTCGCTGCGCAGCTCGCGCGGCCGCACCACGAAGTAGGGCACGCGCGTGCCATCGCGCGATGTCGTCTCGTGCTGCTCGACCACGAGTCCGGACGCGTCGAACACCTCCGGCATCCGCCGCACCACCGGCGCACAGTCCCCGGGCCCGCCCTCGCCTCCCAAATACAGCGTCGTCGGCTGGGTGAAGCCGTCGAAGGTGAAGAAGTAGCGGTTTGTCACGGGCGACGTCGCCACGACGCCCACGTCGCCGAAGTCCGGCGCCGGCACGGTCTCGAAGGTCCAGCGGCCGTCCTCGTGCGTATAGCGGCGCAGCTCGGCACGGACGTTGTCGAGCATGGTGACGAGCAGGTGGTCGCGCGTCGCGCTGGTGCCGCGGATGGTCTGACGCTCGCCGGGATCGACGATCACGTCGAAGTCGCGGCCGCCGGCCAGGAAGTCGTCGAAGCGCGTGGCGATCAGGGTGCCGGCCTCGTGCGTCGCGCCGCCGACGGTCCAGGGCGAGCGCAGGTAGACGACGAGCTGGTCGCGCACGAGGTCCATGTCCGCGTCGTCGGGCAGCTCGAGCTCGACGAGCGTCTCGTCGTCGCGCAGCAGGTAGGATGTGCCCTCGAAGAATTCGGGCCGGTGGATCACGATCGGGTAGACGGCGTCGGCCGTGCGCGCGACATAGACACCGACCGAGACATCGGTGGTGTCGCCCTCGAACAGCGTGCTCGCCTGCTGGAGCGGCGTGCCCCGGCGCCAGAGCTGGGCCGTGCGTGCGTAGCCGGATGAGGTGACCGGCCCGTGCGCGGTCGCGACCAGCAGCGCGTCCTGGTTCAGCCAGGTCGCGCCCTGCTTCGCTTCGGGCAGGAAGAAGCCGCCGTCGTCGCGCGTGATGAAGCGGAGCGTGCTCGCGTCGAACTCGCGGATCTCGACCGCATCGGCGCCGCCGCGCGACAGGCGCACGAGGCAACGCGTGTAGGTCGGCGGCAGGCACGTCGCCCCGCTCCAGGCCCAGGTCACACCTTCGGCCGCGGACAGCGCGTCGAGGTCGATCACGGTCTGCCAGTCCGGCTCGCCGCCGAGGTACGCGTCCCAGCTCGTGCGCCGCCAGATGCCACGCTCGTGCGTTTCGTCCTGCCAGAAGTTGTAGATCCGCTCGCCGAGGATCGACGGATAGTCGATGCGATCGTCGGAGTTCATGATCTCGAGCGCGCGCTCGTAGATCGGCTCGTAGCCCGGGTGCCGCGACAGCTCGGCCAGCGTCTCGGCGTTGCGGGCCTCCACCCACTCGAGCGCGCGCGGCGCCTCGACCTCTTCCAGCCAGAGGAAGGGGTCGGGATCCTGGGCGTGGGCGCGGGCCGGCGCGGTGGCGAGGGTCGCCAGGGCTGCTACCAGGGCCAGGACTAGGGCTCGGGCCAGGGCTCGGGCTGGGGCTGGGGCTGGGGCTCGGGACATGGCTTTTTGTCCGGCTGCGGGGATCGGCAAGGCTCATTGTGCAGTGGCCGGGGCGGCAGCGTCAACGGGGCCGCGGGCGTGCGGAACGCGTGACTCTCTGGCATTCCGCAAGGGGAGGGCGGCCGCCGGCTTTTGTTCGGTGTTCGGTTTATGTTCTTGTCAGCCGCATGTCGCTGAAGCACTATTGAGGCCCCGACTTTGCTTTGTCCGCTGCGGACCTGCCCCTCGGCCTACCAGGAGGCAAACCCGGTGCGCGACGCAGTGATTCTGATCGTCGACGACGAGGCCGCGAACGTACGCTTTCTGCAGGACACGTTGCGGCCGCTCGGCTACAGCGAGGTACACGGCACGACGGAGCCGGCGGAGGCGGAGTCGCTGTTCGCGGAGACGTCGCCCGACCTCGTGATGGTCGACCTGATGATGCCGCGGCTCGACGGCGTGCAGCTGCTGGGGCGGCTGAAGCCATTGATCGAGCCGGGCGACTTCCTGCCCATCGTGATCCTGAGCGCGGATGCCTCGCCGGAAGGCGTGCGCCGTGCGCTGTCCGCCGGTGCGAACGACTACCTGACCAAGCCGCTGCGGGTGCACGAGGTGCGCCTGCGCATCGCGAACCTGCTGCAGACGCGCGGGCTGCATCTGAAGCTGCGGCGGCACAACCGTTCGCTCGAGGCGCGGGTGAGGACGCGCACGGCGGCATTGGTGGCGCGGACGGAGGAGCTGGAGGACGCGCGCGCGGAGATCCTGGCACGGCTCGGCCGCGCGGCGGAGTACCGCGACGACTCGACGGGCGAGCACACCGAGCGCGTCGGCCGGCTCGCGGCGCTGCTCGCCGCGGAACTCGGCCTGCCGCAGGAGGAGTGCGAGCTGATCGAGCGGGTGGCGCCGCTGCACGACGTGGGCAAGATCGGCATTCCGGACCACGTGCTGCTCAAGCCGTCGGTGCTCTCGCGTGAGGACTTCGAGCAGATGAAGTCGCACACGCTGCTCGGCGCGGAGCTGCTGGGCGGCAGTCGGCATCCGATCCTGACGCGGGCGGCGCAGGTGGCCATGACGCACCACGAGCACTGGGATGGTACCGGCTACCCGAAGGGGCTGAAGGGCGACGCGATCCCGCTGGAAGGCCGCATTGTCGCCGTGGCCGACGTGTTCGACTCGCTGACGCACGCGCGGCCGTACAAGCCGGCATGGTCGTCGGGCGACGCATTGGTGGAGATCCAAAAGCAGAGCGGGCGTCAGTTCGATCCGACCGTGGTCGCTGCGCTGGTGGCGCTGTGCGAGCGCGGCGTCCTCGCACCGATCGTCGGCGGCGAGGACCGGATGGCGGTGCGTCTCGCCTCGAGCAACGGCGGCACGCCGGACGGGAACGGCGCGTCGTCGCCCTCCAGACACAACGAGCGGGACCACATCGCGCTGCTCGAGCAGGAACGCGCCAGGCTCGCGCGTCGCGTCGAGCGGCTCGAAGCCGAGCTGCGCGGGCAGGCCGCGACCCCCGAGCAGACGAGCGCGGCATGAAGCTGCGGCCCAGCGTCGCCTCACGCGTATTGCTGACCACCGCCGTGATCGTGGCGCTGGTCGCGGGCCCGGCGTTCTACGCCGTGGTGCGACTCGGCGAGCTGCGCGACATTGCCGCCGAGCTGGGCGGGCGCGACGCCGAAGCGAACCGTGCGCTCGCGGCACTGGAGACGGCACGCGTCGAGCTCGAGCGCTATCAGCGCGCGTATGTCGTGGTTCCCTCCCCCGCGCTGCACGGCGATGTCGAGGGCACGCTCGATGAGGCGCGTGCCGCGCAGGCCACGCTCCGCCGCACCGACTACACCTACGGGCTGGACGAGCTGGACGCCGCGCTCGACTCACTGGAGCATGCCGACCGCATGCTCACGGTGCTGGTCGAGAATGCGCAGATGCGCGAGGCAACCGACTACCTGGCGAGCGTGCAGTCGCACTTCAGCCAGCTCGACGTCGCGCTGGCGGAGATCGCGCGCGGGCTGCGGCGAGTCGGCGAGGCGCGCGTCGCGCGAGCCCGCGAGCTGAGCGAGGCGGCGCGGCGCACTGCCCTGGTCACGTCCGTGCTGGGCGCGCTGCTCGCGCTCGCCCTCGGCATCTGGCTGAGCGGCGCGCTGGGCGGACCGCTGCGTCGCCTGCGTGGCGCGATGGCGAGCGTGGCGGCGGGGCGCTTCGAGTCCGACCACGGTCTGCCGTACGGCCGGGAGGACGAGATCGGCGACCTGTCGCGCTCGTTTCGCGCCATGACCGAACGGCTGGCCGAGCTGGACCGCGTCAAGGCCGAATTCGTCGGCATCGCCAGCCACGAGCTGAAGACGCCGATCGGGCTGATCGGCGGCTACGTCGACCTGCTGGATGAGGCGCTGGGCACGCGCTCGGTGGTCGCGAAGCGCTGCCGCCCGCTGTTCGATCCGATCCGGGAGCAGACGGAATGGCTGCGACGCCTGGTCGACCATCTGCTCGAGCTCAGCCGCGTCTCCGCGGGCGGCTTCGAGCTGCAGTGCGAGGACGTGCAGACGGCCGACTTCGCGGCGAACATCGAGAAGAGCTTCCGGCCGCTGGCACGGCGCAAGTCGATCGACTACAGCGTGGTCGTCGAGCTCACGGCGCCCGCGGTCTTCTGGGCGGACCCCGACTGTCTGACGACCGAGGTCGTCGGCAACCTGGTCGGCAATGCGCTCAAGTTCACGCCCGAGGGCGGCACCGTGCGCGTGCGCTTCAGCGGCGGCGCCAGGCTGCTGATGATCGAGGTGGCCGACACCGGTCCCGGCATCCCCGAGGAGCACCAGCCGTTCATCTTCGAGAAATACTACCAGGCAGGGCAGCGCCATCGCCGTATTGGCGCGGGTCTCGGGCTGGCCATCGCGCGCGAGATAGTCCAGCTCCATGGCGGTGTCATCTATCTGCGCAGCGAACCCGGCCAGGGCACGACCTTCGACATCGCGATCCCTGCGCGAGCCGGGATCGGCATGGTCGACTACGGCGCCGATGCCGGCGGCGTCGACATCTCGGCCGAGGCGGCCGAGGCGCTCGCCGCCGCCGACACCGCCGAGCGCATGGCCCATGCGACCGGCAACGGCAACGGCCGCAGGCTCAGGCTGCTAGGCGGCTCGTTGGCGCCGCGTCAGCTCCCGCGGCGCACCGCGCGCAGATCCGCGCGCAGACCGTCCGCGATCACGTCCGACGAGTAGTCCGCGAGCCGCTCCAGGATCCGCTGCAGGTCCTCGACCGCGAGCGTGTGCAGCACGCCCGCAGTGACCGCGTCGCGCGGCGCACTGCCCGCGCCGACGATGAGCGGCGTCAGCCGGTCCCAGCCACGCACCTCCTCGCGCCAGATCTCGTGACCCGTGCGGGCTTCGATGAGCACGGCTTCCGCACGTACGACCATGTACGCGGCGCCGCCGCGCGGGGCCTCGATGCCGATGCGCCGCACGTCCAGCTCGAGCAGGTAATCGGCCGCACGCGCGTCACGCGTCGGGCGCGTGCCGAGATAGCGGCTCGCCCGCTCCGCCGTCTGCGCGGCCATGCGGCCGGCGACATCGACGCGCGACGCCGCGCTGTCCAGCCGCCCGCGCGCGCGCCGACCCTCGATCTCCTTGGCCGCGCGCGAGCCCGCCGCGAGCACCAGCCCCACCGGATCGGCCGCTCCGCCGACATCGTAGATGCTCGAGCCGAAGTACGGCGCCGGCGCGGCGCTGTAGACCACGGCCAGCGTGCGGCCGGTGAAGGCGAACTCGCCCAGCCGGTGACCGCCACAGCCGACGGTTGTCACGAGCACCAGGGCCAGGGCCAGCGCTGAGGGCCACGGCGCAGCCGCGGCGTGGCACCACCTGCGGAAACGGATCATGACGACCTCCCGTCTGTGAGACTCGGGGCGGGCGCCGGCCGGGGAGGCGGGAGCGGCCGGGCCTGCGCGTTATAGGACGCCGGGTGGCGTCGCGTTCCCGGGGCCGCCGCGTTGCCCGGCCTTCCGGGGCTGAGGCCGGCCGCCGCTGCGGGCGGCGCTGAGGCCCGAGCAACGAGCTCCTTGATTCCAACGCGTCGCGGTGACATCGTTAGCGCCGCTTTCGACCGAACGCAGCGCGGGCGCCGGGTTTCTGGCGCCTGGCTGATCGGTTCGTCTGAGAGCAGCGCGACCCCGGGGCCCCGGCACGTCGCACCCCTCATCAACCATGCAGGAGACCAGTATGCGACGTCGCCATGCGACCCTCGCGGCCGTGCTCGTGTTCGCCGCGTGCGGCAGCGATACGGCGCAGGACCAGACCAGTGCCGCAACCGAAGCCGCCGCGAACGATGCGGCTGCCGCGCGGACGCAGCTCGTGGCCCAGATCCGGAGCGCCACCGAGAAGTATCAGGACCTCGGCGTCGCCGAGCGCGACGGCTACATCCCCGACCCGACCGGCACCTGTGTGTCCGCGGCGATGGTTGGGCTGCCGGAGAGCGCCGGCAGCATGGGGCTCCACTACCTCCGCCCCGACCTGCTCGGCATCACGGCGCCGACCCCGCCGCTCAGCGGCACCGACGGCATCATCGACGTCGCGCAGCCCGAGGTGCTGGTCTACGAGCCCCAGGCGGACGGCAGCATGCAGCTCGTGGCCGCGGAGTACCTTGTCTTCCAGGACGCATGGCGCGCCGCCGGCAACACTGCGCCGCCGACGCTCGCGGGCGAGCCCTTCGTACCAATGGTCGACGATCCCGCGACCGCGATGGACGAGGCGCATGGCTTCACCCCGCACTACGAGCTGCACGTCTGGCTCTACCGCGACAACCCCACGGGCCTGTTCGCCGAGTTCAACCCGAATGTGAGCTGCGCCCACGGCTCGACCGGGATGCAAATGTAGGGGCGACTGCCGTTTGCGGCTGCTTCGCACGGCCGCGGCGCCCCGGCGTCGCGGCCGTTTCTGCGTCCGCCGGCGGCGGGGGC
>JBOHRE010000105.1:0-10759 GCA_050732635.1 Longimicrobiales bacterium | reverse complement strand
GTCGCAGGCGGACCATGGCGAACACCTCCTGCTGGGCGCGCGGGGCGCGGCGCAGCGGCGGCTGCGCGCGCTGTTCCCCGAGCGCGCGCCGCTGGCGGAGGCGTTGGTGCTGGCCAGAACGGAATCGCTCGCGCCCGCCGTGCGCGACCGTTTCGTCGCGGCCGGTCTCGCACACGTCCTCGCGATATCGGGGATGCACGTTGGCGTGATCGCCGCGGGCCTGGCGCTCCTCGCGCGCGTCCTGCGGGTGCGTGCTGCGCTCGCGGGTCTCGCCGCCGCCGGCGGCTCTCTCGCCTATGTCGCCTTTCTCGGGGCGCCGCACGCCGCCTGCCGCGCCGGGCTGCAGCTGGCGCTGCTGTTCGGCGCGCGGCTGCTCCAGCGGCCCAGCGACTCCACGGCACTGATCGCGGCGGCCGCGATCACGCTGCTCGCCTATGAGCCGCTCGCGCTCGGCCAGCCTGGATTCCAGCTCAGCTTTGCCGGCACCGTGGGCATCGTACGTTGGGCGAAGCCGATCGGTAGCATGCTCGGCGCGCTCCCGACCGGCGCACGGCAGGCGCTGGCCGCGGGTCTGGCCGCGACTCTGGCGACCGGGCCGATCGCTGCCTGGCATTTCGGCCAGGCCGCGCCGATCGGCCTCCCCGCGACGCTGATCGCCGCACCTCTGCTGAGCGTGGCCCTGCCAGGTCTGGCGTTGGCGCTGTTCGCCGCGGCGATCCATCCCGACGCGGGCGCGTTCCTGGCGGGCGCCCCCGACCTGGCGCTCGCCGCGCTCGACGTCGTGGCGAGCGCGGCCGCGCGAGTACCCTATGGGCAGTTCGCGGTCTCGCGGCCCGAGGCCGTGGCGTGGGCTGGTGCCTGCCTGCTGCCGTTCGTTCTCGCGCGCATCGCGCCCCGCGCGCTGGGCACGGCGCGGGCCGGGATGCGCGCCGGCGTCCTGCTGGCGGCGGGCGTCGCCAGCTTGACGGTCCTGCCGGCTGCCCATTCGCTCACGCGCGCCGGCCAGCTCGAGCTGCACATGCTCGACGTGGGACAGGGTGATGCGATCGCGATCCGCACGCCCGGCGGCAGGTGGATCCTCGTCGATGCCGGTCCGGCCGGCGAGCGCTTCGACGCCGGCCGGTCCCGGGTGGTGCCGTTCCTGCGTCGCCAGGGCGTGTCGAGGCTGGACCTGCTCGTGCTCACGCATCCCGATCTCGATCACGTTGGCGGCGCGCCAGCCGTTCTGCGCTGGATCGGCGCGAGCCGCGTCATCGACCCGATCCGACCGGCGGGCAGGGACGCGTACCTGGAGAGCCTCGCCGAAGCGCGCCGCTCCGGCACGCAGTGGCTGGCCGCTCGCGCCGGCACGCGGGTCATGCTCGATGGTGCGGTGCTCGAGATCCTTGCGCCGCTGCCGACCGGCGTGGGCGCCCAACGTCACGTTGACGGCGGCGGCGCTGCGAACGACTATTCGGTCGTGGTTCGGCTGGTTTTCGGCGAGTTCGATGCGCTGCTCATGGGCGATGCGCCAGCGGCGGTCGAGGCCGCCCTCCTCGGCGCGGGTCAGGGGCGGCGGGTGGAGGTGTTGAAGGTCGGTCATCATGGGAGTGCGACATCGACCAGCGCGGCCTGGCTCGCAGCGACGCGCCCGCAGCTGGCCCTGATTCCCGTGGGCCGGCGCAACCGCTACGGTCACCCGAACCGGCTCGTTCTGGCAAGGCTCGAACGTGCCGGTGCACGGGTGCTGCGCACCGACGAGCACGGCGGCGTGAGCATCGTCGCCCGTAAGGATGGTGGCTACGCCGTGCGCACCGAACGATGATCAGCACGATCACTCGGGCGCTGACGCGCCCGGAACCGGCGATCGGCCGGCTGGCGGACTCGGCCGAAGTGCGGCGCGCGCGCTGGATCCCCGTGGTCGGCGGCCGCATGGCGGGCATGCGCGGCGCGGCGGGTGCCGTGACCCTCGGATGCGTCATCGTGGTCCATCCCGACGTGCCGCTGACGCCGCGGCTGCTGCGTCATGAGCTGGCGCACGTACGACAGTGGCAGCGCTATCCGTTCACGTTCGCGCTGCGCTACGCGTGGAACCACCTGCGCCACGGGTATCACGCGAATCCATACGAGGTTGAGGCGCGCCGGGCGGAGCGTGAGGCTCTCGACGATGACGCGACCGCCGCACCTGGGAGGAGCGCATGAGACACCGGTCCGTGATCACGATCGAGCGTCACATCATCGAGCAGGAGCGGCTGCACCCGCAGGCGACCGGCGCGTTCAGCAGCATCCTGTACGACATCGCGCTCGCCGCGAAGATCATCTCGCGTGAGGTCCGTTCCGCCGGCCTGGTCGACATCCTCGGTGAGACCGAGGAGTTCAACGTGCACGGCGAGCAGGTCCGTAAGCTGGACGAGTACGCCAACGAGGTGCTTTACAAGGCGCTCGACCACGGCGGCTATCTCTGCTGTATGGCTTCCGAGGAATCCGAGAACGTCATTCCCATCCCGAACGAGTTTCCCAAGGGCAACTATGTGGTGCTGTACGACCCGCTGGACGGCTCGTCGAACATCGATGCGAACGTCTCGATCGGCACGATCTTCTCCGTCCAACGCAAGGTCAGCGGCGGTCAGGAAGGGCAGCTCGAGGACTGCCTGCAGCCGGGGCACAATCAGCTCGCCGCCGGCTATGTGGTCTACGGCTCGTCCACGATCATGGTCTACTCGACCGGCAACGGTGTGCACGGCTTCACGCTGGATCCGTCGATCGGTGAGTTTCTGCTCAGCTATCCGTCCATCCACATCCCGGACCGGAGCCAGCGGGTCTACAGCTGCAACGAGGGGCATTACTCGAAGTGGTCAGCCGGACAGCAGCGATTCGTCGAGCACCTCAAGGGCATCGATGGCGCGAACCTCGAGCCGTTCTCGTCACGGTACGTCGGCTCACTGGTCGCTGATTTTCACCGCACACTGCTCTACGGCGGCATCTTCATGTATCCGGCCGACAGCACGAACTCGCGTGGCAAGCTGCGCCTGCTCTACGAGGCGTCGCCCCTCGCGTTCATCTGCGAGCATGCGGGTGGCCGCGGCTCCGACGGGCGACGTCGCATCCTCGACATCGAGCCCGAGACGCTGCATCAGCGCACGCCGCTCTACCTCGGCACCGCCGAGTACGTCGAGCTGGCGGAGCGCTATCTGGCCGCGGACCCGGACGCGCGCGACGCACCGCGCCAGGCGTTGGCCGAGGCCTGAGCGGCGCGGCCGGGCTGCGGTTCGCCCCTCCGCCCCCAGCCCCAGATCCGCGCCGTTGCGTGGCCGGTGGCGTTCCGTTACCGCGTCGTTCGGCGCCAGCCTTGACGGACCTGCGCGCCCGCCTACCTTCCGGGTCCAACGCGTCTTCTCGCAGAACTTCCTCGAATGAGCTCGAGCTCCGTCCAGGCGGGCGCCACTGCCGTCATGAATGCCGGCGCAGTCCGGCACGCAACGGACAGGGCGCGCGAGGCTTCGCCGGGCCGCAGCACTTGCGTGGAACGCGTTTCGTCGCGGGCCTCTTAGCCGGGCCCGCTACCTTTGCACTCACTGGAGGCTTCACATGACGCGAATGAGGGTGCTGACCGCCTGCGCGCTCAGCTTGGTCGTGTCGCTCCTGGCAGGATCGTCCGAACTGCACGCGCAGGGCGTCACGACGGCCACCTTGACCGGTCGCGTCACGGATGAGGCCGGCGCCCCCTTGGGCAGCGTCGAGATCCTGATCACCAACGTTCCCACGGGCCGGCAGCTGCAGACCATCACGCGGTCGGACGGCCGCTATCTCATGCCCGCCTTGCGGCCAGGCGGCCCCTACACGATCGAAGCGCGCAGTATTGGCTACGCCGCCGAGACCGTGGAGGACGTGCAGCTCGCGCTCGGCGAGACCCGCAGGGTCGACTTCGAGCTGACGACCGAAGCGGTCGCGCTCGAGGCGCTGGAGGTGCTGGGCGCCGCCGGCGGGAATGTTGCCGGTGGCGTGAGCACGCTCGTGGACGCCGCCACCATCCAGAACTCGCCGACGCTGAACCGCGAGATCGTCGATGTGGCGCGCCTCACGCCGCAAGCTTTCGTCTCCAACGAGGATGACGACGGCGCCGCGATCTCGATCGCTGGTCAGAACGCCGAGTACAACGGGCTGTTCATCGACGGCGTGGTCACCAACGACGTCTTCGGCCTCTCCGCGCAGGGCACCAACGGCGGGCAGACGGGCGCACCGCCCATCAGCTTCGATGCGCTCGAGCAGCTGCAGATCGCGATCTCGCCGTTCGATGTCACGCAGAGCGGCTTCACCGGCGGGGCGATCAACGCGATCACGCGCAGCGGGACGAACGAGCTGACCGGATCGTTCTACTACCAGTTGCGTAACCCGAGTCTTGCCGGCAAAACGCCCGGTCCCGACTTCCTGTTCGACGAGGACAACCCGCGGCGCGAGCTACCCGACTTCACCAACCAGCGCTACGGCTTCCGCCTCGGCGGTCCGATCGTGCGCAACAAGGCCTTCTTCTTCGTGAACGGCGAGCTGTTCCGCTCCGAGACGCCGCGTCCGTACCTGTCGACGCCGTACTTCGGGGATGCCGGCCAGGATCCGTCGTCGACCGCACAGCAGATCCACGACGTCGTGCTCCAGGAGCTCGGTTACGAGGCCGGCGATTTCCGGGACCAGGCCTCGTCGCTCGACGACAACAAGCTGCTCGCCAAGCTGGACTGGAACATCGACGATGACCACCGTCTGTCGGCACGGCATAGCTACTCGCATTCCGACAACATTGACGCATTCGGCAGCGGTGGCGGCGGCATCAACTTTTCAAACAACCGAGAGGTCTTCCCGAACACGACGAACTCGACGGCGCTCGAGCTGCACAGCCGCTTCGGCACCAGCTACGCCAACCGCCTGCTGCTGGGCGCGACGTTCGTGCGCGATGACCGTGGCTTCGCCGGGGATCCGTTCCCCTCGGTCGAGATCGAGGACGGCTCCGGCAGCTTTTTTCTGGGCTCCGAGCCGTTCTCGACCGGCAACATCCTGAACCAGGATATCTTCTCGGTCACCAACAACTTCAACCTCTTCCGTGACCGCCACACCATCACCGTGGGCGGCCACCTGGAATATTACGATATCTTCAATCTCTTCATCCGGCAGAACTTCGGTCAGTACACGTATGCCAGCGTCGACGACTTTCTCCAGTCCGTCTGCGCGGCCGGCAATGGCTCATCGACGTACTGTCAGCAGCTGGCCGCGGCTATGGGTGGCACCGTCCCGTTCGTCGAGCCGGAGGACTTCGACCGCGGCTATTCCCTGGTGGATAACGAGCTCGGCGATGCGTCGAGTGCAGCGGCCGGCTTCAAGGCGTACCAGATCGGCGTCTACGCGCAGGATGAGTTCCAGGCGACGGACCGGCTCCGTCTGACCGCTGGTCTGCGCGTGGACGTCCCGAAGATCACCACGAAGCCGAGCTTCTTCGAGGATGTCTTCACCACCACGCTGGCCGACATCCAGGCCGCCGGGTACGACCTCGAGGGCGCGACGCCGGGCGAAACGCCGAAGGCCCTGCCGTACCTCGCGCCACGCCTCGGCTTTACGTACGACCTTGCCGAGGATCGCAGCGCGGTCCTGCGTGGCGGCCTGGGTCTGTTCACCGGTCGTGTGCCGTTCGTCTATCCGGGGGCGATGTACACGAACAACGGCGTGACGACTGGCTTCGTCAGCCGGACCAGGCTACCGGACGGCAGTCCGATCCCGTTCATTCCGGATGCGGCAAATGGTCTGGAGGCGGCCGATTTCAACCTGCCCGACCGGCCGTCGGGTGAGCTCGACCTGTTCACTGAGGATTTCCGCTACCCGCGGATCTTCCGCGGCAGTATCGGTGTGGACGGCCAACTGCCGTATGGCTTCACCGGCTCGCTGGAGGCGCAGTACACGAAGAATCTGGACAACATCATCATCGAGAACCTGAACTACAGGCCCCAGAACGACCAGCTGAACGGCCCCGACCAGCGGCCGATCTACAACTACGGCTACAACAGCTTCTTCAACAGCATCGACGTCAACCAGACGGTGATCGACCCGCGCTATGGCAACGGCGTCTACAAGGTCGGCTCGACGAGCGAGGGCTATGCATACGACGTGACAGCCAGCGTCGAGCGCGAGTTCTTCGATCGGACGCTGAGCGCGCGTGCCGCCTTCACGTACGGCGATGCATACTCGCTGAATGACGCGACGTCGGATCAGATTGCGTCGACCTTCCGCTTCAACGAGAACGTGAACGGGCTGAATTTCCTCGAGCTCGCCCGCTCCGACTGGTCGATTGGCCAGCGCGTGCTCGGCCAGCTCACCTATCGGCGCGAGTTCCTGGACAACCTGGCGACGACGATCTCCACGATCTACACCGGTGAATCCGGGCGCCCCTACTCGTTCATCATCGGCAACAACTTCGGCTTCACGGGCGAAGGCTCCGGAACGTCGCCGCTGGCCTACGTGCCGCAGAACGCGGCCGACCTGCAGTTCCGTGATTTCACCTCCGGAGGCGTCACCTATACCGCCGACCAGCAGCGCGTGGCGTTCGAGGCGTTCATCGCGGGTGACGACTACCTGAGTGGCCGGCGCGGCAATTATGCCGAGCGCAACGCATCACGCACGCCCTTCGAGCACGTTATCGACCTGCGACTCGCGCAGGAGCTGTTCGGCACCGTCGGCGGCCGACGCAACGCCGTCGAGCTGACGCTGGACATCTTCAACTTCACGAATCTGCTCAATTCCGAGTGGGGCCTGCGCTACAACCCGGGCTTCCGGACCGTGGATCTGCTCCGCTTCGAGCGCTTCGTCAGCGCTGATGACCTGACGCCGATCTATACGTTCCGCTTCCCGAGCTTCGCCAGCAACGAAGGCAGCGCCGGCGTCGAGTCGATGGACGAGTTCTGGAGGACGCGCCTGATCGACTTCGGCACGTACGGCTCGCGCTGGCTGATGCAGTTCGGCGTACGCTACTCGTTCTAGCGCACTGAAGGCGAGGCATTTTGGGGGCAGGACCCGGCTGGGTTCTGCCCCTTCTGTGTGCCTGTTGTGGAAGGAGGGATCGTGAGAACTGTACTCGCGGCCGACGCGTTGGCGGATCGCGTGGTCCTGGTGACCGGCGGCGGCTCCGGGCTCGGGCTGCACATGGCGCGGCGCTTCGCACAGCTCGGCGCGCGCGTCGCCATCTGCGGCCGCAGCGAGCAGCGGCTGGAGCGGGCGCTGCCCGACATTTCAGCCGACCTGGATCGGCGCCTCGCGCTGGCTGCCGACGTACGGGATGCCGCGCAGATGGAGCACTGGGTCGCTGCCGTGGAAGCGCGCTGGGGCCGGGTCGACGCGCTGGTCAACAACGCGGCCGGCAACTTCCTCGCGCCATCGGAGGAGTTGTCACCGAACGCGTTCGATGCCGTGGTGAAGATCGTGCTCTACGGCGCGTTCAACGCGACGCGCGCGGTCGCGCGCGGCATGATCGAGCGCGGCGGCGGCAGCATCCTCAGCATCCTGGCGACGTACGCGTGGACCGGCTCGCCCTTCGTGCTGCCCTCCGCCGCGGCCAAGGCGGGCGTGCTGGCGCTGACGCGGTCACTGGCCGTGGAATGGGCAACGTATGGGATCCGCGTGAATGCCATCGCGCCGGGACCGTTTCCGACCGAGGGCGCATGGTCGCGACTCATGCCGACAGCGGGGGTCGAAGCAGCGGCACGAGCACGCATCCCGGCCGACCGCTTCGGTGATCCCGCCGAGCTCGCGGAGCTGGCCGCGTTCCTGATCAGCGACGCTGCGCCCTACATCACGGGCGAGTGCGTCACGATCGACGGAGGCGGCTGGCTCGCGTCGGGTGGCCAGTTCAGCGGCCTCAGCCGCCGCCCCCGCGAGGAGGTGAAGGCGCTGATGCGCGAGGTGAAGGGGCGGCGCAGCTAGTCACGTAGCTCCTCAGAAGACCAGGTCGAGCACGCCGAACATCATCGCGAGCAGCAACACGATGATGGCAGCGATCAGGCAGCCGACGCCTTTGAGCACGCCGCTGAGCCGGCCCTTGGCTGTCACTTCCGTTGGCGGCGTGCTGTCTGGGGGCGGCGGTGGCGCTGGTCGATCGGATGGCGGCGGGGGTGGCGGAGGTGTTGTGCTCATGCGCGCTCTCCTCGCAAAGGTACGCGCGCGACGGTGCAGGGATCAGGCCATCAGCGCGCGCTTGCCGTGAGTTCGGCGGAGAGTGCCGCGATCTCCTCGCTCACCTCTGCGACCAACGCTGCCTTGTCGCTGTAAGAGAGAAATGCGCTCTGGAATCCCATGAGCGCGATGTCGCACAGCTCCTCCCAGGTGAAGTCCAGGTGCTGGTGGGCGCGCCAGTACTCCTCGGTAACCGTCGTCGCGCTCATCAGGCGGTTGTCGGTGTTCAGAGTGACGACGATGCCCTCGTCGTAGTAGAGGCGGAGCGGGTGCTCGGCAAAGCTCGGCACCGCTCGCGTCTGCACATTGGACGTGAGGCAGATCTCGATCGGGATACGGAAGTCGTTCACGTACTGCATCAGCTCGGGATCCTCGAAGAGTCGCGTGCCGTGCCCGATTCGATTCGCCTTGCAGTAGTGCAGAGCCTGATGGATCGACTCGGCGCCATACGCTTCGCCCGCGTGGATTGTTGTTGCCATGTTCTGGTTGATGACCAGATAGAACGCCTCCTTGTGCTTCTTGGCCGGGTAGTTGTACTCGGCGCCGGCCAGGTCGAAGGCGACGACGCCGCGGTTCTTGAACGCCACGGTCAGCTCCGCCAGATCCTGCGATGTCTCGGGGCTCATGTTGCGGATGCCGCAAATGATGACGCCGGTTCGGATGCCGAACTCCTGCTCGGCGCGGCGTAGCCCGCGCACCGGCGCGTCGACTGTTTCGGTGAGCGGCACGCCGGCTCGCGTGTTCAGCACCGGCGAGTAGCGCACTTCCATGTAGCGCACGTTCTCGGCGGCGGCATCCTCGGCCAGCTCGTAGGCAATGCGCTCGAGCGCGTCGGGCGTCTGCATGACGGACAGCGTGACGTCGAAGCGCTCGAGGTAGTCGACGAGATTGCGCGCATCCCTCACGTGCATGTACTCACGCAGGCGTTTCGCATCACGCTGGGGCAGGGCGACGCCCTGCTCGTCGGCCAGCTCGATCAGCGTCTCCGGTCGCACGCTGCCATCGAGATGCACGTGCAGGTCGGTCTTCGGCAGCCGCCGCAGCAGCTCGCGTGTGGGGTGGGGCATTCCAGTCCTTCAGCCGGCTGGCGTGATCGGCCGCAGCCGCGGCTCGGCGCGGAAGCGGACCGGGCGCGGCAGCGATTCCAGGTAATCGACGAGTGCGTCCAGGTCGACGACGCCGGTGTTGCTTCGGGAACGCGTGCGTTGCAGCATGCCGAACCCGTCACCGCCCTCGGCCATGAAGTCGTTGACGACGACATCGTAATCGGCATCGTTGCGGATGTCGCGGTCGTCGGCGAGCGTCAGTGTGAGCAGGCGCTGCCCCGGCGGTCGATCGGCGTCGTAGACGGCGTGCAGGCCGCTCACGTGGGCGTTCGGGCGATCGCCGGCGAGCACGAACTCGATCGTCTCGCGAAGCTGTGCGCCGGTCAGCCTTAGCACCACGAGCTGATTGCCGAAGGGCTGAACCAGGTGCAGGTCGGACCAGGTCACGGGCCCCGCGTCGAGGCCGGCACGCACGCCGCCGGCGTTCATGATGGCGATGTCGGCGCCGGTCGCCGCGCGCATGGCATCGGCGATGAGTGGCCCCATGGCCGACGCCAGTCCGGAGCGCGGGATCGGCTCGGCGAGCGTGGTCACCGGTCGGTTCACCACGCTGCCGATCTCGGCGACGTAGCGCTCGACGAGCGCCGCGACAGCGGCGTCGGGTGTGATCGCGTCGGCGAACGGTGTGACCAGGCGGCTGGCGCTCAGCGTGCTGTCGGGCGCGACCCGCGCCAGATCGACGACGCCGTAGCTGGTTCCGTAGGAGCCGGTCTGAACGACGGGGATGCCGTTCACGCTGAGGCTGCCGCGGTACGACGTGTGGCCGCCGACAATGATGTCGGGCCGCTCGCGCGCGGTGCGCGCCCAGTCGATGAGCTCGCCCGCGCAGCCGCTGTCGTCGCAGTCGACGCCGGCGTGCGCGACCACGGCGACGAACTCGGCGCCCTGCCGGCGCAGCTCCGGCACCCAGCGATCGATCACGGCCGCGCCAGCGAGGAAATCCAGACCGGCGATCGTGGAGGGGCGTGTCGCGGTGCGCGTCTCCTCCGTGATCAGACCGATCACGCCCACATCGAGCCCGGGCTCGACCGTGACCAGCCTCACCGACTCGACCCACGACGGCGTGGTGTCGGTGCCCGTGACGACCAGGTTGGCGGCCAGCCACGCGAACTCCGCCTGGGCCATGCGTTGGCGCAGCACGTCAACGCCCCAGTCGAGCTCGTGGTTGCCGATCGCCGCGGCCGCATAGCCGACGGCATTGTAGTAGTCGACGGCGGAGCGGCCCTCAGTGAGGTTGGAGATCGGCGTTCCCTGCATGACATCGCCGCCGTCGAGCAGGATGGTGGCACCGCCGAAGCCGCTACGCTCGCAGTCGAAGTAGGCCGCCAGTGCGGCCGCGCCGCCGACCGGACGGCCAGCGCTCCATGACGGCCGCTCCGGTTGCAGCCGGCCGTGGAAGTCGTTGGTGGCGACGACGCGCAGCCGCGGCCCGGCCACGTTGCTCGCGGGCGCCGAGCAGGCGTCCGGAT